>JBBAWA010000001.1:0-1738 GCA_040397425.1 Methylacidiphilales bacterium
CCCACCATCTGGTTCGACGCCGACGGGACCGGCGGTGCTGATGCACAGATCCTCTGCACCCTGCAGTGGCTGCGGAACTCCACCACCGCCGCCGACTTTGCGATCATTTGAGGTCGCAGGCCCGCCCGGAGCCTATCCGGGCATTCCATTGCATCTCCGAAAATGAAGCCACAAGAGCTAGAGCAGGTTCTTGCCCACCACTACGTCTGGCTCAAATCAAGCGGTAGCGAAGGGACCAGCGCCAGCCTGCATGGGGCCGACCTGCAACGGGCCAACCTGCGCGACGCCGACCTGTACGGGGCCAACCTGCACGGGGCCGACCTGTACGGGGCCAGCCTGCAACGGGCCAGCCTGCATGGGGCCGACCTGCAACGGGCCAACCTGCACGGGGCCAACCTGCACGGGGCCGACCTGCGCGACGCCGACCTGCACGGGGCCAGCCTGCAACGGGCCAACCTGCACGGGGCCAACCTGCACGGGGCCGACCTGCGCGACGCCGACCTGCATGGGGCCAACCTGTACGGGGCCAACCTCAGCGGCGCCGACCTCCGCGGCGCCGTCGGGATTCCTGTTGCCCTTGACAGTGATTACCGCTTGCGGGCAGTCGCTGCAGTGGCGACGGCCAACCAAGACGGGCTCCATATGCAGTCGTGGCATACGTGCCCAACAACGCATTGTATTGCTGGCTGGGCAATCCACTTGGCCGGCGAGCCAGGGCGGCTACTGGAGGAAATGCACGGCCCTGAACTCGCCGGGCGCATGTTGCTCGGCCATGAGGCCGCATTGCATTTCCATGACTCCGACGAGGATGCCCGCGCCTGGCTGCTTTCAGTGCTTGACAGTTGACCGCGGCCCGCCCGGAGCCTATCCGGGCATTCCATTCCTTCGCACGACAGACCATGAACCTTCAGGAGGTTCTCGCAAACGATGTAGGCGGGGCCGCAGGGCCAGGCAGCTACTATTGCCCGACTAAACACGACTACATGAGCCAGGTGCCGGTTGTGGATGACCACGATCGGCGGCTGAGAGAAGTAGTCAAGACTGTTTTGGCCTCGCCAGACCGTCTTCAGATGGAATCCTGGCACTCCGACTGTGGCACAAACCACTGCATTGCCGGATGGGCTATCCATCTAGCCGGGGAGGAGGGAGCCAGGCTGGAGGCACTCAATGGCCCCGAGATAGCCGGTTACATCCTGCTGGGTCCCGAGGCCAAAGGCTATTTCTACAGCAAGAAAGAACATGCTATCCCCTGGCTTCTCCAGGTCCTGGTTCGTCCCTGACCGGAGCCTATCCGGGCATTCCATTGCATCATCTTCACCATGGAAAACATCGTCATCAGTGGAGTGGAATACACTCCAGCCCAGAAGCACGGTTCCCGTGCGGTCATTGTCGTCGATCGCGGATGGATCTTCGCAGGTGATGTTCAGCGCATTGACGGGCGCATCAAGCTCACACGTTGTGTGTGGGTGTTTAGGTGGGTTCAGTGCGGCTTTGCCGCCGTAGTGGAAGATCCGTCCAAGGCGGACATCCGCCCTTTCGCGGACATTGACATTCCGGCTGGCGCCGAAATCTTTGCCGTCCCCGTCCACGACGGCTGGGGGCTGTGATGTTCCCAGCAGGCTTCGGCATTGGCAGCGGCAGCGGCAGCGGCAACGGCAACGGCGACGGCGTCGGCAGCGGCTACGGCAGCGGCAGCGGCAACGGCAACGGCGACGGCGTCGGCAGCGGCTACGGCAGC
>JBBAWA010000001.1:1838-76818 GCA_040397425.1 Methylacidiphilales bacterium
GGCGGCTGCTACGGCAGCGGCGGCGGCGACGGCTACGGCGACGGCGACGGCGTCGGCAGCGGCTACGGCGGCGGCCACGGCTACGGCAGCGGCGGCGGCCACGGCAGCGGCTACGGATCCGGCTTGGGTATTCCCTCTCCTAATCGGGCTAGGCGGCCATGACGGCCCGCCCGGAGCCTATCCGGGCCTCCCATTGCTCTTCTCACAATGCTTCTGATTGAACTCTACGTCTGGGCGATGATCGTGACGACCATCGCCTGCGTCCGCCCCCGCGAGGCGGGCGAAATTACAGAATGGGCGGCTGCCAGTCTGGCCGGCGCCATCTGGCCGGTGACGGTCGCCATCCGTATCACTCGCGCCATGCGACGGGGGGTGCAGCGTGGCTAAGAAAACACTGAAGCCCTGCCCGTTCTGTGGCAGCGTTAATTTAGTCGTGGGACATGTTTGCGGCGAATACATCGCCTGCCGTCACTGCTGTACCTTCGGGCCAAGCGCCCCGGACGCGGAATCCGCCGCTGAACGGTGGAACAGGAGGGTGCAGTCATGACTCCCGAAGTTCGCAGCCTGATCAGCCGCATGGCTGGGCAGTTAGATCAATTCGTAAGGCAGGTAACGGACAATCGCTGCTTTCAAAGCGACCTCGCTACCGAGGCCCGCGCTTTCCTGGCCCAGCCGGAATGGCAGCCGATGGAGACTGCGCCGACTGATGGGACCCTGATTCTCGCCCACGACTATGACACCATTGCATGTGTGTCGTGGGACGGAGTGGAATGGGATGCCGATGGTATCTGCTTCTTTCCCGCTGGCTGGCAATACCTGCCGGAAATCCCGGAGGTGCCGCAGTGACTATCAACATCCGCATCATTCGCGCCATGCGGCGGGGGGTCCAGGGTGACTGATCGCCTCGCCTGGTTTGCCCTCGGTGCCACCTTCAGTGCGGTGTTGCTGCGCTGGCCGTGGCGTCCACGGTATGGCCGGATGCAAGGCCCCGAGGCGATAAATCTCGGTGTTCCTTTTGAAGGCGTTGTCCAGCGCGGCAACGGCATCGGCAGGCCCACGACGCCAAAGCCGAATTTGATCCCCAGAGGCCAACATCTGCGCTCAATCACCTTCCCGGATCCAGACCCCAGTAGGCGAGCAACTAACCCCTACACCGGGGAGCCGGTGCAGCCCAACCCAGAACCAGATCACCCTCATCGGCCATGAGGCTGCGACGCATTTCCACGACTCCGACGAGGATGCCCGCGCCTGGCTGCTTTCAGTGCTTGACAGTGGAACAGGAGGGCGCAGCGTGGCTGATCTGAGCCCTGCCGCCCGCTGGATCGACATTCCCTACGGCTGCAACGATTGCGGCTGCGGGCTGCAGGTCAGCACCAGGGAGTCTGACGGATGTGCCACTGACGGTGATCCAGTCCGCTGCCCGTTCTGCGGTGCAGATGGCCACTTTAACTCTGACGCGGAAGGCGTCTATGAGCCGCTGATGAATTACCTTGAATGACCACCACTAGCTCGCCCGAAATGCAAACTACCGCGCCTTTTCCCATCACCACCAGCTTGAACCGCATCTTCGCGGCTAATCCCTGCCGCCATGGTATGCGCCGGGCGCTGGCCCTTGCGGGAAAGGGGGAGCCGGACGATAAACCGATCTTCTTTGGCGAGATCGTGCGTGTTGCCGGCCTGCAGGATGCACTCTGGTGCTGTCGCGCAGAGCCGCAGCACTTTCGCCTCTGGCGGCTTTATGCCGTCTGGTGCGCCAGGTCAGTGCAGCACCTGACGCGGGACCGGTGCAGCATCGACATTCTGGACGTTGCTGAGCGTCATGCGCATGGCCTGGCAACGAGCGAGGAGTTGGCTGCCGCATACGCCGTCGCGCGGGCCGCACGGCCCTTCCTAGAGGGCACATGGGCCGTCGCATGGGCCGCCGCAAATGAGGCCGCAGATGCCGCTGCATTAGACGCCGCACATGCCGCGGCATTAGACGCCGCAGATGCCGCTGAATTAGCCGCCGGAGATGCTAGAAACGCCCAGCGGAGGGCCTTCCTGCAACTCGTTTCCACCGGCACGCTGCCGGACCATTCACCACTAATCCAATGACAAGTGAAATTAACGATTGGGAGCAGCCATTTGAACCACTATTCCCCATTGATGTTGATTGCCATGGGGGCAACATTGGTAGGTTTTATTGGCAAAACCAGCAAACCTTAATCGTTGAACAATGGGGAGATAATTTTCACGAAAAAACCATCACCACTGTGCCTGGCTATTGCGGTTGGCTGTTCAATAAGGCTTGTTGGATTGGCTGGTGCATGGGCGGCTTCTGCCACTAGCTTGACTTTAATTTTTCCAGAGACTTCCACGCTTCGGTAACACTGAGAGTGTTGGGGGCACTATGAACTTGCCGATGCCATTGCACCACTTCGCTAACTACGGAAGAAACTACGCAAGAAACTACGGAAGAAACTACGGAAGAAATTGCGCAAGGCGATATGGTACTCGATGGAGAGAGAGGCAATCCTTGCCGACGTGACATGACATGATAGCCTTTTTCATTATGCCGGGGCTTGCGCTCCTTTCCCTATGCCCATCTTGCCGTTCTTTATTGCCCTTTGGCTGCCCCTCCAGGGCGCCTTACCCTTGCCTCTGCCATGCGCTGCTTTGCAAGGGACGTGCGCGTCTGAGCCCGCTCAGCCCATTGCATGAGGATCTGCTGACTGAGTATTGCTACCCAGCCAGCCAGAACCTACGATTGGGGCGCATGAGCCGGGGGCTTCCTAACGGAAGCCTCTTTTCCTGCCCGATCCTACCCCATTGACCCCATTGACCCCATTGACCCCATTGACCCCATTGACACCAATGCGCAGAGGTTCTAAGCTGATCAGGCGCCCCTTCGCTTCATGAAAGCCTCCGTGAACATTCCGCTTTGGCCTGCCATTGCCTCAGGTCTGCTTTATGCAGCCTCGCTCAATGGCATTGTCATTCCGACATGGCTTATCCTGCTTCCATTGTTTCCTTATGCAATTCTTGCTGCTGCAGGTCTCGCCATTCTGGTTCTGACTATCTTCATAGCCTTGATTGAACTCTACCAAAATCTTTCCAAATGAATCAAGTATTTTTGACATTCACTTTCAAGTCTGACTCTGGCCATTTTTTGCTGGTGCAGACGGAGAAAGGAGCAAGAATCATTTTTAACGACGATAATCAGATCATTGCTTTTGATCAGATTGCCTCTTTGATTGACGCCCTCAAGACACTCCAGGCTAATGTCGCAAAGTCGGAGGTAAAATCCAGTGAAGTTGATTCAATGGCGCCTCACAATGGAGGCGAAGAGGTGCTTAGCTTGGGGCGGATTTTGCCTCCTTTCGATTTCAGTACCAGGGATAAGCTAGAGGCGCTTGTAGGGCGAAGGGTTCGCCTTAGGCGCGGGGATTGTTCAGTAGTCAAAGCAGTTGACTCATACTGCGACGATGACGAGGAAAAGATTGAGCACATACTTGGATGGAATTATGCCGATGGAAGGCATTGGGAACCGGGGGCAGGAGATCACGACTTGGACATCGTTGAGGTGTGTCCAATAAATGAATGACATTATTGGACTTTGCGAGAAGCATGGTTTCTCTCTAAAAAGGTCACGCAAGCATCTCGTCTTTGTTCATCCTTCTGGTGCTCACTTGACCACCAGTAAAACTGCTAGCGATAATCGCGCCCTACGAAACATTGAGCGAGACATTAAAAGGCTACTGAAAAGCAGGGACTAAACGAGGGGCCAGTAGGCCCCTTTTTCGTTGGGGACTAAATGAAATCGCAGTAGAGGGAGGGACTAAGGGACTAGCCGGATTGCAGTAAAGACTGGGGACTAAGGGACTAGCCGGATTGCAGTAAAGGGGACCAATGGACCAAGGGACTAAAGGACTAGCCGGATTGCAGCAAAGGGGACCAGCCAACCCTCAGTAAAAGGGACCAAGGGACTAGCCAACTCTCAGTAAAAGGGACTAGGGGACTAACTGACCTTCGGCAAAAGGGGCATTTGGCCTTCAGCAAAAAGGACAGCCGGATCATCAAGAGCCAGGCCGTGTGCTGCTATGCGTATTTTGGCGGCCCATAGCCAGGTTGCGGAGAAGTGGCGTTGACCTTGTGCCACTAGGCGCACTGTCCACTGGTCCGGGCTGTGGGCTGTTGGTGGTGGCAATAATTAGAGCACGCGGAGCCGCAACGGTCCCGCGCCCCTTGTTCCTTCTCTGCCTCCTTATGGAAAATGTCCACCTTCACCTAGGCCGCTGGGTGGTAGCCTGTCAATTCGACCGGGGGGGATACCAAACCCCCACCCGAGATGGGGACACCGTGTTTAGCAGATCACCGGATCTGTTTACGGGTTGGCATTACGCCAACAAAAAGGACGCTATTAAGCGCGCAAGCGCTATCTATGGTGCGCACAATGACGATTGAGCTTCCCAACCTTGACAGGCCGGATTGGGAGAATGCCCCTAACCGTGTCATTACTATCTCACTGTCTAGGCCGCACTGGGTACGCCTACTATGGGCTGCCGACATTTTGTGCCAGTTCCTTTCTATGGTGCCTTTCCCGGCCGATTCACTGGCCCGGATTAGGCATTCTGTTAAACTCCTCCACCTCGCACTAGACAAATGATCGAACTTCCGACCATTGCGCTTCACATTGCGGCGCAATTCTGCCCCCAAAAGTCGGACAATAGTCCGACACTAGAAGGAATTAGGGTTAGGCCGTGTGCCAATGATCCTTTTAGGGCGGAGCTTTTGGCTACAAATGGCTTTCACGGTGCCTGCTTATCTTTTGATCACTCGCAGGATCTAGTTCCATGCCAGGAGGACGTACCAGCGTCGCCGTTTCTCAAGCTCAAGGGTGGAGGATGCTCCATATCTAGGCGGGGGAATACCTGCGCCTATGACGTGGAAATTGTCCACAATGGCAAGCAAACGTTAACCGTGGAGAGTTATCATCACTTGCCCGACCATTTGCAACAAGTGTTAGGGATTGGGGAGACTTTCGATAATCAAATGGTGGGAGACTTCGGGCGCTGGATCTTTGATCCGGCGCTAATGATGGTCCCATTAAAGATTGTTCAGAAATGGGGAGATGGTAAGGTTTTGTGTCTTCGATCATTTAAGGCGAAAGCCTCTATGTTCCAGGCAAACCTGGACCTTCCAGGCATTAACAACGCCGTCCTTCAGTGGGTAATTATGCCGATTTCGGCCAGGGATTCTGTCGCCTACTGCGACGATCCGCACGCAAACTATGCAGTCGTCAGGAAGGGCGACGATGCGTGACTCTGCCACTTTAGCGCATCGTCTGCTTTCAATTAGCGGCAAAACTGCCCTAGGGGATTTTGTCTCTACCTTGCCGGACGGCCAAGCGGTTGTGATTCCGCGCCATCAGCCGCGAGAATATAGGGAAGTCTCCCCCGCCTTTGCGGGGAGAGCCTGGCCATTATCTAGTCAGGAGTCCCGTTGGGTTAGGCGGGCTCAATGGGACACTTTGTTCTCTGGCACATTCACGGCTAGGACGGTCTCCAGTGGCGTCTAGCATTCCGTCAAGCGGGACCACCGCCCCACCATCGCTTCCTCTTTTTCCTTTCATCTTCCTTTCATCATGACTGAGAAAGATTACGCTCTCCAAGATGCTCAAGCTTGGACAGAGGACACAACAAAGCTTTACGAAGCGTTCACTTTTTGCTCTGATGAGCGCATGGAAGCCCGAGAAATCAGCCGGGACGCCCGCCGTATGCTTAGAAAAGACTTCGCCTACGATGGCGACAACCGGGAGCAGTGTTTAGGGGATATTGAGGAACACTGCAGAGAAGGTGTGTTAAGCGTAGAAGTGCGCTCTGGCTGGTACATTCTGGGAGATGCTCCCGACAGCCCGGACGAGTTCCAAATCCTCCTTACCACTGGGGGACCGGCGCTGCGTATTCTGGGGAACTTAGATTGCCACGGTGAGCCACGGCGGGTATGGCTGGAATGGCAAGACTGGGGTACGCCATGGCAGGAAGTGCGCTGTTGCGATAATGAAATTCTCCTCTGGTTTGCCGGCCTGTTTTACTACGGGGAAGGCTGATAGCAAAGGGGCGATCAATTCGCCCCTACTCTCTCTCTTTGTCTCCTTTTCCTTACTGATCGACTAATGACGTTTTCCCCACTTCGTTATTTGACTATCAGCGACGCACAAGCGCTAGACAGAGCCGCTGAGAGATTCTGTGAACGCCATGGAATCAGCCTGGATTTTGAGAGAGAATGCCTAGGTTTCAGCGTCAAAGAAAGAGCCTATACCGCTCTAGATTTGTATTTGTTTTTCCACTACGATAAGGCCCTAAAAAGACTTTGGCAGGCTTGCCTCTGCAGGGCATTAAAGGTTAAGCCTGCGGCTAACGTGTGCTTGGCCTATGGCTACGTAGGCCATACAGTGAAGGGCTAGGGACTCGCTAGGAGCCAGTAAAGGGGACAAAACGAAAGGCGGTAAAGGGGGGGGGAATCATAGAAGGGGGAATCGGCGGGCTGCCCCTGCCCCTGCCCCTGCCCTTGCCCTTGGCCCTGCCCTTGCCCTTGCCCTTGCCGCTGCCCCTGCCCTTGCCCCTGCCCCTGCCCTGCCCTTGCCCCTGCCCTTGCCCCTGCCCCTGCCCCTGCCCTGGCCCTGGCCCTGCCCTTGCCGCTGGTGCTGGTGCTGGTGCTGGTGCGGCCGCTGGTGCTGGTGCTGCCGCTGGTGCTGGTGCGACCACTCTGCAGACTGACCACTAGGCGGCGCTTGTCCGTCGGCTGGAGTCAATATGGGAGAGCCCAACTGGTTTCCCTGCATGTCCTTTTTCGATTCCCACGATTTCACGGAAAAAATTGACGCTGTTTGTGCTGCCGCGTCGCAACTCGCATTTCCTGGCAGGCTGGAGTCCGCGCTATTTGTGGCGCGCCTGAAGTCCTACGCTCTAGCTGTCAGCCTAGCTGATGCCCCCTACGCCTGGCCTGGAGGTTATCCCCGCTACGGCATCCTGTCCGATGGTGAGGAATTGTGCCCCAATTGCTGCCGCGCCGAAATCGGCAGCATTATGACTGCCGACTTTCGCGATGGCTGGCTTTTAGTTGACTCTTCCATCAACTATGAAGACCACGATCTTTACTGCGGCCACTGTGGCGAACAGATCCCTGCCGCCTACTCTGAATAGTTGTAACCCTCCCATCTTAATCTCACTTCCCCCCCTTTTCTTCCCATGGCAGACCCTACCATCGACTTTGCTGATTTTCTTGATAGGTATCAGGACCACACCCCTACGCAATTTGACCGTCACATCTGCCCCAACCTAGACACATTCTTTATGGGACCATGCTCGCAGAATCGGGATTCTGGCATCCTGCAGAAGGTCAACTTTAAGATTGCCACTGATCACATTATGGGAGCTTCTGAGCATGAAGAGACGGCAGTGCATAGGTTCGGTCATTGGGCTTGTGGATGGTACGAAATCCTCTTGATTCATCCTGGCGATATTGAAGCATTGAAAGTCGCGGCAAGCCTAGCATCTTCGCTTGCAAACTATCCAATCTTGGACGAGGGTGCGCTTTCTTGGGCTGAATTTGAAGCGGCTTCTGAAACATGGGAGCAGATGTACCTTGCTGACAGAATCGCAGCCTGCGGCAGGTATCGTGTGTCAATTTTCGCTGCACGACGCGACGCAATCCCAGAATCTCCGACCGGGGAACTGGTGGCATACCTGGCAGAATAACCGCAGCCCGTCTCCTTTGTTCCCCCATTTTCTTCCCCATGAAATACACTATCCAGCCTCACACTGACTCCGGTAATTTTGCCGCTCCCTTCGGCGATCAATCCCTGTCCCATTGTCGATCCCGTGCAGAATGTCACGGCATCTTGCAAGATTGGCAAGATACAGTCTGCCGATACGGCGACGCCCCGGTCTCCGCTTTGGTCTGGAAGGGCTTTTACGATGACACCACAGACGTCTATCCTGATTTTGAGCTTACGTTTGGACCGCGTGGTGGCATTGTTTGGAATCCCTGCTAATTTCCCGGTCTGTCCCATTTTCTCGTTCTTCCATTCTTCCCATGAACAAAAAGCATTTGATCATGTTCCGACGTGACCTTGAAAGACTACTCAAAGAGCTTAAAGCTACCATCTGCGACGACTACCGCACGCATGAAGAGGCCACACTTCCCGGCATTGCCGTAACCATCGGAGCAGAAATCACACCGGACGGCATCGTTTGGAATTACCAGACAGGTGACAATAGCTACACCGGCGGAGCCTATGGCTTCCAAGACTGGGGAATCGTAGACCTTCACAGACGGGATAATTCCCGCAAACTTGCTGAAGAAATCGTCGAACAATTCCTGGAGATTTGGGCACAACGTGAAATCTTAGAGCAATAGGGGCGCTTTGTCCTCTGGCACAGTCGCAGCCGGGACGGGCTCCCGTTGCGTCTAGCATTCCGTCAAGCGGGACAAGCCCGCACTATCCCACGATTCAACGACCATGACTTACAAAATCATCCGCCACTACTTCCGCGGTGGGCATAGAACCATCACCAAAGGGCTTACGCTGGAACAAGCCAAAGCGCATTGCAGCAATCCTGAGACTTCATCTTCCACCGCAACTAGCGCGGCAGCAATAGCAAGAACTAAAAGGCTTGGTCCGTGGTTCGATTCTTTCACGGCAGATTGTGGAGGCAACGGTTGATCAGGAAGAGCACCCGGCAAGCTAGCCCGTATGGCTTGCTGGGAGAAAATAGGTTAGTGCTTCACACAATCTTAACATTCTCCAGTCTTTCAACCGTCACATCTCCCCCAAACTTGCCAGCCAGTCCGTCCTATTGTTCCACTGTCCTGATTCCCCCACCGTCCTATGTTCCCGGAAATCCTTACCGAAACGCTGGCCACACTGCAGCGATTGGACCCTAACGGCGACTGGCACCTCCCCAGTGTGCCCGATAGCGACGCCACACTGCCCGAATGGGAAACCTACTATGACGATTTGTCACGCTTGACCGCCGAAGCTGAAGATGCTATGGCACGCATCCGATTCGTTGCAAAGCGTATTAAACACCCCTAGCGCAGTAACGGGCTCCCCAGGGAGCCTGCATGTAGGGCTACCCCCTTTTAGAAGCGGCGTCATTTTTCATGCGAAATTAGCGGGATGGGAACCATGGCAAAGCATTGATGAGGAGCGATTGGGCTGTTGACAGGGAGAAGCCAAGGCAATAGGCTGTTGAGGCTCTGAGAGGAGCTTTTTTCTTTCCTGGAGGACTAGCAATGAATGGTGAACTAAAAGCGAAGTGGCTGGAGGCTTTAAGGAGCGGGAGGTATAAGCAAGGGCGAAAATATTTAAGGGACAAGAACAATCAGTTTTGTTGTCTTGGTGTGTTGTGTGATGTTGGCGCACCAGGGCAATGGTATTCCTTTTCTTGCGGGTCGGACTTTGGCATTTCTCGTGGTCACAGCGATATGATCATAATGATGAACGATACATATGGGCTCTCTTTTGAAAAGATGGCCGATTGGATTGAGGAGAACATCAAAGAGGACTAATTCTTAACCACTATTCATTTTCCCCCCATTGTTTTTTTGATCATGAGCGCATTGTATTCTGAAAGCACATTGTTGATTAGTTTTCCTGGCGAGGAGCAAGGAATTGAGTTGCCTTGCATTGAAGTGGAGATTAAGCCCCATGTGGTAATGTGGGGCGTTATTCAAAGTGAGGGAGTAGGTCGTATTGAAGTAGAGCTAAAGATTAAGACGAATAACCATGAGCTATTGTCAGCATTGTCCTATGACAACACAGCAGTTGCGATTTGCATAGGCAAGAAAGACTAGCTTTACATAGGCGGGAAAGAGGCCCAATAGTCAGAGCCCATAAGGGCGATAGTTACAGGGCCTCCTTTCCAGGGGGCTTTTTTTATTGTCGTTTTGCCTTTAGCTCTACTTTCCTCCATTGTGCCTTTGCTTATTTTTAGCGAACCTTCGCCTTCCCATAGCCTCTTGCCCATTGCTTCTGTATCAAGCGATACATTCGCTAGTCGGGGCCACACTACGCCCTTGGTATAGGAGCGTCCTTTGATTGATTTTCTGAATAGAAGCCTTTACGCGGGAGCCCGTCTAAGCCCTTAGGGGCCTGGCTGGTGCTCCCGCTTGCTGAATAATTGAAAGGGAGCTTGTTGAGAGGAAAGCCCATTGCTGTTCGCCCTTGAGGGGCTCTGGCCGATAGGGCTTTCCAGCAGAGGCTTCTTAAGCCAGAGGGGCCTGAGAGGGAACTTGAAGGAGCGGAGCTAAGGATAAAGCCCCCTTGAGGGGGCTCAGGCCGAAAGCTCCTCAGGCAGACACTGAACCTGCTTCAGTGTCGGAACCATGTCGGTTCCCTCTTTTAAGCATAAATCGTTAGGCAAGCCCTCTTTATGTTTGCTTAAGCATTAAAAAGCTAGTGGTAGCAAGGAATGTCAAGGAAATGACCAGAAAACGAGGGCTTGGAGCAGCCTAAAATTGCAGTATTTCTTAACAATCGCAGGCAATGGGCGAGGAGGCTTGACAAGCCAGGTACTTAGCCTTACCGTAGTGGAGCCACCGTTTCGAGCCCCATGGACAAAGAGGACCTGGTTGTGTTCTTGTCAATGCTTGTGCTATCAGCACTAACAATTATCTCCCTATTTGCTCTATGCTCTATGGATATGCAACAGCGTTTCATCCTGAAATGCACCACTGAACTTGGCAGTAACAACATTGAACTTTGCTCTTCCATCGCCAAATGATTAGCGTTCCTGTGACTCCTGAAATGCCCACCAGTTCCCCTCTCCGCTTTGAGGATTGGTTTAACATTGCTAATTGCGCCACTCAGCGTTTCTCCATGGCTCTATTTGATGATCAAAACTTTGATCGTGCAATGGGCGAAGCCGAATCAATGAGCCATGCCACTTGTCGTGCTTTTGACGAAGCCTTTTCCGAATTGACCATGATGAATGTCCTGGCTGCCCTGGCTAATGCGGAGGCTGATAATGATTGAGTTTTACACCATTGGCTTCTGGGGGACTGCGCTCACGCTTGTGCGGCCCAATCGGGCAAATAGCGTGAAGGAATGGACAATGGCCTTTGCTGGGGGCTTGCTTTGGCCCATCGTCTTGCCTTATTCTTGGACTCGCCGGATCATTCGTATTTGGAGGAAATCATGGAAAAGGCGCTGAAGGAGAAGTGGCTTAAGGCTTTGAGGAGCGGGCGGTATAAGCAGACTAGAAAAGCGCTAAAAAGGCAATCCGAAAACGGAGATTGCCGTTACTGCTGCCTAGGTGTGCTGTGTGATGTTAGTGGCGAAGGTAAATGGGTGGAGCTTGGATGTAGGGAGATTAGGTACACATTCGTGGACGGCACAATGGCAGGGGCTCTATCTCCAGAGTTCAAGAAAAGGCATGGAATACCTCTCAAGACAATGAATCTGTTAATCGCAATGAACGACGACAATGGCATGTCATTTGAGGAAATAGCCGATTGGATTGAAACCAACATCAAAGAGGAAGCATGAACTTTTTTCCCGATTCCATGGAAACACATCCTATGGACCCTGCAATCAAAGAGCAATGGACAAAAGCCCTGAGGAGTGGTGAATACAAGCAAGGCAAGCTAAGGCTTAATACATTGGATCTCCCCGAGGGCACTGTTTATTGCTGTCTCGGCGTCTTATGTGACTTGCACAATAAAACAACTGGAGAGGGACAGTGGAGTGATGTCATTGAGATAACGGGAGGCTACATGGTACGCGAATACGATCGTGACCGCAATTACCCCCCCGATTCCGTGCAAAGCTGGTCTCGATTGTCCTTCGCAATGACAACGGCTTTATCTGAGGTCAATGATGATGGGGCTGATTTTTCTGCCATTGCCGATTGGATTGAGGAGCACTTGTGATGACAACAATCAATGACACCTGCACTCAACTTTTTGTCAAGAAAGGGAGGCGCTACGTACCGTGGGGCAATGCAAATGATTGGAGCCATGACGATGACTTTATGGAGGCAGGCTCTTTTCGTCTTGTCCATTGCATTTCCGATGGTCACACTCGCACTTACATGCGCATTGAGCCCGACTATACTGCCTTCCTGGCTGCCGCTTCCGTGGCTCAAGTGGCCATGGAAAAGGCCATGGAGGAGGCTGCTAAAGGCAAGCCCATGAAGCAGGATCAGCCTTACACGGAAGAACAGCAAAAGCTCATTCAGGACTTTCGTGATGCCATGGCCAACACCGGAGCTTTAGTGCCATCATTCTGGAGCCATGGCTGTGCTAGTGACATTGCTTGGGCTGGTATCACGGCAGTCAGGAAAGCAATGGAGGAAAGCCAATGAGCAACAACGAACAACTGCCAACCATCGACCCCAACAGTATGACCAGCGCTTCGCCAGTCCCCTCTCCATCGCCCCAGCCTGAGCATCCCTCCTTGGAGGAGGCTCTGCAAGCCCTTAATGCCCTCGCCATGGGCGGTCAAACGCTAATGGAGGTTAGGAACGACTACATCACTGTCAGGGATGCCCTGTTAGCCCTTAATGTTGATGCTAGGCGCTATCGCTGGATCAGGGAACAAAGCGGCAGGCCCTTTGAGCTTATCAGCAGCGGAGTGCCATGGTTTGATGAAAATGGAAAAAGCTACACTTGTGCATTTAATCTTCACATAAGGCAAGTGGGCTATCGTGGGCGCGAGCGTCTTGACGACTTAATGGATGAAGTAATGGCAGATTTTCCAATGGAGGCGGAATAATGTATCACATTGTTCTCACCCCGGAGGAACTACGAAGCATCCTTAGGGGGGAAGCCACTTATCGCAGGTGTCCTGACTGTCAAGGCGAAGGAGAGGCATGGTTTATTGAGTATGCTCTTAAGGAGCGTCCGCATGATGATTTGCAAAGGCCATGCTCGGCTCAGGAGGGTTCCGATTTTGTCATTGACGATTGGCCGGATTATGCTTATGGCATAGTGGGCCACGAACCTTGCGAGACTTGCGACAGTGTTGGCTATGTGCCTTCTATTGATGGGTGAATGTGATGGCAATGGTCAAAATGGCTACACAACATAATTGACTAGAGCCCTTACAATAGATCAAAGCCTTTTGCCAATGATTCCTTTTTCGCAATACGTTGATCCATGGTACATTGGCAAGATTAAGGTGTGGCCTTGCTATAGTCGCCCTGGCTTCCAGTGGTTTATTGCCTACGAAGGCAAGCCCTACTGGTTCAGGAGCAAGGCCGAGGCCATGCTATTTGCTAAAGACAAGTTAGACGCACCGGAAGATGGCATTTGCAACTGAGTTTTCATGATTGACGGTCCGTTCTTTAAGTGGTTCGGTTCTAAGTGGATTGCCAGCAAGCACTACCCACGTCCCGCCCATCGCGTTATTATTGAGCCCTTCGCGGGAAGTGCTTGTTATTCCCTGCGCCACTACCAGCATGATTGCGTGATTGCAGAAGCCGATGAGCATTTGTATAAGCTATGGCAGTGGTTAATTACGGAGGCCACCGAGGATGCGATTCGCTCTATCCCATTAAACATTCCAGTGGGCACCGACATTCGCTGTCTCGGCCTTTCCGAAGGTCAGTCTCTTCTGCTAAAGTCTTGGCAGCGTACTAACAACGTGGGTAATTGCTGGACAATTTCACCGTGGGGAAATAAGCCAGGGCAATGGACTGCCACATCTCGATCAAGGGTTGCAGAACAGCATACGCTAATTAAACATTGGAAAGTTAAGCAATGTGGGATTGATTTGCTGACCAACTTCGCCAATCCGGCTACTTGGTTTATTGATCCACCGTACCAATACAACTACAAGTATCGCCTTCCATTTGTGGACAATTACCAAGAATTTGGGCGCTCAATTCTCAAACTAGAAGGGCAAATTATCGCCTGTGAAGCACGCCGCCCTAAAACCGGAATTACCCCGACCTATCTCCCATTTGAGCGCTTTCGGGATACGGTCACAAGTCGCCGCAAGTCGCATCAGTCGCATCACAGCAAGGAATTGCTCTATCATCGCCCATGCTAATTGCCGAAGCCTGAGCTTTGATGCTAGGCTACCTCTGTTCACCCCTGGGGCCTTGAGGCCCCTTTTCTGTCTATGGCGCTCAAAGACAACGCTCGCTGCCTGCCCATTGCTCGTACTGGTCGTGTGCAGGATTGGATTGATGATCCATCTGGCCGCCTTCCCGTTTCCTGTACTGTCTTTGTCGTTGAAGACTGCATGGAAGACGAAGATGGTATTGAAGCGTCATGGCGTTTCGTCTCGCATGGTTTGCGGAATGGTGCTGGAGTTGCTGTTCATTTGTCCAAACTGCGCCCCGAAGGTAGTGACAATGGAAAAGGACTTATCGCTAGTGGCCCTGTTAGTTTCGGCATGATTTATAGCAAGCTCAATGAAGTGCTACGTCGTGGTGGAAAGTTCAAAAATGGAGCCGTGGTGTTGCATCTTGACTACTCCCACCCTGATGCCATTAAGTTTGTATCAGCGCCACGGCATTTGTTTCCATGGGCGAAACGCTGCTTGAATGTTGACAATCATTTCCTAGACAAAGCCTCACCGAAATTGATTGCCGCCACGATTAAGGGTATCACAAATGGCGACGTTTGGCTGACAAAGATTAAGACTGATGATAGTGGCTCCCGCATTTACGGGAATGTTTGCCTGGAAGTATTGCTCCCCCATCGCGGCACTTGCCTCTTGCAGCACGTCAACCTCGGCGCATTGTCCATCATGCAGCCTGAACAGTTTATCAATGCGTTCAAGCAAGGCATGGGGCAACTGTGTGAACTGCATGGCAAGACTGGCGTTGGCGATACTGGCGAATACCTGCCTCCTTCCATTGATCGTCAAGTTGGCCTTGGCCTCCTGGGGTTGGCAAATTGTCTTGCCATTCATGGCATTAGCTATGCGGACTTTGCCGACGCACTAGAGGGCAGCACTAACAACGCAGATGCCAGCCGCCTAGTTGACCTGATGCGCTCAGGCATTAACGAGGCTGCGCAAATTGCCCGTGATAACGAAATGGAACGTGCCTTTTGCATTGCCCCCACTGCCTCTTGTGCCTATCGCCACCTTGACAGCGAAGGTTTCACTACTGCCCCTGAAATTGCACCGCCCATTGGTCGTATTGTTGACCGCGACAGCGGCACTTTCAACGTAGAACCTTTCAATCATGGTGAAGTGGAAATTGCATCAGAAGTGGGGTGGGATGTTTACAAGCGCGTCGCCAATGACATTGTTAGCATGATGCAAGCGACTGGTCTGCTCCACGGTTATTCCTACAACTGGTGGTCAGACATGGTTCAATGTGACGAAGCGTTCCTTCGTGATTGGCTGGTCAGTCCACAAACCAGCCTATATTATGCCCTGCCTGTAATGCCAAATGTTCAAGCAAAAGATGATGCCTATGTGGCATTAGATGATGAGTTCAAGGAATTGCTTGGCTTGCAAGATGAATTGCCGCAAGGGCAGCAATGCACATCCTGTAGCGAATAATACAGGCTCCCGTTATTAACCATGGGGGCTCTAATCCGGCCCCCTTTTTAGTCCCTATTGCTTTTTCCATCGTGACTTCTTCTGCTTTGGCTTCCCCTTATCTCAACATGATTAGCAAAAAGCGGCCATGGTCTGCAGTGGCCGTGGACAAAGGCACCGTGAAGGAAGGTGCTAGCGACACGTTGTTTCGTGCTTTGGCCCTGAGAGCCCTGGAATTGCCCGTAGCTGAGCTTTTGGAGCAAGGCATGGCAAAAGAGCTTCCTGCTACGCCAGGCATCGTAGAGGCCCTTCTTAGCAATCAGGAGGACGAGAAGCGGCACGATGAAGCCTTGAACTACGTTGCTCTTGCCCATGGCACCAATGAAGCAGCAGAGAGGGAAGTTGCATCCATTCGTAAGGCTTGGATGGATCATCCTGCCCATCCAATTCTTAAGGCTGCAATTTTGGAGCGGTCCATCTTTTTCGTGGCACTACCATTCTTTCGTTTCAATGGCGACATTGGCATGAGGACTGTCAGCCAAGACATTAGCCGTGATGAACAAGTGCATGTGGGCGTCAATAGCTTGCTGGCCACAGAACTGAACGAAGCGACAACGAATAGTCTCAATCGCTTGCGGCGTGCCACTGCCTTATGGCTTTTTGATGGCCTTACTGCCAATGCTGATAAGTGGCTGGATAAAGATTTTTGGCTGCAGCAAAGTGATAGCCTGTACGAGAAAGGCAAAGCTCCTGACATGGCTGAATCGCGCGCGAGTCGGATGATTGCGTTTTTTGAGTCACCATCCACTTCGCAACCAAGTTACGGGCGGTGAGCTACAATGGCTTGCGATAGAGGCTGATCCTCTGTGTCTATTGGGCGCATAGCCCAAAAGGCGGCACGATCAGTCCATCGCCATTCTTGCTTGCAAGCCCTAGGCAGTGCTATGATTGCGGCCATAAGAGACGCCTTATGCCAGTTTGAGGAGCTTCTAGAGTCACAACCATCCGCGTCTCCCATCCGCTTGCTACCCGGCCCATGGTTCTTCTCATTTCCCTTCCACCCAGTCCGACAGCCGGAGGGGGCAGCCCGTGACGATGGCGGCCCCCTCTCACGTCTTCAGTTGCGGCGGCGGCGTCCAGTCCACCGCATGTCTGGTGCTGGCCGCCCAGGGCGCAATCCCCTACCGCACGTTCATCTTTGCGAACGTCGGCGCCAAAGCAGAAGATCCGCGCACCCTGGCCTACATCGAAGCCACGCTCAAGCCATTCGCAGCGGCTCACGGCATCGCCTGGGTTGAGACTCAGCGCACCCGCAAAGATGGTACGCCGGTTGATCTCTACGACGAGCTACACCGCCCCATCAGGTCGATTGATATTCCCGTGCGGATGAGCAACGGAAGCCCAGGCAACCGCAACTGCACTGTGCATTTCAAGATCAAGCCTATCGCCCGATGGATTAAGGCCAACGCTCCAGGCTGCACCTTGGGCAAGGGGATCAGCACCGACGAGCCACACCGCGCGACCCCAGCACGGGAGGACGACGGCTACGAGAGCGCCTATCCGCTGATTGAACTGGGCTATAGCCGCTCCGACTGCCTTCGCCTTGTCAAAGAAGCAGGGCTACCCCAGCCGCCCAAGTCGGCATGTTGGTTTTGCCCGTATCAGACCACAGACAAATGGACCACTATGAGGCGTGAGCGCTCAGACCTGTTTGCGTCCGCCGTTGCCCTAGAGCGGGTGCTGAACAACAAACGGGAATTGATCGGCAAAGACCGAATTTATCTTTCCGGCGCTGGTGCTGCAAGGGGCCAGCCGCTCGATATGGTAATCCCAGACCAACTAGGACTGTTCCCTGAATGGATTGATGAGCAGGACGGCTGCGAGTCGGGCTACTGCATGACCTAAACGATCAACGGTGCCACTGGCGCGGGTGTTGGAGATTCAGCGACAGATCACGTCGGACGCACCAGCACCGCCGCTGCGGAACGATGCAGGTTCAAGTCCTGCCTGGGTGCTATGATTCTCCAGGACAGGGGGCTCCTCCATCCCCGGTTCGTTTTGACACAACCTCAGGTCTCGGGATTGGCGTCCTGGGGCCTTTTTTGCTGCGCCCCAGCCCTTTGTATGGTATCCTCGTAAGGCATACCGAAACAAGGCAATGGTGGAGTTTGGCAAGGACACTTTGAAACTAGGACAGCAATGGAAACGGGCTGATGGGCAAGTGGCTATTGTTAGGGTCATTGAGGATGATAGGGCTAGGCTTGAGTGCGAAGACGCCTATCTTATTGACTACCATTATGCTGATGGCGGCCAAAGCCAATTTCATTGCACCATGCCAGGCAGTAAACTTGTCCAGCCTATAGACGACGGAGAACCTAAAAGTGCTCCAGTTGGTGATAGCATTGAGGACGGCGTTGTCCCTGCCGAAGAAGAGCCAATCGTACTAGAACAAGAAGTGATTGTTAATACCGCCCTCAGTAATATCATTGGGAATTACCCCAGCATTGGCTATGCAGTGGTGCGAATTGCAGGCTTGCAAATTGAAGTGGACTTTGAAGAATGCTCCCTAACAATTCAAGACAACCCCAATCCCCATGACGCTTTTCCTAATATCTGATACACATTTCGGCCACGCCAAAGCCTGCTCTTTCCTAGACGCCAATGGCAACAAGACACGACCATGGGATACCGCAGAGGCCATGGATGAGGCAATGGTAGAACGGTGGAATGCAGTTGTCAAACCGCAAGACACTGTGTATCACCTAGGCGATGTTGCAATTCCGCGAAAGTCACTTCAGATCCTTGGTCGTCTCAATGGCAAGAAAGCATTGATCCGGGGAAACCACGACATTTTCAAACTTTCCGACTACACCGCTTTCTTTTATGAGATTTGGGGAGCCTTCGTAAACAAGGATCACTACCTATTCTCCCATATTCCTTGCCATCGTGGCTCAGTAGAGCGGTATCGTGGCAACATTCATGGCCACCTGCATACAGGACGAATTACACTACCTGACGGCACCATTGATCCGCTTTACTATTCGGTGTGCGTGGAGCACACTAATTTCACGCCAATCGCCTGGGACGTAGTGAAGACCGAAATGGAATCCCTCCAGTCAGATTTGAACTGACACTATGCGCCTTTTAAGGGCGCTGCCTCTTCCGGTTGGGCTATGGAGGGGAAAGTTGTTCGGTCCAGTACACTGCGGCCCCAGCAGCCAAAAGCCGCCGATTCAATCTAATTGCTTCACGAGTGGGCAGGCAAGCCTCATAACGTTTGCCTTGCAACGAATAGCAAAGCCTGACCATCAGCAGTCGTAAATCCGACATTCAATCATGGTGGGATCTTCCCTACACTTTCTGTCCCAAAACAAGTCCCTATCGTTTTCCTCCATTGCTCGATGATAGTCCGCAAGGCATTGCGAATACTCGCTGGTCAGGTGGAAAGACGGGTTGCCACTATCCACGTTATCGCAAGTGTCATAAGCAGCATCAACAAGTTCAAGCCAGGCTGCTTCTGCTTTTGCGCTGAGCATCTGGATCATGGGAAACGGCGAGTCGTTCAGCCGTAGTCTAGCCTGCCTCTGCAGCCTGACGCCGCGCCTCTCTTTCAGCTTTTCGTAACTTAGGCAAAAGTTTGGGTTCATAGAAATGATCCGCTGCCAGCAGTTGCAATGCTGTTTGCTTGTCGGCATCAAGCAGTGCCAGCAGAAAAGTGATTTCTTTTGCCTCTAAGTCAACAAGCACCTTACCACAGGAAAACTATTGCCATACTAATGGCATCAGCGAACCAGAGAATTGATCCAGTCAATATCATCGCCTTCCGATGCCACCATGATGGCGGCAGCCAATGCAAAGGGAAAGTCGTCTACGTTTGCTTCCTTACCACCAGTCACTGTCCATTGCCCTGATTGGCGATACACCACGCTAAGGTTTTTGATTTGCTTGATTGCGACTTCGTGAGGGTACAGGCTAATCAGGCCAGCATTAAACAACTGCCGCATCTTGCTAAAAGCCTTCATTTTCGTAGAAACGCTCCAGGTTAGTTCACTAATTGGAAAGCTCTCCGCAAGTGTTTGAATGGTGGAGGCACTATTGAATTGATCAAGAACGATCTCTTTGAAGCCGTAAGCCTTATGGTGCTCCACAATCCATTGCTCTACACCCTTAATGTTGACTTCTCTTTTGCCATTGATTTCAAAGTCGGCATCAAAAGAATGAAACTTGTCCACGATTAGCATTTCGCCTTCATAGTGAACAATGGCCGCAGTGTAGTTGTCGCGGCCAACACCACCTTTAGCAGGGTCTAGAGCCAAGTAGTAGGTGCTTTGAAAGTCGCGTTGTGGCAGTAAGATACCACGCTTTTTGTCTACGGCAGCCTCCACCACTTCTGGAGCCAGCAAGGCGGATAGATTCCTGGAGAACTGAGCACCATATTCCACCCAAAACTTTTCCGGATCGCGCTTAAGTTCTGCCTCTAGGAAGGGGCAGCCCCATGGCAAGTTGGGATTGATTTCCCATGTTGGAATGTTGATGGCCTGCATGAACTTGTATTCACCACTTTGAGCCTCGCAGTAGTGTTCATAGAACAGGCCGTCCGTGAGCCACGGGGATGAAAGTTCTAGGATTCGTCCATTGTCACCAAATTGGGCAATCGAGGGAGAGAGAGCAGTGTAAATGGCCTTGGCTCCACGGTTGGCGTCACCTTCAATGCTGAACGCAAGTTCATCCATGATGACCATGACCACGGCTTTACCGCGAGAAGCACGCGCTGAAGCTGGGATTGCCTGGAACACGCAACCATTGCTAATTTCAATCTCAGTGGCCGTTTCCCTGATAATTTCTTTGGCGAACTGGCTGTCAATCAGCAGTTGTCGAATGTTATTAAGTGCGAGCTTGGCTTGGCTTTGGTCGTTAGCAATGGTGACAACGTACCACTTTTCCTTTTTTCGTACTTTGCGCTTGTAGCGAGCTTCTAGGACAAAGCAAACATAGAGAGCCGCTACAGCGGCAAGCAAAGTTTTGCCTGATCTGCGCCCAAGAGCCCAAACACCATGCGTTTTAGTGCCATTAAAGTATTCGTCAACAATTTCCTTTTGCTTGTCCCACAAGGTAAGACCTAGTGCGTATTCAGCAAACTGCGAGCACTTGAGCATTGTCAAAGGTGGCTATTGGCGATAGTGCGGACTGTGGAATAAAGTATGCCTTGCGGCCTTGCCTCGGAGTGTAGGCGTATTGTGGCTGCATAGATTTTTCGCTGCTAATCCAGCCATGAATGAACAACTGCGCAGGATTCATCCAGGTAACTAGAATATAGCGCTTGCCCGGCTTGTCAGAAAGTTGCACAATTAGGTCCCGATCATGGCCTTTACGTGTTTTAACGTCAATGTCTGGTGGCAGATCAATGGAATCACGCTTAGCCTCCATCTCCTGATAAAGAAAGTCTTTTAGCCCTAGATGCTTGGCTACTGCCATTTCGCCCATGGCGCCAATGACGTGCATTTCAAGCGCCTTATCTCCAGTTCTGGCCCCACCATTTCTTCCCCACAGCCCCTTGGCTTCGTTCGTTTCTTGGCGACGGTGGGCCTCTTTGATGGCGTCAGCAATCTCTTCTGCGGTCAGGACGATTGGCAGGGGCACGAAAAAAGCGCAACCGCCAATATCATAACGGGAACTAGAGTGGGA
Source organism: Methylacidiphilales bacterium (assembly GCA_040397425.1). Taxonomy (GTDB): domain Bacteria; phylum Verrucomicrobiota; class Verrucomicrobiia; order Methylacidiphilales; family Verrucolacustridaceae; genus Verrucolacustris. The sequence continues at coordinate 23,011 of JBBAWA010000001.1, forward strand.
GAAACAAGCCAACAATATGACCACACTAAACACGGCCAACGGTGGCCCCATTGTGCCCCTTGGGCACTTTGATGGTGACGGCTACAGGGCTGACGGCCTTGCAAATGTCTTTACTGGCATGGGAACCAGTCGGGATAAGTCGCAAGCCACCACAACTCAGCCAATCATTTTCTTGACACAAGAAGAACTGGAAGGGTTGTATGGAGAATGGATACCGCGACGAGTGGTGGATATTGTTGCCGATCAATCCACTCGCAAAGGCTTTCGCATCCTCTTTGGCGGTGATGGCGTTAAAGCCAAGGAAGTGGTGGGGATGGAGCAGGTTATTGAAGACCTAATGATCCTGGAGCACTTTAACCTCGCCAGCAAAAACGAAAGACTTTATGGCGGGGCAGCAATTCTGCTCTACATCAACGATGGTCGGAGCGCTGATCAGCCTGTCAACAAGAATGGCATCATAGAAGTGGAGGGAATGGAAGTGCTTGACCGCTATCAAATCGCTCCAGTAATTAGCGAAGACAGTCTCTACGACTACGCGAAAGCCACTCATTACCAAATCATTTCAGGCGACCTCATTCAACAGCCATCGCTCTTAAGGATTCATAAAGATCGCATTTTGCGTTTTGATGGCATGTGGCTCCCATACCGGATTCGACAGAGGAACTATGGGTGGGGCCTGAGCAGTTTGCAGCCAATTTACGATAGCTTTCGCCACTACTGGACTGGCATTCATTCATCGTCCATGCTTTTAAGTGAGTTTGACATCTTTGTCCACAAGATCCGCAACTTGTCTCAAATGCTTGCCAATGGCAAAGAGGCTGACGTGAAAAATAGGCTAATCCTGAATGACATGAGCAAGAGCGTGTATCGGGGATTTGCCATTGACGCAGAAAAAGAGGAGCTTGAGTTTATCAGTCGGCAATTCTCTGGCATTGGAGAGGTATTAGAGAAACTGCGAGTAGACATTATTGGCGCTTCGCAGATTCCCCATACGATCCTGTTTGGTGAAAGCCCAAGTGGAATTGGAGCCACTGGCCGCAGTGAGGAGCGAGATTTTGCCAAGCTCTTGGGCGACTATCAGAGCAGTCACTTCCGACGCCCATTGAAAAAGCTCATGGAATACCTTTTGCTCAGCAAGCAAGGTCCGACCAATGGGCAAATCCCCGATTCGTGGCGGATTAAGTTCAATGATCTGTTTGAACTAAACGAACGGGAGAAGGCTGACGTAAGAGCGCGAGTGGCCGCCGTTGATGGCCGTTACATCCAACTTGGTGTGCTGCATCCTAAGGAGGTGGCTGATGCCCGATATGGCGGCAGCGAATGGACAATGGAACTGACGCTTGACCCATCGCTACCTCGTGAACTGCCTCAGGCGACACAAGGCAAGCCTGTACCGCCTGGCGGTCGTGATCCGTTGAATGAGGAAAATGGTACGTTGCCAATGGACGGAAGCCGGGAGGTGCAAGACAGTGAAGCTGGTTTGTTCATGCCACGGGACTTAGAGGAGCGACGTGGAGACGTGAAGTTCACTGACGAGAGCCTGCACAGTCAAGCCGTATCGGCAGCAAAAAGCAAGTTTAAGGTTTGGCCATCGGCCTATGCGAGTGGCTATGTCGTTCAACAATACAAAGTTCTCTATAAGAAAAAACACGGTTCACTCTCAGGCGCTTTCAAAGGGGATGATGGTGAAATCCATGCCGATGACCTTGACAAGTGGTTTCAACAGAAGTGGGTGAGGATTGGTGGCAATGGTGAAATCATGGGGCCTTGTGGTGGTCGCAGTGAGGGGGAAGGCAAGCCTAAGTGCCTCCCAAAAGCAAAGGCCGAAGCGATGAGCCAGGAGGAGCGCCAAACGATTGTTTCTCGCAAACGCAAAGCCGATCCCGACCCAGAAAGGAAGGGAGCAGCACGAATGGTGAGCAGCAAGGTTGACGCCATTGATCCATTGAAGGTGGAGGGCACCATTATTGGCGGCATTGACGAAGCCGCCCTGATTGAGGAGGCCGACATTCAGGCGGCGCTGGAGGAATGGAAACAAGAGGCGCCGGAGAGGTACAAAACGCTGCTGGAAGCCACTGATCTTGACCCGCAGCAACAATGATGCACGAGTTATCGCCTGTCTCCCTTTTCGCTGATTCCATTGCCCTTAGTACCAGGCTTGACGAAGAATGGTCCTACGATCCGCGCACAGGTCGCTACAGGGCTGCCAATGGCCGCTTCCTAAGCGGGGCCACCGTTGAGGCACTTGTTGATGGAAGGATTCGTAAAACCAAAAGTGACTTGAGGGCCTTAACTGCATCTTTGGCCGATGGCACTTTAAGCATAGAGCAATGGCAAGTGCGAGCAAGGGCTGAAATCAAGCGTGCTCACATTCAGGCGGCATTGGTCGGGAATGGTGGTATGCAGGGGATGGATGCGGCAGCGTGGGGCCGTGTTGGCTGGCGACTTAGGGAGGAGTACCGCTATCTAGAGGGCTTTGCCAAGGACCTCCTAGAGCAGAGAGTGTCAGTGCCAATGGCCTTGGCTCGAATCAGCCTCTACGCCGATAGTGTCAGGGGCTCGTATTGGACCGGCACCACTATTCGCCAGGAAAAGCAGGGCTACACGCTGATGAAACGCATTCTCGATCCACAGGCCCAGCATTGTGAAGACTGCCTTCGCTATGCCGCTGCGGGAATGGTGGCCCTGGGAGCACTGCCAATGCCAGGGCAGCGTTGTGAGTGCAAGGCCAGATGCCGTTGCAGCATTCGGTATTATCGTTCGCAAATGCCGTAAAGACCACTATTATGGTGGCAGTTATTCATTCCTTGTGGCACGGATTCTTTATTGCGGTGACATTGGCGCCCAGACAGGCTTTGGGCGTGTAGCAGAGGAGCTTATTCCTCGCTTGACGGATAAGCATGAAATCCATGGCCTAGCCGTGAATTGGCATGGCGATCCGTCGCCCATGCAGCAGTATTGCCGTATGTATCCGGCCCATGCTGGCGGGCCTGATCCCTTTGGTTCCCATCGGATCGCAGACTTGGCCGCAGCCATCAAGCCGGATCTTGTGTGGATTACCAATGATCTGTGGTGCCTGCCCCCTCTGCTTTCGGCATTGAAGCCAGTACGGGAACAAGTGCCAATGAAAGTGTATGGCTATGTGCCCATTGACTCTTACGGCATCTTCCCGGAGTTCATTCCACATCTTGACGGGCTTGACGGCCTCGGCACTTATACGCAATTCGGCAAAGAGGAAATCGTAAAAGCTGGATACTCTGGCATTATTGACGTGATTCCTCATGGCGTAGACCGTTCCAAATTCTTTCCATTGGACCGCAATGAAGCTCGACAAGCCATGGGCATTGGGAAAGATGACTTTGTGGTCTTCAATGGCAATCGCAATCAGCCGCGTAAGCGCATTGACATTACCATTAAGGGTTTCATTCGTTTTGCCAAGAACTTTCCCAATGCAAGGTTGTGGCTTCACATGGGAACCAAGGATCAGGGGTGGGACATTATTCCCCTATTCAATCGCGTGGCGCGAGACTACGAGTATGATCCGGCTGGTCGCTTGATCCTGACCAATCACAATTTCAGCGTTAACAACTGCCTGTCCATTGCCGACCTTAACCGGGCATACAATGCCGCCGACATTGGTGTCAACACTTGTATTGCTGAGGGCTGGGGGCTTGTTAACTTTGAGCAGGCCGCCACTGGCGTAGCACAACTTGTGCCAGATCATACCAGTCTGAAAGAAATCTTCTATGGTGTCAAGCGGATTGATTGCCTTGAGGCTGAGACAGATCGTGGTTACGGCTTGGAACGTCCCATTCCATCCGCTGCAAGCATGGCCGAGCGGCTGGCGGAATACTATGAAAATCCTCAGGCGTTACAAGAAGCGGGAGACTGGTGTTTTAGTCGCATCACTGATCCATCTTATGACTGGAATACGATTGTTAAGCAAATGACTGGCATCATTGATCGCTGCCTGAACGAACAGCCAACGTCTATTTTCAAGGGCTTTGGCACTCCCGTGAGGCTGGGATGATGCAAGTTTCACAGATTTTCCTTAATGAAGCGAATAGCCTTGAGTTATCGCCTCAGTTGCAATATGCAACAAGCACAATCAAGGCTTTATTCCCTGGCTCTGACTACAAACTCTATGGAAATGATGATCTGCGCAGTCTAATCAAAAGCCATTATGACGAAGAAGTGCTGTGGGCATTTGATACTCTCCGCCCCTATTCGTATAAGGCTGACCTTGGCCGCTTTTGCATCTTGAACGCTTTGGGCGGCTGGTATTTTGACATTGGTGTCAGGGGGGACACTCCAGTCGAAATTGGTGAGCGGATCAAGTTCCTGGCTTTCCGCGACATTCAGCGGTTTAGCTTCACGAGCTTTGCTTGTGCCACCACCATTCTTTATTCTCAACGCAACAATCATGCCTTGTCCATTGCAATTCGGCAAATTGTAGAGAATTGCAAACGGGAATACTATGGCATCACTCCATTGTGTCCCACTGGTCCGACGTTGCTTGGACAAGCACTTGCCAGGCATGGTGGCGATGCGGACTATGTGTTTGGTGATTACATGGAGTTGACGCCTTCGCATGAGCAAAAGAATCGTGCTTTCGTGCTGCCTAATGGCACAATTATGGCTTGGAGCAAACCTGCCAGTGGTGGCGACCTGACCGCTCTTGGGGCCACTGGTGTCAATAATTACAACGAGCTATGGCAAAGGAGGCAAGTGTATGCAAAGTTCTGATTTAACTGTTTATGCAGGCTGCATTTTGCATGAACCTGTGCGATGGACAAGCGCCGCTACTGTGGTGCCAGTTTTTTGCGGCACAAAGCGTTGGAGGGCAATGCCAGAACAACTGACTCAACGCATGGGGGAGTCAAAGTGGGAGTACGATGATGGGCCAAAATCTGTAGACAATGCTTATTGGGCAGACTTGTCTTGCATCCAAACAGTTCTAAGGTTGACGCAAGATCAGCCTGAAGATGCGCTTATTGGCAATGCTCAATATCGTCGGTCATGGCTAGAAGATGCAATCCAGCCATCTGATTCGTCAGTGCTTTATGTGCCCGATCCAGCGCATTTTGGATGTTCCCTTAGGCAACAATTTGAAGGAGGGCATCTTGGGCTGCCAGGCTACGAAATGACAATGGAAGCAGCAAGTCAGGGCCTGTTCCCATTGTCTGCTGATCAGATAGACCTCGTATGGCAGCAAAATACTTTTCATGGCTGTCTGATGGCGCGAGGACCGAGGCGACTTTATGCGCCATTTATGACCATGTTGCTGGATGAGTTTTGCGCACCATTATGGCAAAAGTACGAGTCAAACTTTAGGCGGCAACAAGGATACAATCAGCGCGGTATTGCATTTATTGCCGAACGCCTATTTACTGCAATGGTGCTTTATCGAGACGTATTAAATCTGGGGCCAATCAAAAGCGCTCCAATCGTTTTTCATGGCAAATGATGCAATCCACTCCTTTTGACCATTGGGTCATTGACAACTTTTTCCCGATAGAGACCGCTAGGCAACTTGAGCAAGATTTTCCCGCCTTTGACAGCCCCATGTGGCTTCATTACGATAATCCACTGGAGAACAAAAAAACCTGTAATCACTGGGATAGGTTTCCGGCCACCACTTATTCCACAATTTCAGCACTCGTGAGGAATGGCCCCTTTGTAGACCTGCCATTTGATGCTATTGGTGATATTGGCTTGCATGGTGGTGGCTGGCATATTCATGGCACTGGCGGCAAACTCAACATTCATCAAGATTATTCTCTTCACCCCAAAACTGGTCTGCAGCGACGTGTCAATCTGATCGCCTACTTAACGGAAGGATGGAAAGAAGAATGGGGGGGCGGCTTAGAGTTGTGGAGCCATGACCACAAAGAGAACCGTCCATTGCGGCTGGAGACCACAATTCCATGCCGATTCAATAGAGCAGTTATTTTCCGTACTGACCAACAATCATGGCATGGCCTCCCGGCCCCGCTGCGGTGTCCAGAGGGGAAGTTTCGCAAGAGCATCGCAGTGTATTATATGAGTCCCGCCGAAGCCGATGCTCCATCAAGGAATCGGGCCTTGTTCGTCCCCACGAAAGATCAAGAGGGTAGCCAACCCATCGCAAACCTGATTAAACTAAGGCAGCAACACTAGCTCCATGGCCCATCCCGCACAATTTTCTTTTATCAATGCCGTTAAAGGCACGTATGGCGAGTATTTTGTCAACAGCAAGGTGCTGGAGGTCGGAAGCCTTAATATCAATGGAACTGTTCGTCAGTTCTTCGATTCTCCAAGTCTTTACGTTGGAATTGATATTGGCGAAGGGCCAGGGGTTGACGTAGTGTGCGAAGGGCAAAACTATGATACGCCGGAACGTTTTGATTGTGTAATTTCATGTGAGTGCATGGAACACAATCCAGAATGGAAGGACACTTTTGCCAACATGATTCGCCTGTGTCGCCCTGGCGGAATCGTCATTATGACTTGCGCCACTACTGGCAGGGCCGAGCACGGAACTTCGCGCACCACCCCGCAGGATAGTCCTCTGACGATTGGCAGGGGCTGGGAGTATTACTGCAATTTGACTTTTGATGACTTCATGACGGCATTTTGTCTTGAAGATTATTTCCGCCACTTTGAGTTTGTGGTCAATCCCAGGGCGCATGATTTATACTTTGTAGGAGTGAAGCACGGTGAATTGTGAACAAGAAAGCACGTACGGTCAAGATTCGCAAAGTGATGCGCGAGTTCAAGGCTGGTACGCTCAAAAGCAGTACCGGAGAGAAAGTGGCCAATCAGCGTCAAGCGATTGCCATTGCCCTTTCCGAGGCTGGCATGAGCAAGGAAGGCAAAAGCGATGAATACTGGGATTCTTACGTCCTAACGCTCGCGGAGGAGGAGGAAGGGGAGGAAGAGGAGGAAGACATCCCAAAGGACTGAGCCTTGACGCGGCTAGCTTTGCCCCTCCATCGTCCGTGAGGGCTGCAGCGCGTCGAGGCTTGGAACTACGCAAGAAGCACGGCAAGGGCGGATTGACCACGCAAGAGGCTGGTGAGCAAGGAATTGGCAGTGGAGTGGCACGAGCCACGAGTTTGGCCAATGGAGAGGCACTGAGTTACGAAACCATTAAGCGCATGGCGGCCTTTTTTTCGCGGCATGAGAAGAATAAGGGGGGAGGGGAGGATGATGCTGGTTACATTGCCTGGCTTTTGTGGGGCGGTGATTCGGGAAGGGCGTGGGCCAATCGCGTCATTCAACAACAGGAAAAGAAGCGGGCCGCCCGTTAAGATAGCCTCAACCATCCGTCGTTGCAATGGAAAGTCCTGACCTTGACTATTTTGACGATGGCGAGGATGAGGATTTCAGCGTAGAAAACGCCTTGCGTGTCCTAAGTCTTAATTCTCACCGTAATACAACGCGATGGGCAGTGGTCAGCAAGCAACTGTTTGTCAATGGTCGTGCCACTGAGGATCAAACCTATGTGGAGCCACAGTACGAAAGGCCAGATCCTGAGTTTGAGGAGCACTATCGCATGTTGATCTTTGAGGCAATCGCAGTGGCCAAAGCCTACATCATGGCCGGGATTGAAGCCGAGATTCAGCAGACGAGGGAATCTTCAGGGCTATAAAGTTTGGATAGCCGAGAAGCCATAGCACAGACATCGTGAAAAGGCCACTCAAGGTGGCAATTTGCACTGCGCTGGGCTCTAGATCTCCGCTTTCCATCCGAGAGTAGGAGGACTGACTAATTTCCAGCCTTGCAGCCACATTGCGTTGCGATAGGCCGCTATTGAGCCGTGCTTGCTTGATGCGAGACGCAACGGCAATGCGCCGTTGGGAATGGGACAACTTGAGCAAATTGACTTGGTGATTCTCCATTGCTTGATTCACTATTGAATCATGTTAATAGTGGTGATGCTAGTTTGCATAGGATTGTTATATGAGCAATACTTCTTTTCGCTACGACGTAGCGCCGATTGAGAAGTACGAGCTAACCCCCGAGGGTTATCTGCGGCTTCATGCCACAATCGCTCGCACTGGCGTTCAGCATTACTCCAATGCTGACGGTTCAATTCGGCGTGAATATCGTGCCGCTGAAGATGTGGCGCTCCCTGAAAGTCTTGCTTCTTTTGCGGGCAAGAGCGTAACTGACGAACATCCCCCGGTCCTGCTTGATAGCGCCAACACCACAAACTATCAAAAGGGCTTTACCGGCTCTGAGATTGTTTATGACAATGGTTTTGTCCGAGCAGTTATGACAATTACAGACCAAGAACTGATCGACAAGATTCAACGGGGTGATGCTACGGAAGTTAGCGCAGGCTATCGAGTGTCCTTTGATGCCAACCCAGGCATCACTCCTGATGGTGAACCGTATGACGGTCGCCAAAAGGAAATCATTGGCAACCACGTAGCCGTTGTTAAGACCGGGCGAGCAGGCCCGCAAGTGAAATTGCATCTTGACCGACAGGATGCCGCCGATCCTTCTCTTCTCAACTCTGGAGATTCTCTTATGACTACCGCAAAGGTGGTCTTTGATGGCGCTGATTTTGAAGTGAGCGAGGGCGTTGCCCTTGCTGTCAACAAAGAACGCGCTGATGCAAAGACCTCTTACGAGGCCATGAAAAAGCAGTACGACGAAATGTGTGGCAAAGCCTCCAAACTCAAGGAGGAAATGGATGCCATGGAAAAGGAAATGAAAGGCAAAATGGATGCCGCTAATGGTCGTGCTGATGCCCTCGCTGCTGAAACTGAATCGCTTAAGGCTGAACTGGAAGCGGCTAAGGCCGTGAATGTTGACAGCCTTGTCGAAGAGCGCATTACCCTGATTGAAAAGGCCAAGCCTGTCCTTGACAGTGCCTATGCCTTTACTGGCAAGTCCGCTCGTGAAATCATGGTCGATGCCGTTATGGCAGTTCGTGGTGATTCCATGAATCTGTCTGAACGGTCTGACGACTATGTTCAAGCCGCTTTTGACACCATTTCCGTTGACGACCGTAAGGATTCGTCTACTGGTCCTCTGCGCAATGCCGTCGCATCCGTGGTGGCAACTATTCCCCAGGACAAGTATCAGGAAACGGTGGGAAAAGCCTACCTCCGTCCTCTCACCGCTTCTAAAGGAGCCTGACCCATGGCCGTTGCTTTCACTGCGTCTGGCACCCCCACTGTGGGCGGTGTGCAGACTTCCTATCCCCTCGTTCACGACGCCTTCCTGGAAGGTCAACTGGCCGATGCCCGCAACAAGGTGATTGACTCTTTCGTCAACGAAACCTCTGGCGTGGTGGCTTTCGGCAACCTGCTGGTTTGGAATAGCGGCAGCACTACTGCTGATTCCGCTCGCACCATCTCCGGCACCACTGGCACTGTTGTTGGCCTGAACATTCTCACTTACGTTGACGAAACTGCCCGTGACGCCAATAGCCGCCCCGGCGTGAAAGAGCGTCAACTGATGAACGTTTTGCGTCAAGGTGCTGCTGTGGTTTATGTCCATGGCGCCGTTGATCCTTCTACTGCTGTTCGTGTCATTCACACCGCTTCCGGTGTGCAGTATGCCGGTCAATTCTCGGCTTCTGCCGTTAGTGGCCGCACTGCCACTCTTTCTAATGCCGCCTACCTGTCCAAGACCACTGGCAGTGGACTGGCAGTGCTGGAACTGAATGGCCCCACTTTCACTCTCACCGCCAACACCTGAGGTAACTATGTCTGATTATCGTATGGACGAGGCGGGACTGTTTCTTCAGCGCCAACTGGAGTACATTCGCCCGCAAGTGTTTGAGACGGCTTACGCCGACATCAAATACCCCACCCTTTTGCCTGTCACCAGTGAGGCTGGCCCCGGCGCCCAGCAGTTCACCTATCGGGTGATGGACAGCACCGGCAAGTTTGACTTCATTGCTGACAATGCTGATGACCTGCCGCGCTCTGACGTGAGCCAGGTCGAGAAGTCAATCTACTTCCGCTCCATTGGCGGTTCGTTCGGCTACACCGTCCAAGAACTGCGTGCCGCTCAAATGGCTAACGTGGCTCTTGAGTCGCGTCGTGCTGCAGCGGTTCGCCGGGCTTACGAAGAGAAAGTGGAAGACATCGCCATGTTTGGTGATGTTTCCACCAATCTCACTGGTTTCTTCAACAATCCCACCGTGGATGTTGTGACCGCCGACAAGTGGTTTGACACCGCAAGTGTCACCACCACTGAAATGCTTGAACTGCTGAACTATGGTTCCACTGCCATTGTCAATGGTTCCAACATGAAGGAGCAGCCTGACACCCTGCTGCTTCCTTGGGTTGACTATCAAAAGGTCTCCTCCACTCGCAACAGTGATTCCAGTGATCTCACCGTCCTGGAATACTTCCTGCGCACCAACCCCTACATCCGCAACATTGAGCCCATCCTGCAACTGGACAACAGCAAGACCACGGGCAAGCTCAACACCCGTCGGATGGTGTTCTACAAGCGGGACCCTGAAAAGCTCCAACTGCACATTTCGCAGCCCTTGGAACTGTTCCCGCCCCAGCAACGCAACCTGCAGTACATCGTTCCCGCCCATGCTCGCGTGGGTGGCGTGGCGATTTACTACTCCAAGAGCGTTGTCTACGTGCAGCGCAGCACCTGATCCCTGCAAGGGGCGTTAAGCTAATTGGTGACTGTTTCTCCCAAGCAAATGCTGATTGCCTATCGCCCCGAGCTTGAAAACCCCCCGCGAGAAGGTGGCTTTGGTGTCATCGTAGATCAAGGGTTGGTACAACTGGCTCCTGGTCTCAATGCAGACGTACCTGAGCAAGCATGGCAGCAAGCCCGCAATAATGCAGAAGTTAAGCGACTGATGCGCATTGGGGCAATCGAGGAAGTAGTAGAACAAGCAAACGTGCCTGAGGTCAGCGACAACGTGGAACTGCTTTCCAATTTGCCACTGACTGAAGCCCTGCGAACCATTGAGCTAATCCATGATGCAGAACTGCTGCTGAACTGGAAAAAGCGAGAAGGTCGGGTGCGAGTGCGGAACGCAATCGTCCGCCGTCGTACTGCCATCGCTGAAGGTCGTGCCTAATGGTCACTTACTCCGGGTTTCTGGATCGGTTTCCCGAGTTCATCCCCCATCCATCGGGGATTGTCCTCGGGGCTATTGCGGAAGCCTCGGCAGATGTTAGTGAAAGCGTGTTTGGCTCACAGTCAGATCGCGCCATCAAGCATCTTGCAGCCCACATCATTGCCTTGCAACTTGTCCAAATGGGAGCGCAAATTGGCGCCACTGACGGCAAGGTCTATGGGAAAGGGCTAGAGGCAACGCAATATGGACAGGAGTATCTAAGGATGCTCAACAGTTGTTCTTCCACCATTGGTTTTGTTGTGTGAAGAGATGAATGGACTATCGCCACTGGCAAACGCAACCCTTATCTGGGAAGTGGCTAGTGGCTACGCCCTAGATCCTTTCACTCAAAACTATCGCCCGGTTTCTAGTGGGGTAGTGTACTACGCCACCCTCAAGCAAAAGAACAATCCACGGTATGACTACCTACTGGGTGCTGATCATACTGCCGTGTATATGGAAGGGCGCTTGACTGGTCCATTGGCACTTTCGGGAGTTAGTGCTGGTGCTTCAGCCAAAGCAACAATCAATGGAAGGGAAGGACGATTTGAACTACTGCCTAACGAACATCTTGTGGAACACTATTGGCAGTTTCTAGGACAACCAATCAGGGGAGTGTTTAGACTGATTGGTAAAGGAAGCGTCTTGAACGCTTAACCATTTTCCTCCTCCTTTGTTTTTTTAAGACAATGCTCTTCCATCCGACTGAACTGGTTAAGAGCCAAGACGTTATCCTGCGTGTTGGCTCCATCACCGGCACCACCCGTCCTATCATCACTCAATCTGGCGCCACTTTCACGGTTAGCGGTGCTCCCACTCTCTATACGCTCCAGGCTGCTACTACTGCCAGCATTGCTTTCAATGATGGCAATACCGAGTTTTATCTTCTCGGCGGCGGTGGCTTCTCCGACAGCGTGGTTGTCACTGCTGGCCTGACTGTTTCTGTCACCTCCTATTTCCAAAAGGACGTTGATGGCACCGTGTTCCTGCCGAATAGCTTTGACGAGGCATTCCAAGTTATCACCGCTTCTCGATACGACAAGAACGCCGAAGTGTATTTTGAGATGAACAAAGAGCTTGGCGCTTCTGGCACTACGTTCTACTACGACCGAGTGGCTGGCGTGTCGCGGGTGATGAACTACAACGAAAGCTATCCTGCGGACAACCTTGTCGAAGTCACCTTTGACCTTGTGAGCCGCAGCCGCTACGGCATTCACCAGTCTGCGACCAGTAGTGGCAGCATCATTCCGATCGCTCCCAACGCCTGATAGTCCTTTCCATCGTTCCTTTGTTAGCCTCCCCATAGCGGGAGGCTTTTTATTTTGATCAATCTTGAACTACGGCAAAAGCTAGAGGCAGTGTTAAGTTGTCCGCCTAGCCTCATTGGCACTTACACGCTGCCCAATGGCCAAGCAATTCCGGCTATCTACATGACAGGAACGCAAGGTGTACCGGCAGACTGGAAAGTGCAGGGCCTTGAAGTGACAATGGAGGAAATGCCAAGGCGATCACCAATGGCGGGAGTGGGAATCGTCGTCAGCCGTATGGCATGGGTGGTGATGCTAGTGAACTACAATGGCGGCACCAATGCGTTGGATCAGGCAGTGAGCAGGCTAGAGCGAGTGTTTCCTGATGCCACTTTTTCTCCATCGCCCGAAACGGACATTGCGTATGGTCAGTATCGAATTGTCATCCCTGATGTGCAAGTGAGACCAGTGCTGCGGCCATGAAAATGCTGTCAAGCGATTGCGGTAGCGCATGGCTTTTCAATGTAAAGAGAGAAGAGGATCAGCTAGTTGCTGGCCTTGCCTGCTTCGTCAGCAATTCCCCGGAGCAAGTCATTGTGCAATGGAGAGGCGAAAGGCTAATCCTTGGACTTCCCCATCGTGCCGTGTCTAATCCCATGCCGTGTCGTGTGCTGAATGCTAGACTTGCGCTGCTTAATTGATTTTCATGAGCCAATACAGCGAGTTTTTCTTGATTTGCAGCCCAAAGTATGCTGCCATTGCTGGTGCTTTGCGGCTTCGCAGTTACGGCAATTGGCTGACTGAGGAACTGTGGCTGCGTGATGCGCAGAACAAAAAGCGGGCTGAATTTTCAATGAAGGCCATTCGTTTGGCACGACGCATTGCGGCAAAGAAAGGCATTAGCGAGGACGATGCATTTGACCTCCTTCAGTCCGATGGCCCCGAAAGGCAGGAGGTGTTGGGGGACTTTGCGGACGAAGCGGCAGCGTTGTTCACTCTCCTCCCATCGTCCCAAGAGCAATTTGAGGAACTGGTGACAAAGTTCTTCCAGAATCGTGGGGAGGTGAAAAAGGGCACGGAATGGACCTCTACGCCCGACTGGAGCCGGGAGGACACTGGCAAGCTCACCAAGACCATGCTCGATGCCGTAGAGGCTTTCATGGCCCAGGAGGAGGGCTTTAGCGACGCCGAGGACGAAGAGGGCGACGCCCCAAAGGAACAAGGCTAGAGCGGCTAGAAAGATACGCTGAAGCCACGTTAGCCCAGTCTACGGATTGGGCTGCGTTGTATTGCCGCATTCAGGCACTTGCCATTGCCGATCCCATGTTTCATGCGGAGCGGTTTGGGAAGGTGCCAATCAAGTTGTTGCAAGCCATGCTGGAGCAGGCCAGCACAGAGCAGCAACGCCTAATCAATGCCCACAGCATGAGCACGGCCAAGCTCGCCGTAACAGTTGTTCGGGCACTAGGCGGGAAAACGGCACAAGCCAAAGTGGATGACTTCTTGCCATTTGAGCAAGCTAAGCCTAATGCCATCAGTAGCGAAACCAAGGAGGCCCTGCAATGGGCGTTGAAAACTCATAGGCTCCCCCCTGTTATCGTGGGACTAATTGGGGCGGAACTAACACGCTAATGGCACGCAATAATTACGACTCCATGCGCATGATCGCTAAGACCATTTCACTACCGAGTGAAGTGTTCAAAGAGCTTATGGATAGGGTGTCAGTGGAGTTTCAAGGGGCATTTGAGCTTGACTATTCTTACGATCGCCCAGAAGGGATTAGCGTGATCCGAGAGAATGGAGTGCCAAAGATTGTTAGGGGCAGCACGGGAACGTTAAGGGAAAATGGCGACCACTTGTCAGAAGAAGGCGATTTGCCTTATGCTCCACGCGACATTGTGGACTTGGGCGCATTGCAAGATAGCCAACAGCGCATCGACATGCCCAATGCGACGCTGTTTCGATGGACGGGCAATGGAGAAAGAGACTATGCCTTGTTTGTGCATGATGGCTATACGCCAAAGCTACTGGGCAGAGATTGCAGGCCAGTGCCAGGAAGGCCGTGGACTTTGCCAGTGCTGCTTAGAATGAGAACAACGATTGCCGAAACCAAAAAGCGGCGACTTAGAGGAGGCTGATTGTGCCTAACGCGGCATACGAAATTTTATTCGCTACCAATGCCCAAAAGGTAGAGCGGGAGATTAAAAGCCTGCATCGGCAAGTTGGAATGCCGATCATTCCGACTGTTGACCTTTCGGAACTCAAGGCGCTCAATGCTGAGCTTGATCTAAAGCAACGTCACCTTCGCCAGACCATTGCGTATTTCAAGCAGAACCGGATCAAGGCGAGCATGGATTTGTCCATGCCTGCTCTTACGCCAGCGGCGCTACAGAAAGCGCTGCCGTCTGCTGAAATCAAGAAAGTCGCTCAGCAACAAGCCAAGCAACTTCAGGACGCCTTTCGATCTGTTGGTAGGCAATCAGCAGTTATTGATGTTGAAATTAAAGACTTAAGCCCTGCGAGTATTGAGGTCGTCAGGAAAAGGCTCGTCCAGTTAACTCAGCTTACAAAGCGGCGGAGGACGGAGCTTGAGCAAATGGCCGCTGTTGCGCAAGAAAAAGGGATTGCCCTTCCAAGCCTGCAAGGTGTTGCAAAGCCAACAATTAAGCAATTCCAACAAGCCTTGACGCAAGGCTTCCAGGAAGCGGGAGATGATGCGCTTATTGGTTTTGTCAATAGCTTGGCTGCGGGGAATACAAAGTCGGGAAAGGCAGCGGCAGGTCTTGGCGCGGCAGTGCTGCGAGAGCTTAAACAAGTTCTCAGGATTCAATCACCGTCAAAAGAGACAGAAGAGGATGGGCGGAATGTCGTTGACGGACTGACCCTGGGTATCAGCAGGCAGGCCGACAAAGCAGTTCAAGCGGCCCGTAACTTAGCCAAAGAAGTGGCTGCGGCTATGGACCCAGCCAACATCCCGCAAGGCCCTCGGCGGCAGGCTGCTGCCGCAGCAATGCGCACACCGGATCTCTCTGGCTTGTGGTTCTCTCAACCTCCACCGCCGCGTCAGATCGCTGATCCATGGGCCGATGCTCCGCTTTCGAGAAGAGAGCGTGAAGCTCAAATGCGAGCACAATTAAAGGCTATTGGGATTGTGCATCTTGAGCAGAAAGTTCTTGATGACCTTGCTGCTTCCTACAATCGCGTAACCAATGCCAAGGCCAATACTGCTACGGCGGGTAATCAAGGAATTGCAGGGTTATTGCCTGCTGCTGGGCAATCTTCTGCGTTTCGGATGATTTCCGACGGCCTAGCGGGAACTTTCTTGCGGGCGCCAGACATTTCCAAGTTCAAGGCAGACGCCAAAAAGATTGAGGGAAGTAATCGCTCTTTACTTGAGTTGGGTGATCGTCTTGCCGCGACCACCATGCGGCCTGGGTATTACCGTCGCGCCATTCGCCAAGCTGGCATTGAAAACTTGCCAATCGACATCACAGGACTGGCGAATGAGCGATCCGAAAAGCCCGTAGAGGCGATGGTGAGGCGAATCATTGGCCAAAAGGGCGAATTGGAGCGAGCGCTGGATCAAGCGTTTAAGTCGCCAGGGAAGGCGATTGCCAATAATGGGGCAAAGGCTGGAAAGGACTTTGCAGAAAAACTTGCCGATGGTATTAACAGTGGTGTTGCCAATGTCGTAGCGGCGGCAAGGAGACTTTCTGGCCGACTGAACACCGCAGCGGGGGGAAGTGGTGCTGGTGGTACTGGTGGTGGAACGGGCGGGCGCGGGGGAGGCGGCGGAGGGCAAGGCCCGCAAGGTCCAGGCGACAGCGATTTACCCTTCCTCCCTGGGCGCAGGTTGGGCGATGTGAGAGTGAGTGGCCGCAGGATTAAAGGCTTGTATAGCGAGCTACAGCAAATAGATCGACTAATTAACAAGACTCCCATTACAGACGATCTTTTCTCTGGGCTACAAGCTCGTGCCGGTGTTATCCAGGGCCAGATTGAACGTGCTCAAAACATTGGGCAGGTACAGCGACTGCAAACAAGCTCTAAGTTCTTTGAGGAAGGTTCACTTACTCGCGTTAATAAGGAACTTCAGGCATTGCAGATTGAGGCGTCCGAAATCAAGCCGAACACGAAAGAATGGAATGAATATCAAAAACAAATTGCCGCATTGGGTCGTCACCTAGAAAAGACTGGAGAATCCGCACGACTTATCTCGCTGAATGAGCTTAGCAAGTCAGTTCCCCAGGCTTCTCTTACTGCATTAAGCAGCAAGCTAGAGGCATTACGGCTTCAAGTGAAAGACTTAGAACCCAATACTGAACCTTGGCGAAGAATACAAAATCAAGTCGATCAGACCACGCTGGCCTTGGAAAGGGCGAATAGAGCGGAACAGCGAAGCATGTTGATGGCGCGAGAGCAATCCGCCCCCAAAGGTTCAGTGGCGCAACTGCAAGCAAGAATTGCAAGGCGTCAAATGGCCTTGGAACGCCTCTCTCCAGACACGGCCAAGTATTCTGGCTTCTCCCGAAAAATCCAGCGGGATGAATTGCGCATGGAACGCATCACCCGCAAGCCTCTCACCAAGGGAGAGAGGAGCGGCGCTGCGGCTGGCGCGGTACTGTACGGTGGTGGCCTTGCTGGAAGCCCACTGAGCGCTGTTGGCGGCCTTGTTGGCGGTCTTACTGGCGGCATTCCCGGTTCTTTTACTGGTGCCGCTATTGGCCAAACGGCTGATCAACTTGTCGTCGCTGCCAGTGCCTCTGCCACCTACGCGGCTTCGTTGTCTCGCCTCAGGATTGCCCTTGCTGGCGTCAGTGGCAGTATGGAAAACTACAAAGCCAACCTCAAGGCCATCAATAGCATTAGCAATACGTTTGGCATGAGCCTTGACAAGGTGATTCTGCCTTATACCAAACTGCAAGCCTCTGTGTTGGCGGCAGGCTATAGCGCGCAAACTACAAAAGAAATCTTTGAAGGCGTTACTGCCGCCTCCATTGCAACTGGCGGTAGTGCAGAAGACCTTGAAGGCTCCATGCGTGCCGTTACGCAGATCTTTGCAAAAGGCACCGTCCAAAGCGAAGAACTTGTCGGCCAGTTGTCGGAGCGCATTCCGGGTGCGTTTGCTTTGTTTGCAAAGTTCAACAACATGAGTACGGCTTCGCTCAAGGAAGCATTAGAGCGAGGGCAAGTGGGGCTAGACAATTTCATCAAGTTCAACAAGGGACTACTTGAAACCTATGGGCGGTCGGCACGAGAAATTGCCAAAGGTCCTGAATACGCTGGGCAGCGTTTAGAGGCTGCCTTGAAAAGGCTCCAAGCCTCTGTTGGTGCAGCGCTTGCCCCGACTGGCGCCGCCTTTCAGGATTGGGCCGCTGGTGTTGTAGATGCCTTTGAGCGCGTCATCAAGAAAGCGCAAGAGTATAAACTGCTGAGCAGCCAACTTTCGCCCGGCGGCATTGTCGAAGAAATCTTGATAGGAAAGCGTACCAAGCAAAGCCTGCTTGATGACATCAAAAAGGAAAGGGCTCAACTTAAAGCAATGAAGGAAGAACTCAAGGCAACTACCCCTGGGCTTTCATACGGGCCTTTTGGTGTTATCAAGAGTCCCTACGACGTAAAGAAAAATGAAGTTACGGAAAAAGAGAAGCAACTTGCCAACCTGAGCGCAGCGGAAGCAATGTTAAGGCGCCAAGAGGAACTGACCAGGAATGAAGCAAAAGAACAGGTCATAGCGGCGGCTGAGGAGCGCAAAAAGCAGTTTGATTCTTTGGCTCAAAGCTATGGCGAATTGATGAGCCAAAGAGACAAGGATTTAGCGCAAACCAGAAAGGATCACGAAAACGACTTGCAAGAATTGAGAAAGAATCATGCAAAAGAAATGCTTGATTTTGAAGACACGCTTGCGGAGGAGCGACGATCCACTGAGCTTGAAATTGCAAGAACTCGTCGTAGTATTGAAAATGATGCCTATGACATTGCCGCGCAAGAGCAAATCTTACTGGCAAAAGCAAGAGGTGAAGATACCGCTGTCATGGAGAAAGAGCAAACTTTTAGGCAGCGAGTGCGTGCAGATAGGGAAGCGGTACTTCAACTAGAAGAAAATCAGATCACAAAGCAGGAAAACCGCCAAAAAGCTCTTGATAAGATGCGCAAGCAAAATGCCGAAGAACTTAATCAACGGGCGGAAGCACATGCAAAGCGAATTAAGAGCATAGGCGAAGAATACGCAAAAAACGTGTCCAAGTTTCTCACAAAAGCAGCCGTTGATAGTGGGCAAACACTAGAGAAAACCACCCAAAGGATTACGCTGCAACACATTATGTTGCTCATGGCCACGCAGCGGGTGCAGGGCGGCCTACATCCTTACAAAGACGCTAGTGGCAAAATTGCTGTCGAAATCCAGCGCCTACAGAATAAAATTGACGAATTAGGCGGCGACTTCAAGGCTTTTCGCTCGCCCGCCCCATCGGACACTTCACCCAAGCAACTGGGCCAAGGCGGCCCGGACATGCCTGACTGGGTAATAGCGCAGGCTCAAAACAAGCCAGTCCCTGAATCCTCAAAGTTGTACCCTGCTGACAACAGGCAATACACTCCGCATCCCTATGCTATTGCAGGGCGAGACGCCAGCGGAAGGCTAATCATTGGCCCTAGGCCAGGCGCGACTCCTCCGACGCCAGGGATGGAGCAAACGAGGGCCACTGATGCGCAACAACTGCAAAATGAAAAAGAATCACGGACCAGTGCTCGCACGAAAGACCTGATGCAGAGGTATGATGACTTGCTGGAGCCGCTAGTGCAAGCCAAGAAAACGACTAGCGAGCAAAATGATCTTATTGATATCCAAGCGGATCTTCTACATAGAGGTGTCAATCCAGCGCTGATTGAATCTCTATCTATTTCCATGCAGCAAGGCAGGCAAGTGAGAGAAGGGATTAGACAAGAGCAAGAAGGATATGCAAAAAAGTTGGCCAAGGGCGATCTTGACCAACAGCAATATGGAGAATTGATGCGGCTTGCAAGTGAACTGAATGAGACACTAAAAGAGACGCTGGCATTGTCCGATCAAGAAATAGCCAAAAACAAGCAAAACGGAGTTGCACTTAGGACTAATCTGGATATAGCCCAAAGAAGTGCATTGTTACGAGCAGCGCCTGGCCTGCAAACAAAAACAGCGGAATTGATGCTGGAGGGCATGTGGGATTCCGGGAAAGCCTCAAGGTTCGCCAAGGTTTTAATGAGCCTAGAAGGGGATGAGCGCATTAAGGCTCAATTCACCAATCTTGGAGAAACACTTAATTCGACACTCGGAAATGCCATCGTGAATGTGACTGCAGATTGGGGTAATTTCTCTGGGGCGCTTCAAGACTCCGCAAAAACGTTACAGGATGCCTTCAAGCAACTTGCGAATGCAATCATTAACGAAATGACTCGCGCATTGGTCAACAAGGTTGTTGGGAGGCTTATGCAAGTTGCTGGTTTTGGGGCGCCATTGGTGGGCGGAGGTCTTCGTGGTGACACCGGCATTGACTTTTCGCAGTTCATGCCTCGTGGCGACACTGGCATTGATCTGTCACAGTTTATGCCTGGTGGCGACACTGGCATTGATCTGTCACAGTTTATGCTTGGCAATCAAAAGGCTTTTAAGTTTGCCAATGGAGGAATTGTTACTGGCCCGACTCTTGGCCTTATTGGTGAGGGGCGCTACAACGAAGCCATCATTCCAATGCCCAACAATCGTGCAGTGCCAGTGGACTTAAAGGGAAGTGTCGGCGGCAATTATTCCACTTCCATTGCAGTCAATGTCAACAATTCTTCTACTGGTGCTACTGCCGAATCGCAAATCACTGGCGATCAAGGCAATAAGCTCGCTGGAGTGCTGGATAAAGCCGTCAAGCAAGCTATCCTTAGTGAACAACGGCCTGGAGGACTCCTATATCGCCAATGACGCTTGCTCCTAGTGGCATCATCAACGAAGCACGGAGTCTTGTTGAGGACACCCGCCTAGACCTTTTCATTATTGATGGATCTGCCGTGTTCCCTGGCGCCGGTCCCGCTATTCAGTATCTTGTCAGCCCTGAGCAATCTGGCGGCCAGACCATTGAATACGTGGACGATGGCGGCACACTTCGCACTTACCTTCCCGTGCCAATTTCTGCCACTGGCTTTGAGCTAACTGGCAGTAACCGCCTCCCGTCTCCATCGCTTACGATTGCCAATGTTGACCGCGCTTTTACCATTCTTTCGGAAAGCTACGATGACTTGCTTGGATTTCGCTTTGTGCGGCTTTCTACTTACGCCAAGTTTGTCCGTCGCATTGGTGGCGGAGCAGTACAGGGTTCCTATGATGCGAGTGCGCATCATGCGCCAGACGAATGGTACATCAATCGCAAAGCAGAAGAAACCAAATTGGCAATTACGTGGGAATTAGCCTCTGTGTTCGACAATGAGGGGATAACTATTCCGCGACGACGCATCTATGCCAATTATTGCCCATTCGTTTATCGCGGTCCAGAGTGCCAATGGGCGGGAGCAGAGCCTGGCGGGGAATCAACCTGCAATAAGAGCTTAGAAGCGTGCGAGCGTAGGTTTGGAAATGCTGGGCTACGATTGCGGTTTGGGGGATTCCCTACGGCACAGGTTTGACCATGGAGATTACACCGACCATGCTTAAGGCCATTGCAGCACATGGTCAAGAGGATGCACCAAATGAGGCGTGTGGCGTGTTAGCGAATGAAATGGCTATCCCATGTATCAACACTTCTCCATGGCCAACCAAGCGCTTTGAGATGAATCCAACGGTTTGGCTTGATTATGACGTGGAGGGTTTTTATCACAGCCATCCAGAAGGAGAGCAAGGCTTTAGTGAGCAGGATTTGCAAATGGCCAAGTTCCTTGGCATTCCCTCCATCGTCTACATCGTTACCACTGATACAGTGGAGATACTTAGTGAAGACGGCAGTTTTTCACGAATTGAGAGAATCAGCCAATAATGAAAATTGTTCTAAAGGGCATTGCTGGCGAACGGTTTGGGGCGGAGCATAGCCTGAATGTACGCACACCGCAAGAAGCGTTGCAAGCCCTGTCAATTCTGGTGCCAGGATTTCGTAATTTCTTAACAGTAAGCCATGAACATGGCATCTACTGGAAAGTATTGACAAACCATTGGGAGCAAGGCATTGAATATGGCCAACTGACCATGCAATGCGGCGAAATGGTGCTGGTGCCCGTCATTAGTGGTGCAGCACCTGGAGGCTTCTTTGGTAGCAGCCTAGGGCGGATTCTGATTGGCGCAGCGCTCGTGGCCACGTCATTCCTGCTGGCCCCTGCGGCGGCTGGTACGGCTGCCACGTTAATCAAGAACGGCCTATTCACGTTGGGTGGCTCTATGGTCCTCGGAGGCATTGTGCAAGCCCTCACGCCTGGAGTGCCGCAGCGCGATACCAGTAGCTCTGGAGAGCGCAAGGACACAAATGCAGTTGTGTTTGATCGTGCTGCTGATACCACGTCTCAAGGCGTGCCAATCCCCGTGCTTTATGGAAGGTACTTAGTGAGGAGTGCGCCCGTATTATCCTCTTATGTTTCGGATGACAATAAGGGCTATTGGCTGGGGCTGGTATCAGAAGGGCCAATCAAAGGCTTTGTTGGTGTTGGCCCCATCGCAGACAATGTTTATGTTAATGGCGCCAGATTTTCTGGCTTTGCTGGCTACAACGCGCAGTTTGTTGACGGCAATCAATCTTCCAGTGGTGATTACATTACGCTGGTCAAAAGTGCTGGCTTCCACATTCCAGTGCAGCAAGACTTTGTGGCGGGCAATTATGCACCAACTGTTCGCAGTTTCACTCAAAAATACGCAGATCGAATCAGGCTTAGATTTCGCTATGGTCCGGTGTATGCACAAGTTACGCGAACCACTGGTATTAACACCAACAATGATGTTGTAACCAAGATTTCCTACTTGCCGGTCAATGGCAGTAGCGACATCACATGGACTCCTATTGGATGGAATGTCAAGTTACTGGCAAATGGTGTGCCATTTAGGGATGATAACTATTACGAAGCCGGGCCAGCCTTGGCCACCAAGATTCGCAACATTTCGTATGATTGCACGGGACGGGACATGCCAATCTCATTGTCAGTGCAGCGCATTGACACTCCAATTCCCGAAGGACAGGAAACTAGCATCACCACTGGCAAGACCAGTAGCACTCAAGTCAACTTGACCAAAGGAGATTTTCAATGGGTGAGTGCTGATGTGGAATGGGATGAAAGACTGCTGTATCCCACGTCCGCATTGTTGGCACTGGAGTTCAACACAACGGACTTTACCAGTATTCCGCAAATTGGCATCTTGGCCGAAGGGCGCATTGTTCCCACCATTGATTCCTCTCTCAACGTTTCATACGAATACAGCAATAATCCGGCCTATGTGCTGCTGGACATGCTCACTAATCCTCGCTTCGGCCTTGGTGGAAGGTCTTATACACTTGCTGGCACTGGAACAGTGGTGAATCAGCCTGGCATCAAAATAAATAACGTGAGCTTGGCTGCATTCAAGAAAGCCGCTGACTACTGCGACCGGAATAACGTACGTTTCAATGCCTATCTAGACAGTGATGCTGATTCCTATGAAGTGGTACAGAATGTTGCGTCAATGTTTCAAGCACAGGCTTTCTATGCTGGCAATTCCATTTTTCCGACCGTTGACGATGTGGTCAATGATGAAGACTTTAGGCTGTTTTCTGAGGCCAATGTCCTACAGGAGGAGAGCGATGGTGAAATCACAACTCCAGCGTTCCGCTATGAAGGCACTGCAAGAGCGGCGCGGCAAACTGCCGTGCAAGTTAGCTACAACGATGAGCGCGACTTTTTTGCCGAAAAGAAAGTATTGGTGGAGGATCGTGAAGCTATTGCCCGCTATGGCTATCGCCTAACCGAAATCCGGGCATTTGGAGCCACCACAATTCAACAAGCTGAACGAGCGGGGAGGTATTTTCTGGCCACCAATTTAGCCAATGGTGAAACCGTATCGTTTTCGCTGTCCAGTGAAGGCGCTTTGCTTTTGCCTGGCGACCCCATTTTGATTGCCGATCCATTGAAGCATGGTTCTCGTCTTGGAGGGCGAATTATTAGCGCCACGGCATCTTCAATCGTCATTGATGGCGACTTGCCAGGTGGACTTACGGGCTATAACCTTTGGACCTATGGCAGCACTGGCGTAGCACAGCGCGTACCTGTTGCGTCAATCGTTGACCGTACGATCACTACCACCCAGCCCTTTCCATTGCTCCCTACCCCGCAGCAGAATTGGCTCATTGCTCGTGATCGTTCTGACGCAATGTTCAGGGCATACAAGGTGCAATCCGTTAAGGAAGGCGCCGGCAGGTCCTATGACGTGGTGGCAATCCGATACGATGAGGCTAAGTTTGATTATGTGAACAATGGGCAAGGCAGTCCAGCATCGGCGCAACGCGCTGCTTTGCGTCGCCACGATACGGACAACCTTGCGATAGCAGCAAGCGACATTAGCTTTACGATCAAAGCACAATGAAAACCGTCACGATCACTTGGCAGCCTCCATCGTTCCTGCCCTACACGGTCCTGTCCAATGTCATGCCTGGCGCAGTGTGGGCTGCAAGCACTGCAGATCCCAGGATTGGTAGTTACATTGTTGAACGTCGCTATCGACTGAGTGATGATTTTGAGCGAGTAGGCGAGGTGACAAGTCCTTCTATCGACATCTCATTAGAAGACGCCTACGAATTGCAGGTAAGGGTGCAGACCGTGTTGGTGAATGGAGATAAAACCAGTTTTGCAACGACTGGCTTGCGGCCTATCATGGGAATGGAGGCTTTGTTTAAGGAGCCTACCAACGTCTTTCTATTGGCCATTGTCTAATGACTGCTGTTCTTTCACTGGGCGTGGAATATGGCCTGACCGTAAGGAAGGAATATCAAGCACGTGTTTTTACGATTGCGCAATCGTCTGGCACCACTCCGGCAGAAGTGTTCAAGGAGGGACGGCAATACGAAATCAAAACCGTGCCAATTCCTGATGCGGCAGCAGTCAAGTTGGATGAGCAACTGGCGGCGTTGAATGGCGGGCTGTTCGTATCCCAATTTTTCATGGACGAAGTGCCGTATTACTACCGCCTTGATCCTGATGAATGGTCGTGGCAAACGATTGGACCGAATGCAAACATTGTCTCTTTCGCCGCAAAACGATATTTTCCTGAAGCCTACGAAGTGACAGTACAAGGTAGCGCTACGCTGAGGATAAGGCGTGCCGGTTTCGGGGATGGCTACGAACAAATCAGTGGTGATGGCATCAATCCGAGAGGGCAGGCTTATGAGATTACTACTGTCCCACTAATTGAAAGCCATGCTCAAGCCCTTGATGCTGCACTGTCCAGTCTTAATGGCTCTTATTTCTGGAGCCGGATTGGCAGCGACACTCAGCCTTGCAAATACCGTCTTGATCCTTTCTCCTGGAATACCAGCTATGAAGGCCCCAATCGCACCAGTTTTACTTTTAAGGTGAAGCGAGCTTTTGACCCATAGGCTTGTTACAATCAGCATTGACAGTGAAAGATTATGCCTCCTCTCTACGGTCGTGATGCCAACGGCAATGATGCCTATATCAATGCGGCTGGGAGCGGCACGGCAGGTTCTCCGTATTCCACGGTGCATGATGCCGTGGCATTTGGCCTGCTGAGCGCTCAAGTTGATGGTGCGGCCAGCGCAGACGTAGTGACAGCCGTGAGCGGCTACAAGGTGCGAGTGCTGGGACTGGCCCTAACGGCTGATGCGCCGTGCTCTTTGCGGTTCCAGACGGGCGGAAGTGGCAATCTGACTCCACGGTTGCGAGTGCCTTCTGGCAGCACTATCACGATCAGTAACGACTTGGGACTTTTTGAGACCACGGCGGGCGACAAGTTGAACGTGGTGCTGAGTGGTGCTGCCAATTATGGTGTTCTTTGCACCTACCGCTTGGTTTGATTATGAGCACCTTCCTGCCATTACGGGACATTCCGCAAATTGACATCACGTTGTTTGAGCGTGATTACTTTGATGGCATTGGCTTTGTGTTGCAGGATGACAATGGAGACCCTATCGACCTTTCCAGTGCCACAATTTGTGCCTCAATTTATCAAACTACGGCTTCTGGAACCAGCAGCATTGTCACGTCGTTTAACGTGCAAAAGGAGGAGCCATTCACAAATGGAGCCTTGAACCTGTGGCTTTCGTCGACTCAAACGCAGACCGTATGGTCAGCCTATCAAGGTTACACGACTGGCAACTACCATTTGTTTGTTCCATCGGCTTATGCCAATGAGCAAAGCACAATGGAGCAAACCAACTTGACTTGGGACTTGCGAATTGAGGTGCCGGAGAAAGTAGCAGATCTTTTGGCCGTTGCTAGTGGTGTTTTTACGGCACAAACTGCGCCGCGCATTGGCTCTACAGATCGTTTGGCTTTTAGCGGCACCACATCCTCTGGATTGAATTGCAACTTCACCACCGCGAGCCCACTGTACTCTGGGGCCGCAAGCGTCAGCCAAGTGTCTCCCTATCGCTTTACCATTGCTTCTCTTTCTGGTACCACGAATAGTGCATTGGGCGGAGCTTTGTATAAGCTGAAGCAAGACACGGTTATAGTGGGAAAGATAGTGGTCGCACAGACCGTTTCTAACTGTTTTGCATAACCATGGCTGATTTGAGGGAAGGCATTAGCGTTGTCACGGTAGGAAGAACGACGCCCATCCCTCCAGGGCCTCAACCTGCCGCCAAGAGCCTTCCGGTGGTGCTGGCTACGGACACTGAGGCTGTGCCGGTGCGAGTGGCGAACCAGCAGATCACAGAGGTTTCGCTGAGCTTACTTGGCATTCCCCGCTCAGAGGTGGCGCTTGGCATCTTCGCTGATGTGACCACCTATGACATTAACCCAAACGAATGGCAGAGCCGAGGTGGACTTGGCACCATTCCAGGTGGGGGAACCACCACGCATATTCCTGCTGAAAGCGCAGCCAAAGTCGCCTGTAGCGCTGCCACGATGCCACGCAATCAACTGCTGAGCAGCAAGCGCTTCTTCCGTTACCAGCCTGGCCGTGTGAGTAGCTCCACGTTTGGCGTGAGGATGACGATTAGTGCTGACGGTGGTGACATTAAGAAGTGGGGATCATTTGACAGCAATGATGGTTACTACTTTGAAGTGCAGGGAGGCTCACAGACTGGCACCGACAAGGAGACAAACTTTTATGTGGTGAGACGAACAAGCGCTTTTGCGTCTTACTCGACACTGGCGCCCAACACTGCCGCTGGAGAAATTGGCACGATTGGCAGCAGCCTGGTCATCAAGCGTGATGGTCTCACCTATGTTCATGCAGGGCTCTATGACGAAAGCCTGCGAGTGGCTGGCGGGACTGTCGGCAGCACCGTCATTGAAACAGGCTCTGCGTTGTCCTTCTCTGTGCCTGCGGACTATCGCTACACCTATGAGTATCGAGTACCACGAAAGTATTTCTCCTCTGACCGCATGGACGGTCTTACCAGCACTCAATACTATGCCGACGAAGCGCCTGGCAAGGCATCGTTTGGCCTGACGTTTGGTGGCACGGCGAGCGCTCCAATCCCCATTTACACCAATGGCGATACGGTGGAAGATGAGGATGGCAACGTAGTAGCCGATGAATCGCTCTGGGATTTGAACTTCTCACGAGTGACCATGTATAAGATTGAATACTCGTGGTACGGTGCCGTTGGTGCCAAGTTCTTAGCCTACGTTCCCGATAAGGATGATCCATCTCAGGCGCGATGGGTGGCCATTCACCACCTTCGCGTCAGCAATCAAATTATTACCCCGAGCCTGGGTAATCCCACGCTGCCTCTGAGTTACTACGTTCAGAAGCAAAGCAGCGCCAATGAAGTGGCGTTGTTTAAGTATGGTGCAAGTTACTACATTGACGGTGGCGACAAGGGGACTATTGTTGCCCGCTCCATCGCCAATTCTGTTGACCGCGCCATTACAATATCCGGCGAAGCGCTGATTGCGTTGCAGGTTAAGAATGCCATCAATTCCATTCGCAATCGGATGCAGGTATATCCCACTCGACTGAGCGTGGGGGTGAATGGAAGGGCCGTAGTTTCGCTGGTTAAGAATCCAACGCTCGTGTCCGGCGTCCCAACTTTTACTAGCGCCAATGCTTTGAGTCCAATCAACACTTTCATAGGCACCAGTGTTCCGACCGTCAGTGGCGGCACAACTGTTGCCACGTTCTATGCAGGCGATGGAGGGAACGAATACGACCTTTCGCCTTATTTTGCGTTTAACAAGGACTACCTTTCTTTCCCATTGGCCGCCACTTCTGGCGATACGCTGTATGTTTTTGTTCGTGGTGCTGCGGCTACTATTAGTGGCAGTGCTGCTATCACTTGGGAAGAGCAGGTGTGACTGTTTCGGGATACTACCAAATTGCAGAAGATCAGCAGCCAGCAGGTTACGAGCTTGTTGACTCTGAACTGATTGACTTCACCACTGGCGATACGCTTATCGACCTGGGCGATGGCCTGCCGCTAACTGGAGACACACAAGAAACCGTCATTAGCGCATCTGGAGCTTTTCCGGTAGCCCTGATGAACAGTGCTGCCATTCCAGTGGAGGTGGTGAACCAGTCGGTTAGCGAGGTGGAGATTGGCCTGCTGGGTGTCCCTAGGGCTGAAACAGCACTGGGCATTTTGGGATTGGTCAACACCTATGGCTTAGACCCGTCTTTATGGGGACTTGCGCCAGGCGGCCTATCGTTGTATAAGTATTTCCGCGATCCAATCACTTGGACTTTTCAAGTCAAGGATGGCGTGGGGTATGGCTGGTTTGCACGACATCTTCCTAAGGAAGCGGCTTTACAGGTTTATGCTTTGCCTCCAGAGCAGAGCTACAAATACCTAGAAGATGATGGTACTGGCCGGTATCCTGGAGGCTACACCGATGGGGTGATTACAAACTACATTGAAAGCAAGCGCACGTTCAGGTATCAGCCCGGTCGGATTACTGGTGTGACGATGGGCGTACGAATGTCCACTGATAGTAATTGGCCTGGAGAATCCATCTCCTGGGGGTGCCGCAATTCTTATGGTGATGGCTATTACTTTAAGCTAGACAAGGGCACTGATTTGTATGTGGTCAGGGAATCACCGGGCCTACCAACACTTGTGGTGCCAAGGGAACAATGGAATGGCGATCCTGTCACTGTTGAGGCTGGCGATACGGGGTGGAATCTTGACGTGTCAAAAGTGACAATGTTCAAGATTGAGTTTGGCTGGTATGGCGCCATTGGAGCCACCTTGTTCGCCTATGTGCCTATTGACCATGACAATGCACGATGGGTGAAGTTACATTCATTTAGAGCAGAAAACCAGAACACTGTACCGAGCCTGAGAAGTCCGTATCTGAGGATTTTTATTCAGGCAACACAAACTGCGGGCGCAAGCACTCCGGCCTTTATTAACTTGTACGGCAGTAGCGTCTACATTGATGGTGGCGATGATGGCACACTACAAACCGCCAGTGCTTCAACACCAACGGCAGCAACAATCACCAATCAGGCTCGTTCAATTATTGGCCTACTGCCTGCCACTAGGATCAATGACATCCCGAATCAGAAAACACTATTCCCGACATCGCTATCATTTTCCTCCGACTTGTCGGCCAGGCTTGATCTGATGGTCGTGAATCCTGGAATTGGCAATAGTGAAAGCTATGGCTATGGCTATGGTACGACGATTAGCCGCCCTGCCGCAAGTGGTTTTGCAGTGGTGCGCACTAACGCCACCACGTTGACTGGTGTAATCCCTACTGGGCTGCCATTTACGCCAGCCACTACCCATGGCTATTTGTATTCTGGCTATCCAGTGAAAGTGGTAGCTAGTGGGCTGAACAACTATTTTGCCACCACGCTAAACGCCACGACGATTGGCACCAATCGCAATGTGCCAGCAGGTATCACATCTGTTGCCTTGGCCGGTTTTGATGCCTATGCCATTGGCAGTAATACTGAAATTGTGAGTGGCGATGGAGTGGACCTAGGGGGTTCTAGGCAATATACTGGCAAGCTCTACTTCACTCGGCCCAGTGGCAATACTGGCGGCATCTATTGGCGTCTTGGGCTGTGGTTAAATGCCAGTGGTACTTACCTGCCGGGAGTGTCCACTGTTTCTTGGCTTGTCACGGCTTTCCCTGGTATTGACTACACGCTTTCTGGCGAAGAGATTGGGGAGGTGGCATTACCACCAGAAACCTTCCGGCAAGTTGGTTTCTCGATTGTTGAAAGCGGAGGCGTGGCGACCGTGCAGGGGCGACTGTTCCGACAGTTGGCTGCATCTCCTCCTCCGGTTACGATTACAGGCTCACCATTCCCTATAAAGGTCGTAGCCGAACTCTACCCTGGATCTTCACTGAGCGACGTGGTTCTGTCTATGGCTGCCATGCCAGACGGCTACTTGGGGCTGGCCGGAGAAGATTTCGCCAATACCTATGATCGCTTTGCTGTGGTGCCAGGATCAGGGCGAACTTTAGCCATTTCGGGCTGGACGACAAGTGGCAATATCACTCAATCCGCTGTTGGTGGAGCCAATTATGTTGCCAACAAGTTTGAAACGCCACTAAATCTTCCCTTGACTGGCGCCCTCGTGGACCTGCAAGGGCGCCGCACGCCCTACAGCCTCTCTTCCATCGCATCGTTCTTTGCCGCCAGTGGAGAGAGCCGTACTGTGCCATTGTCGCCCTATTTTGGCCCGGACAAAGCATTCCTTGCTGGCGGCGCTGACACTCCTTATGGCCTGGGGGCATTGTTCGTTGTGGCCTCTGCGAGAGCGTCGGGCCAGACTGGTAATGTATTTGCATCAATTAACTGGAGCGAACAATGACACTTCCTGGCTTAGTTCGGGCTAACAATTTATCTGACCTCACCAATGTCAGTGAGGCGTGGGACAATCTAGCCCAAGATCTTGACTATTCATACAATGCGCAGAGAGCTAATTACGTTAACAATTCTGCCGTAATTCGGCAGGACGAAAAAAGTAACGTGACAGTGGTGCAAGTCAGTGGTATTCCATTGAGCTATGGCGGGCAGTATGTCTATAAGGTCACGGAACAGGCTGGCACTGCAATTCCTTTCCCGTTGAGTTATCTTCGCGCTGCGACAACAAGTGCAAATTATGCAAACCTTGACTGGCGACTTAATGTAAGCAATGGGCCGGTAGTGGGATCAATTTTGCTCAAGGCAGGCACGCATAGCTTTGTTGGCATGGCGTTGCGACCTGGGAATGGTGGCAACTTCTTCAAGGACACCAACTATCCCTTTTTTGGTATTGACTTGCTTACGGGCAATCGCCAAGATTGCTTTGGTAACGGCAAGCCTTATGAAATTATGGGAGCCGTAGAAGAGGATGACGGATGGTGGCGAGTGTCTATGAGTAGCATTTGCCAGCAAGCGTATGGCACTGCTTCGATTGACTTAATCTTTTTGCAGCAGGGCAATTTAGCAGTGGTGCCCAATGCGTCATCCACTGATGGCAGCAAGTTCTTTTATGCGGCATTGCCACAGATTGAAACTGGCCACGAACCATCGCCAATCATTATCACAGTCAGTGAGCAGCCAGTATCACGAGCGACCGCTGCAACGTCGGCCAGTGGCTTGAGCTTTGGTGGAGAGGACATTAGCGCCATTCGTGGTCTAAGCAATGTTGGCACCACCAATCTTTTGCTGGCATCATCATTGCTCAGAGCAGCGCAACCACGCATTAGTCAACTTCAAGCGTCAGGCCAAGCGGCAGTTGCTTCGGGGGCTAATTGCCTGCCCATTGTTTCTCCGTCGTCTACTGGCAATTACGTCGTCAGCGGTCTTGTCGCCAGCGGCTATAGCGTCAATGGAAATGCAATCAATACCGTATCTGTTAGCCCTTTGTCTGGCACAACAGCCACTGTGCCACTGCAAGTTGATGGCCTCATTCCTCAGGCATGGAAGGCCGATACAGCATTTGCGTCAGGCAGTCTTTCGTCGCCAAGTCTTGCAATTCCCATTGAGTATGATGGTTTTTACGTGGCCATCGTTGTGGGGCAAGCATAATGGCAAGACGCTATGGACTGAGAGCCAGTTCTAATCTTGCAGACGTTGCCAATAATACGCTTTGCGTTGAAAATCTCAACCTTCGTATTGCTGACTTTGTTTCCATTGCTGGCATCAGCGCTACTGGCGTTACTCCTAGCGATTTCGCTGCACTACAGGGGCTTCGTGCGCCACTAGAAGCTCAGATCACGGGGCTTGCCCCTATTGCTGCGGCGTCTCTATCGGGCCTGGCCTTGAAGGCCCTGCGGACTGGAGATTACATCAGTGGCACGCTCACCGTTAATGGGATTGTCTCTGGGGACCGGGCCTTCATTCGCACCACTGGCAGTGGGGCTGTCTACAGTGCTGCATCAGGGAGTTTCTTTTCGCCCATTAGTGGCAGTACGTTTTCCGGCGGTGGTTTTTACCTTTCCGGCCCAACACGGATTAGCGGCCTCAACACTGGCAGTGGCTTAGGCAACTACACTGGCACCACTTTTACATGGCAGCCTCATTACGAAGACTACAAAGTGTATCAACGCATCACCAATAGCTCTGACACTCTTTTCGCTATTCGCACCAAATTACCTCCTCCGACTGTTTTTAGTGGCTGCCAACTGTGGCTTGATGCTGAGAAAAGTTCGGTTTCGTACTTTGCAGCCAATCGGATTAGCCAATGGAATAGCCTGATTAGTGGTGGACCAAGCGCAGCGCAATTAACAAGCGGCAATGCTCCGTACTATCTGGTTTCTGGCATTGTTGACAGCGGCATCCTAAAACCCGGCATCAACTTTACCGGCACTGACTTTTTCTCTTTAGGCTCACTTGGCGGCTTCTTCCCTGATGAGGCCACGGTCGTTGTCATGGCACAAGTTGAAGATGCAGACTACTGCTTGCTAAGTAACAACTCAAGCAATGCTGGACGCTGGCGCACCACTTTGGGCAATGGCACTTGGCCGCTATTTTGCACTTCCCCCATTGATCGTTTCCCTGCCATCATGCCTGCCAATGGCACATTTGCGTTTGGTATTAGAGCATCACAAGCCTACGGGCTAGAGATTAGGAGCAATGGGCAGCGGTTAGATTATGTCGCGCCATCAGGTTTTGCATATCAAGCCAGTGGAGAATACCTGCTAGGCACTGCTCCTGGTGGCGCCGGACGTTTCGGTGGAAAGGTGTTCGCCGTGGTGGCCTTTAATCGAGTGCTGCCCGATAGGGAATTGCGCACCGTGGAGGAGTATTGCTTGTGGCGCTATAATTCAGTCTATAACCCTGATGCCACGCAAACTTTGCAGTTAGAGGATGGTTCTTTCCTGCAACTTGAAACTGCATCGGGTACCACTGATTTCGTTGTAGATCTAGGCTGATGACAAAACTGAGCCAACTAGCAGTGATTTCCGGCTCGGCATTAGCCGATAATGACCTGCTGTTTGTCAATGATGTAAGTGATGCGTCATTACCGAGCAAGGCTTTAACGATTAGCGGCCTGAAGCAAGCGATTGCTTTGGCTTTTGTGGGCACCAATCCTGAGGACATTCCTCTCAATCAGCATCTTGGCGATCTTGCGTTTCTTGACACCTTCCAGCCCACGATTGTTAGTGGCCTTAACGTAAGCTCTGGCGTAGCCTCTAGCGGTGTTCGCACAGCCACCTTCACTGCCACTAATGCTCCAGGGGCTTCTAACGTCGTGGTAAGGCAATGGTTGCCAGTAGTGATCACTGGCGTCACTCATTACCTTCCATTGTTTGCCCCTTAATGCCTGCTGGTTATCCTACGGTTAGGCCACTGCAAATGCTTGATTACGCAAATCAAGCAAAGATTGACTCGCGTTTTGTTTTTACGCGATCTACAACTGGCTCTTACATTGATGCTTCTGGCATTCAGCAAGTTGCCGGAGTCAATGAACCGCGACCATCGTACCATCCGCTAACGGGAGCTTATCAGGGCTTGCTCTTGGAAAGCGCAGGCACCAACTTGCTGCCATGGAGCAATGACATTACAGCGTCTGGCTGGTATTACGCTCCGCAAAATGGCACTATTGGTTCAGGGTACACTGGTATTGGGGGGCTTCCCACGGCTTATCGCATCGCAGAAGGCAGTGTACCTGGGACATGGTTTATTGCCACTTCTGTTGCCATTAGCGGCCAAACCGATTATGGAGTATCGGCATTTCTGAAAAGCAATGGCGTGAACCGTGGCTATTTGCAGTTTGTTGGTGTTGATGCAAGCGGAGTGGTGAAAGGCAATGTGGTGGTTTATTTTGACTTACGCCGAGAGCTTGTATTCCCAGAAAACTATGGCGTCAACACAAATACAGCGCTGCTAGAAAAACGCAAAAATGGGTGGTTTCGCGTAGGGGGAACTGGCCCAATCGCATCCGGCGCGGTACTGGGAGTAGTGAACTTAGTGCTGCAACGTGACGATGGAAGCCTATTTTATCAAGGGAATGGACAAGGCTTGCTGACAGATGGTTTTCAAGTGGATGGCAATGGCAGCAATGCCTACATTTCTTCGTTCATTGCCACGTCAGGAACGGCTCTTACTCGCGCTGCAGATGCCATAACAAGCGCCAGCAATCAACTTGATGATTGGTACGTTCAGAGCGGAGCTACTTTTTATCAAGATGCCTTGGTACTGAATGACGACTTTTATGGCAGTGGGCGTTACATTTTTCAAGCCCTTACAGTCAGCACTTCAGCAAGAGCAGAATTACGCATTAACGCTGCCTCCAATGGAGCGCGAATCGCCGGAATAGTCGCTAGTGGCGCTGTTGCTGATTTTTCGATTGGTTCTTTTGCCCCTGGCAATGGCCTTGAATCATGGGAAGCGCCAGCATCAGGCTCCGGGACAAGCCGAACCATTGCCACTCGCTCTGCATTTAGCTTTTCTCCATCGGGACTTTTCTTGGCCTTTAATGGCCAATCTATTACAACGTCTGGCCTTGTTCCATCTGGCGTTAATCGACTTAGCTTACAGCCCGCCAATGCCGGGAAGGTTATTCTACGTCGTGCTACCATCTACCCACTGCTCACCAATAGTGAGGCGCTACTGTTAACACAATGACAAGGGGACTTGTACGAGCCAATAATTTTTCGGACTTGACCGACAAGGATCAGGCCGT
Organism: Methylacidiphilales bacterium; assembly: GCA_040397425.1. Lineage (GTDB taxonomy): Bacteria > Verrucomicrobiota > Verrucomicrobiia > Methylacidiphilales > Verrucolacustridaceae > Verrucolacustris. Next base: position 57,579 of record JBBAWA010000001.1, read on the forward strand.
TACAAATCTTGGCCTATCTTCCGTTGATTATGCCGCCTTAAAAGGACTCTATACCACGGCAGGAATTGATTTTGCCGTGATTGGCGAGATTGGCAATAGCCAAGGCAACTATCAAGCACAACTTGATGGCCTGTCCAGCACTTTTTCTGGTATCGTCCTGTCAGGCTATGTTAATCGCTCTGGCAATAGCGCCATTACTGGTAACTGGTCCCATAGTGGCATTATTGATGTTGTGAGCGGCCTGCCCAGCGGTTATCCAGCCTCAACGGACAGCCTGTTTTCCCTTTCCATTGAAAACGGAGAGGCAGTTATTGTTGCATCTGGATTGATTGCAAGTGGACTATCGTATAATGGAGTGAGACAATCAAGCTCAACCGTACAACGAGCACTTCCACCAAGCGGCTTTAGTCCATTGCATTTGATTCCTTTACAAGTTGGTGGCCAAGGGTATTTCGCGGAAGCGGGAGAAAGCCCTAGCTTTCATATTGCCCCGGCTCGACTTGGCCATGCTCTTGACCTAGTTACTGGCAATTTGCTCGGCAGCTACAACTCAGCGGCCCCGGCAATGGCGGTCGGGCCTGGCGGGATGCTGTTCACCCCAGCAGCGAATGCGCCGGTCATTGAGTACGACCCCGCGACGCTGTCATGCCTGGGAACGAGGATCTGGGGGGTGGTGGCGAATCTTAGGCCATACTCTGAGGACATTCAAGCCACTCCTGCAACACCGGACTACAGCGGCACAAATGCCACTCTTGTTCGCCAATCAACAACGACGCCAATTCAAGGACTGGGACAAGCAACAAAGTTGGCACTTAATACTGGCGCGAATACTGGCAACTCAACCGACGGTATGACGTTCGGATTTGGCGTAACTTTATCCGCAACCACCGTTTACACTCAAAGCATTTTCGCTAGACCGGCAGGATCTAACATCCTGCGATTGCGCAGTAACCTCTCGGGCCAGGTATTCGACATTCCGATCGCAGGACCAGCGCCATCGCCAACGGGGGCAATCACTGCCTGCACTGTTCAGACTGGCTATGCGAATGGCTGGTCGCGGATTTCGTGGACATTTACAACAACGACCGGCGCTCCTGGCGCAAGGGCTGACTACTGGACGCTGAAAACCGACGTTGCAAACAGCAGCGATGGCATCTGGCTAACCGGCGCCCAACTCAACACCGGCCTGATTGCACCCTACGTCCCAACCACCACAACCGCCGCCAGCAGCACCGCCGATGTGTGGTCAATCACGGGCGCGGATTTCAACAGGATCTGGAATCAGGCGCAGGGCACTATTTATGGTGATGGCTCTTCTTCATCATCCGGTCCATTCCTTGTCGCCCGAGCCACGACCACCTTTAATGATCGCATACAGTTTTGCTTAAACAACCTGCAGTCTGCTGTTGTTTTCGGCGGAGAAATACAATACCTCTCAGGAATTGGCACTGGCAAGCGAGCAATGGCGTTTGCTGCAAACGACTTTGCGCAGCAGATCCAGGGACAGGCGATCAATACAGATTCTGCCGGCGCGGTTCCATCTGTTGATTACATAACGATTGGGCGCTTTGATGCTGGTGGCCTAGAGTTTTTCAACGGCTACATCCGCGAGCTTGCGATTTTCCGCAGCCGTCGGCCTAACGCCAATCTCCAAGCGCTGACAACATGAGCCACTATTTCACGCTACATTTCGCCTCAGAAGAAGATGCCATTCAAGCCGTGGCAGGCTTAAACTTGCTGCCATTGGAAACAAATGATGGCACTCCAACTGAACTGCCAGACTCAATAGTCATCTCTCAAGCCGGAGGGCGCTTACTTGGAGCGGCTCGTATCATCTCTGGTGTTGCTATTCCCGGCGAATACAACCCCGAAACTCAAGAGGAAATTAAACCGCCTATTCCTATTCTTGGTACGTTTGTAGATATTGTCCTCAACCGCAACATCCTTCCATCGCAACTCAAGCCCTATCGCGTGCCTTATGGCAGTGCAGGACACGTTTGGGCTAATAGCACGATGGAGGAAGGGGCATGGCCTCCCTCTTGCCTCGGCTAACATAAACAAAACAGGGTTTGCATCATGCTTCGCACTAGAAACGGAGAACAACTAGAGCGCCAGCTAATGACCAGCGATGGTCAAGAAGCAAGGATCGCTTTTAGTCGTCCTGGCACTACTTTCACTTATTCTGGCAACGTTGTCGTTGGTTCTACCGCCTCTGGTGTATTTGAAGTGGTGACGAGCGGCGAAGCGAACATGAGTTTGTTCGTGACCAATGCTCGCGTAAAAATGGTCCGTAGCGGTGTGCCATCGGGGTATTCAGCAATGCGACTGCATTGGTTCAATGCTGCACCATCAGGTATTAACGATGGATCGGCGCTAGTGGTGAGCAGTGGCGATAGCGAAAAGTACAAAGGCTACAGCGACCTCATTGGTGTAGTAGATTTGGGACAAACGATTGTATCTCAAGGCGCTTTGCTGAATAAGCAGATCTTGCTCAACAGTCCTTCGGTGTGGCTGGCCCTCACTCCTGGCACGGTGTTTGCTGCAGCCTCTGGTACGCCTTATCAAGTGGAACTTGACTACTTTGTAGTTTGATGGAAGATCAATACTGGCGGTTTGCTACTGAGTCGGAAGCCATTGGCGCCTTAATGCAAGCCAGGGTTATTGCTAGCGGCTCTACTGCCGCCACGGTTGGCGTCTTGGATTTTGTGGGGACGATTGCTTATGGCGGAAAGTTTGACTGCGAAGCTCGACGTTTGACTTCCCCTCCATTGGCCTTTTCTGGCTATCACGTTAATTATCGTGGGCCAGTCGTAGCAGGTCTCGCTAAGTATCGCGTGTTTCCCTCTGCTCCATCGCGGAAGTTTGCATAATGGAACCAGCCTGCTTTCCAATCACCATCACTCAAGGCGCCACTTTTGATTTGGAAGTGGCGTGGCAAGATTCCAATGGAATTGGTATCAACATGTCAGGCTGGACGCTAAAAGCTGATCTTTACAATCGCCTTGGCACGCAAAAGCTCGCCTCCTTTGTTTTGCCATGGTCCAATCAAGCCAGTGGTATTTTTAGGCTCACCATGGCAGCCAGCACTACAAGTGGCATTACTGAAAACGGCCAATACGATGTTTTTGCCACTGATCCATCTGGGCGAGTGTATTGCCCCCTAGAGGGTTCTGCCCATCTCAATCCCAGCCTTTCGTTTCGGCCATGACTATCATTGCTAACGTTACAAACAACAGCGTAGTATTGCGGGAGCCAGGGCCTGCTGGTGCTCAAGGGATACCGGGATCCAGCGTTAGGTATCAAGCGCAAATTATTCACCTTCCCATTGTTACAATTTCCGGCATAGTGCAAAACGTTTATAGCCCAGTAGTTATGAGTGGTACGTTTGATTCAGGAGTGGCCAGTGGTATTGTTGTAGGATCAGGTTTTAGCTTGCGCAATAACACTAACGCCACGCTCATTTTCAATGCTAGTGCAGTAGCGGAAGCCACTGCTCACAACAACGAAAACCTAGGCTTGCGCCTCACAAAGAATGGTGTCACTATTGCCAATAGTGAAACTGGTGCTCACGTTAGCAATTCAAGTGCTGCGTCTTTGCTGATTGTCCCATCCTTTTACTTGGAGCTTGCCCATGGCCATGAAGTGGGATTGGCCGTGACCAATTTTTCGGCTAACGTCAACATTAGCCTGCAGCGAACACGGCTAACCCTTAGCGCTCAATAATCCCAGCGCACGCGAGGACGACCGGGCCTAATGCCAAGGTGGACAAAGCCTTTCGGCGCACCATAGCCCAGGCTGTAAGGCCAGTTGCTATCGCACCAATCTTGCACAGCGTAAATACTCTTACCAGTTACGAGGAAATCAACTGCGCCAGTGTCCGGGGCATCGTAAAGGTGTTCAGACTGGCTGGCTCCTCCAACGGCACGATTGATGGCCGGAGGGCGATAACCTGATGTGATCTCGATGGGCGCACCAAACTCAGCCCGCACTTTCTCTAAGAACTCAGCAATCAATCGCGCTGTGGCACATTGATGACTGGCCACGAATCGTCTTGCTTCTTGATACAATGCAAACTCGCCATAGGTGACATGAGGCGTGATTTGCATGGTGAAGGGGCTGGACGGCACAAAGGCTGCAGGAGCCGCCTGGGGCGGGGCTGGGGGCTTGGGCAGCCCCTGACTCCATAGATCTCCCTCTACTGCCCTACGACTCCTCAGGCCAGCCTCTGTGGGCGTACCCGGATTCACATAAAGAGCCATTGCCGCTTGCTTACCAGCACTGGACCATGTAGCAAACCATGGCTGTCTCCTGTCCATTGGATCAGAAACGCCTTGAGCTAGCGCTTCATCAAGCTCTACAAGGGCTGCATCTTGAAGAGGCAGCCCTTTATAGAACCGGACAATATCACGCACCAATACCCGAGACATCAGCGGCGATAGGGGGCGAACAGGGCTTTGGCAATAGCGATGATCAATTCCACTTGCGAATTAGGCTTGATCGGCAGAATTGCAATGATGGTTTCAATGGCGCCAACAATTACAGCGCCAATGGCCATATACTCAAGGGCAGTCATTAGAAAAACGCAACTACCAATAGCTTAGCGCCTAATCTCCAAGATTCGCACTCGATCTATTAAGTTATCAACGTCAGCAGAATCAGCCTTGCCATCCACCCTGCCAGTCAAGGCGTCTACGAGCTTCGTGATTGTTTCGATTTGCGTGTTGATTCTGACTTGCTGTTGTCCCACAGCAATTAAAGTGCCACCACTAGCCAACAAAATGGCTGCCGTGACAGTGCTTGTCAAGGAGCTTAGCCATTCCTGCCATGACTTGTCGGTAGGGTCTGCCATTGCCGCATTTCCATTCCTCCATTCTATCTGAAAGTTGCCCTTTAACTTTGCTGTAGGCTAGGGGCAGTGGCGAGGATTCAATGGAAGTGGCCTACCACCCTGACGATTTGCTCAACAACTTGATTGAACTTCGTTCAGGTGATGCCCGCAAGCGATTCCGCAAGGCTATTTTTGACGACTACCCCTTACGTGGTCCATTGGGCCATGGCTGTTGCGCTTATTGCGGCAAGTGGAATGAAAAGCTAACACTAGATCACGTCATTCCCAAAAGCAAAGGAGGCCCTCATTATTCTCGCTATAACCTCGTGCCTGCTTGCAATCGCTGCAACGTAATCAAAGCCAGTGATGACGTGTTGCAGTTTTGGCGCCCTCAAGAATGGTGGTCGGCTGAAAGGGAAGCCATTTTGTTTCGATGGGTGATGGTCAATTCTTGGATGGCCGGACGACTGGCGGAGGCAGACAGCCTGCCTCCAGCGCAGCCACTAATCATTCCATTCCCTGTTCCGCCATTTGATCAATTAAGCGATTGAGGTACCAACGTGCTTTTTCTGCATCTTGCTTTGGCTTGCCTTTATACCAAAGCCTTAGAAGGTACTTCAGGACCTGGCCGTGGAGGAAAGCTAGGTTGGCCAAGGGGGCGACTTTGATTGCATCTTCGATTGTGATAATTGCCTCTTGAGAGCCTTGCTTGTAGTGGCTGGGATGATTGACGGGATCGCTCATGGAATCAGACGTTGATGGGGGTGTTGGCCACAAGGGCAAAAACGTGGGGGAATCGAGACGCGGCAAGTTCTGTGAGGGCTTTGGCATACTGTTGAATTTCGTACTGAGCACCATCTTCTTGACGTAGGGCAATGAAATGCAGCAGTGCTTGCAGGGAGCAAGTCCAAGTGAAACTTGTGTAGAGACATGCTGGCAGTACAGCGCGAGCCTGTTCTTTTGCTACCCCCATTTCAATGAGATTAACGTAGCTTTCAACAGCAATACCAACGGCACGACTATAAAGAGCACTCGCTTTGTGTTGCGCGTCGATTTCACCATTGCTTGCCTGCTTATTGTTTGTGGATTGAGCACGAAACACCAATGGTGCATAGTATTCGTTGTCCTTTGCTTGACAGTAGCGAAAGCTCTTTTCATTCCAGCCAAGTTGATCATCAACATAAGTGCAGGCAACAACGTGCTTCCACCATTGACGGGCAATGAATAGCGGCGCCTTAACATGAAAGCGCAAAACACTTCCTCGCAATGGGGAAGTGTGGTTATTGGTTAGAAGGAATGCAAGAAGCCCCTGCTCCCTTTCCCCAAAGTGTTGCGAATGACGATCATAGCTTTGCTTGGCATCATTCACAATCGCCAGGTCATCCCCCATAGCGTCAAGCAGTTCCACCTTGCCGATACCGTCTCCAAGCGGAAAACGCTGGCTTAACCCTTCACTAGCCATAGAGGCCGAATGCGTTGCAAAGGCACAATAGCACTAATTCCCACTCCATTGCTCCATCTGACCGTGGCACAACGCCTATTCCCGTGTTTCCCCAGCCCTTCCAGCGTGCCTTCAATGGCAGTGGCCATCCATCCTGCGGCAGTCCACTTCACCATCACTACAGCCTCTCCTGGCGTCCACTGGTAGCCCTTGGGTGATGGCGGGAGGTAGTGGCGGCGGGCAATCCACCCATCCGGTTTCGGTCCCCCCGCATTATCCACATGCTCAATTCTGTAGCAATAATGTGCCCTTCTGTCTAGCCTAGTCGTGTAGACCAAGCGTTTCTCAATCATCATGGCCTTTACGTTTCCCGTTGTGGCTAGTTACAATGGCCGCAAGCTTCTAATTACCATGGGTCCCTTTGATCACACCGTCGAACGCGAGTTTTCCTTGGCCGCAGCCAAGACCGCAGTGGATAATTGCACTGACTTTAACGGCTTGAAGCAAAAAACCAAGGATCTCGTTGATGCCTATGGCGCTTTGCAAACTGCTTTTCAAGGGCTGATGCTTGAAAACATCAGGTTTCGCCAGACGATTGAATCACAGGCTGCTGATCTAGTGGCGGCAGATGCTCTACTCCAGGAATGTGCTTCCCGGAACGGCTCAGGATGGTGGCGGCAATTAGCTCGTACCATCTTCGCTCGCTAACCATTCGTGGCGTAACCAAAAAGATTACCCATCCATCAGCAAATGCCAAGTTGTACTTAATGGCATCACGCTCATAGCCCATCCCCTGTACGTGGCGGCCTCCTGTATAGATGCCGCCTTGAATCTCAATTCCAACTTTGCTTTCTTCGTGAGCAAAGTCTAAGCGATAGCGACGGCTGCGTTTACTTTTCCTTAATCTTTGTGCATAGTCATCCTCCCATGTTGGAATGTCGTCAAACTCACTCAGTAGAGGAATGGTAGGGAAGTTGTAAGTCCATGCGCCCCAAAACTTTCGCTCTAAAGAACTTGCCTTGCTAGGTAGTGTCGGAGAGTTTTGCCTGGGCACGGGCTGCAAATAACTTCTTGATAGTCTAAACAAAAAGAGGGCCAGAGGCCCTCAGTCATCACTTGCTTTTAGACCGTGGCTACCATCAGCGACTTTGCGCCCTGATACTGCCCCTCATACGGCTTTGCCACTTCTCCGCAATCGGCCATTACGATCTGTGCAATGCCTTCATTGGCCCAAATCCGGGCAAACATTGGCGTGGGGTTGACAATCGAAATCGTCAAGTGGCCACACCATCCCGGCTCGATGGGCGTGATATTGGCAATGATGCCAAGGCGGGCATAGGTGGACTTGCCGAAACCAAACGCCATGACGTGTGTGGGCATGGTGAATAGTTCCACAGAAGCCCCCAAAGCCGAACAATGGGGAGGCAGCCAGAAAAAGCTCCCTTCATCGGTGGTTTGCAGTTCTGCCGTGACTGGCTGAATCATGTGCCCAAGCTTGGGGCACAAAAACACCGGATGATCCTCCGGGGGCGTAAAGACAAGAAACCGCTCAGGGGACAACGTGATGTCATAGCCCGCTTGGCTCAGGCCAAAAGATACTGCCTTTTGCCCATTGTCATTCGTGCGCCGCTTCTCCCCATAGAAAGGAAAGAACACATCCTTGTCGTTCTGCAAGACCTGCAGGGCTTTGTCGTTGTAGATCATGATGAAGAATTAAAGACTTTGGACTTTGTGCTTAAACTCAACCCATTCGGGCTCATGATAGTAGTGGCTGCCTTTGCGCATTTCGTCGTCCATTACATAGTCTTTGGCTTCCTGCAAGGACGAAAACCAACGAACGCCATTCTCAAGGCTGTTGATCAATTCATCAATTTCGGCGTAAGTTCCGCAAGCCTGCAAAGCATCGCAAGCACAGCATGATCCATAGCTGAAAACTAAAAAGCCAAAGCCTTTGGCGTCGTCTTGAAGGATTGCAACTGTGTCGCCTTGGTAGTAGCCAATGTCTGCCTCTGCCAGGACTTCCCCAAAACTGTGGATGATCGGATGGTAGTCTGCTACGGAAGGAAACTCGCCGCAATAATCGCGAGGGTACAGGGCTTCTGCTCGACTCATGGTTTCTGTCATGGTGAAGGAATTGGGGAAAGGAGGGCCACTGCAATGCACAATGCAAGAAACAGCCCTCCCACTACAAAACGGGCGGCTAGATCAAAAAGCGTCGCTTTCGTCATTCACCCACATGGAGACATAGCCCTTGCCTTGGGTTGCATCCCGGTCTCCCTTGATTTTCACACTGCCAGTGTGAGAAGGGGAGTTGTCGCTACGACGCTCACGAGCTTCCCAACAGGCGAAGTCTAGGCTGTAGCGACCACGCTCGTTAGGGCCTTTGGCTTTGAGCGCGTTGAGGATTTCGGGCGTCAGGTCGATTGCGCCACTGTACGGAGGACGAGCCATTTTCTTGGTTGGTGAGAAAGTGCCTTGCGGCTCGCCAATCGTAGCCTACCCCCTGTCCATTGTCAACGTGAAAGGCTGGCCGCCAGGGTAGTGTTCCCCAAAATACTGTACGGTACGCTGCCGTACAAGGCCGCCTAGGGCTATTAGCTCCCCTCCATCGGCTTCAATGATCTGCCGTGAAGGCTTGCTGTTGGGATCTTCTGGGTCATAAACGGCAATCACGCATAATGCGCGATCAATCTCAATGCCATACATTTGCTCAATCGCTTGCGCATAGCCGCCAAGTTGTTGACGATAATCAGCCAGTTGATAATCCGGCTTTTCCTTGTAGGAAGTTTTCCAGTCAATCAGCACATATTGTCCGCGAATAATGGCAAGCTGGTCAAACGTGCCAGTGTAACCAAAGCCAGGGTCAAAGCCATAAGCAATAGCACTTTCAGCCAGTACGCATTGGTCAATGGTCAAGAGAAAGTCATAAATGGCATCGAAGTATGGGCGATACTTGGGACTTAATTCAAGTGCCGTTTCAATGTCTTGTTCATCAAAGAAGTCTTCAATGACTTTGTGCATCCAAGTGCCGCGATCAGCAGCCATTTTGGTGCGACGATTTGCCTCTTCCGCTCCTACTCGTTTGCGCCAATTCATCAGCGCCATGATCTTGCCCACTGGAGCAGTGGCAGACAAAACTGTAGTCATGCTGGGCAACACCCACCCCTCTGGGACTGAAGGCAGGCCAGGCGGCACGATGTAATGCCGCTTGCCATTGATGCTGATTCGATTGGGAGGGAAATGCTGAAGCATGGTCAAGACGGAAGCAAGTAAGCATAGCGGGCATCACCAGGCCAGTGCGTCCATTGACCATGGAATTGGTCCACTACTGCCTTTACGAAAGATTTGAGCACATCAGCACTGCCACTGAGATCTTGCTTGGGCACTTCCCATTGAATGCCAAGCCAATATCCTCGGCGCCTAAATCTTGATGAGGACTCCTGTTCTTGATAAAGCCAGTGCAATTCTTCGGGATCAACAATCACTAAGTCTCCCTTTGCAAGGGCGTATTCCTTTGGATATGCAGTGGCATCTGAGAGTACATGGTGATAGCTTTGGGCTACAAGTGTAACAAACCAAAAACGTTGGTAAGCATCATCGCAGTGCGGGACTGCTTGGTAGCATCCGACCAGCTTCGCCTCTATGTTGTTCACAGTAAAATTGCCTGGCAGTAAGCCAGTCTCAATCTCCCATTTGTCCTGATGGAGGCGCCACGCTTCCTCTATTCGTGGTACTTTGCAATGGTTGGCAATTAGCATTGTTCCTCGGGGATGATGATGGTTCCGGCAAAGGCCCGCGCAAGGCGGGCCGCTGCCACAATTACTTTTTTTCCTCTACGAATTTGGCAATAAAAGCAATCGCCTCTTGTGCGCCATTCTCTGCTTCAGCTTGCATTGCTTCCATTTGCTTGGTCATCGCAGCCTTTGTAATTTTGATGCCATTGTCCTTGACCCAGGTTGCCATCATTGTTTGACACAAAAGGCCAAACTGTTGGGGCGTTTTAAGGTCTACGGAAGTCTTCAGGCCCATTGTTTCCAATGCGCCCTTAGCCAAGACAATCACCGCTTGACGATCCATTCCAAAAATGCCAGCATTGGCAAGCGCAAGCGCTGCCGCACGGCCATCGAAAGGCGCACTGTCAGGCTGCTCACTGGTCTCGGCTGATCTTACGGACGCCGAAGCAGTAGAAGACTCTGGAGTGGAGGATGCCTGAGTGGAATCATCGCAGGGAATGTCTTCCCCTGAATAGAGCTTCAAGCCCAAGCCGGTGAACGTGGCGATTGTTTTTACTGTGGCACGCTGCACGTTGTCACTGATAGCCCTAGCATCCAAAGCCTGAATGGAGTTATGCTTGTTGTCCATGATTGGAAACACAAGCGCCGTTGTGCGCTTCACTCCATCGGTGATAAAAGGCCGAAGGATATAGGCGCCAGGCTCTCCAAATACGGGCCAGCCATTTTTACTTTCCTCAAACTGAACATACAGTCCAGGAAAATGCTCGTAGAAGTAGCGGAATGCAAAAGGCCACGACAGGTAGGAAAGGCCCTTGTAGTTCTTTTCGACATGCTCACCAATAGGAAGCTCGTATGCAGCCTTAAACTTCTCGTAACTAATTTCCAAAGGCGCAAACAATCCCAGAGCACGATCAGTCAAAGTGGCCAGAGCGGCATTTTGTTCGTCAGTCATGATTCCAGTTTTCATTGCAAAGGACAAGCCCTTCGTGGGCGGGAGTGGAGCGTAAAAGTCGCTCCAGGGTTTCGCTGCGGCTTAGGTCGGCACTAGCCGCCAGTGCGCATAGATGGGACAGGGCTGTGGGGGTTAAGGCAAAATGGATTTTGCGCTTAGGTTGGTCGTAAAGCATCAGCAGAACATCGGCAGGGGGGGGGATGGAGCCACCCCACAATAGGGCAACTGGCCCCACCTTTCCCGTTTTCGGCCATAAGGCTTGCTTATGAGCCGAGGATGACCAAGGCTGGCGCGAGGTGCGACAATGGCAAAGCGCATTCCATTGCCATGTCATTTTCAATCCTAGACCACTTGGACGCGCTGACTCCTGCCAAGGAAAGCGGCAAGTACATTTGCCCGGCCTGTCAAGGCAGCAATCTTTCCATCAATAAAACCACAGGCGCATACACTTGCTTCCAAGACCCCTCACCTAGTCACCGCGCAGAAATTCGCAATATCCTAGCTCCCATGGAACGATGGGAAAAGCCACGACGGCAATCAGGCTTTCACCAATTCCCTTACAAAAATAGGGCGGGCGAAACGATTGTTGTTGTTAACAGGAAGGACGATGGAGTGAGCGATAGCAAGCGGATTTGGCAGGATTTTCCCACCATTGATTCCAATTCTCCATCGGCGCCACTGCAGCGACAAGAAGTGAAAGTGGCCATCCTCCCCTATCGCTACCAAGAAGCCGTTAAGACTAGCGATGAAACCGGGCTGCCAATCTTTGTGGTGGAAGGCGAACTAAAAGCCAATGCAATATGGGGACTAGGACTGCCAGCCGTTAGCTTTCTTGGTGGCAGCAAGCAATATCGCAGCAATGGCGACTATTCAACAATTTTCCGCGACCATCGCCTAGTTCTCTGTCCTGATCGTGATGAACCGGGAGTGGCCTTCATGCGAGAAGTTGGGGCCGACAATCCCGGCGTACAATGGCTTTACGTTGATGGCGATTCCTGGGAATGGGACAACCTTCCTGCCAAGAATGGTTATGACATTGGCGATTGGATTGAGACTGAAGGCGCAACAAAAGACGACCTACTTTCCGCCATTGTCTCCAAAGGGCGCCACCAAAACGCTGATGGAAAGCCAGGTTATGACGAAATTATCTCCGCCATCGAAGACTTTGTTGGCCTGTTCGGCAATAATGATGCTCGCATTTACTACGAAACTGCATCTTGGCTGGAACGCAAAACCATCAAGATGCCTCAGCAAAACATTGACAAGCTCGTAGAAGAAGCCAAAACGCGAGTCCATGGTCGTGAAAACATTGAAACCATTGATGCCTTGACCATTGCCAATAACGATCAGTGCAGGGAATGGCTTATTGCTGGGATTGTGCCGCAGGGGACAGTAATGCTTTTGGCCGCTCAAGGAGGTTGCGGTAAAAGCAGTTTGCTTTACAACTGGGCCTTATGTATTGCACTAGGAAAACCATGGAGCAATAGACGATGCGCAAAAGGCAAAGTTTTGATTATCCAAAGTGATGAACCATTGGTAGACACTACAGAAAAACTTGCCGTGATTGGCTATGGCGATGCTGGGTTAGAGCCTGGCATGATTGGCTTTTGGGAAAACTGGCGCTTTGCTCACATCAAGCAACTGGAGGAGTTTATCCGCAAGAATCGTCCTAGTTTTGTAGTCATTGATAGCTTGACTTCCTGCCTGTCCGGCATGAACATTGACCTAACCAAAAGCTCTAGCGGAGACGTGATTTACGGCCTTCGTGATTTGGCCAATCAGTATCAATGCAGTATTGTTATCCTCCACCACTTGAATAAAAGCGGAGGGTTGCGCGATAGCAGCGCTTTCGTTGATAACGTGAGCGAGGTGATTAAGTTTAATCGGATGGAAGGTGGGTATGACAATAACCAATTTACGATTGAATGGCTCAAGAGCCGCGCAGGACTAAGTGGTAAGCATATCCTAATTCGGGAGCCAATGAATTACGGTTGGCGCTATGGAGGGCCACTGGGAGGCAGCCTAGATGAACTAGAGGCAGTGGTCACGGCGTTGAGTACGAGGCGCAATGAAAGGCTGTCCTGCAGGCAAGTTGCGGCCATTATTGGCTCCTGGGACGTTGGTGGCACTCGCAAAATGCTGGAAGTTGCCAGGCGGCAGGGACTAATCACTAGCTCATGGCAAACAGGCCCCAATGGAGAAAGGGATAGGCTGTATCAAGACTGGAACTATTCGCCTGCCATCGACATTCCCGTCACAGATGCCAGCATAGAGCCACAACCCAATGACCCTGAGGCCGACGATGACGACGATTTCTTCTAAAGACTAAGCGATGCCCCCTCACGGGGGCTTTATTATTGGAAAGGACTTCATTGGCACGCTAGGCATGGCCATCATTTACGACAACGGCTTTGGCAACAAAAAAGCCGAGGATCAAACCCCGGCCCAAGAGAACAATGGAGAAAAGCCTAGTTCCAACAATCAGACAGAAAAGGCTGCAGAAGAATTGTACGCTCGACCAGTGAAAGCGGCAGAGACAAAAGCCGAATAAGGCACCAGCGTTTGCGAATAGCGAACGCCTCGGAAGGTTTCATGGTTTCCTCGCTGAAGCAGGAATGATGCGGCACTCGGCCACGTACGTAGTGCCGTATCTGCTGCCAACCTTGGCTCGCTGATCCAGGGCAGCCTGCAAGGTACTGCTGGCCAGGATTGGGGTCTCAAAGACGAACGGTTCCACATCATTGCTATCATCGCCTTCGCACACCAGCACGTAGAACGCCTCTGCGCCAGCAAGGATCGCTGGGGGGATCGGGCTAGGCTTTGGTTCGCTGATCAGTTCAGCAAGGCGAGCTGAAGGAAGTGTGCCAAGGGCTTCACCACCGCTGCCGTAGTACCAATAATCACCAATCAGCCAAGCACTATCCGAGTCGCCACGTTTGACGACTCGCTCCTTGCCATCTTCACAGCGCCAGACCTGGCCTATGCAGATGTCGGGGAACCGCCAGCCAGGGCAGTGCCTCCAGGGGGTGCCCAGTCCGACGTTGGCACGGTGCATGTATAAGTGCTTATCAGATTCAGGCCAAGGCTGAACCTTGACAAGGGCGTTGTCATTCGTGTCCACCGGCAACGGTCGGCGGTCTGTGATCCACATGGAGTCTTGGTTATCAGTTGTCATGAGAAATGAAAAGAATAATGGGACAACAATCAGTCATGGGGGATGAAGTAATGGCAGGGTTCGGAGGATGATTGCCGCATGGTAGCGGCTTGGCTATTTCCATTGGCTCGTTGTTGCCAGCGAGCGCAGTTTTGATGCCATGGACAGGAATGGTCCTGACATCGCGTGTAATCATGAAGCAGAATCATGTTGTTTTGCCTTAATGATGCGGCTGAAGATTGTGGTAATCAATCATTAGGAAGATCGACGACTCGAACCCATTGAAAGCCAGCGGTTGAGGTCCATGCCACGCCGTCCGTGTCAATGGCGATAAGGATTTCCTCGCCGTTGCTGACGTAGCCGTTGAGGCTTGCGAAGCGGCGGCGCGGCTGGGGCTCGGGCTCGGGCTCGGGCTCGGGCTCTTGCTTGGGCTGGCTGATCAGTTCAGCGAGGCGGTAAGAAGGACCGCCAGGCGCTTCACCGACGGAATCGTAGAAGTATTCACCGATGAACCAACGATCAGAAAGCACAGAACGCTTCACTGTCCGCAGTTGCCCGTCCTGACACCGCCAGATCTGCCCAAGGCGGATCTCGGGGAAGGTCCAGCCGGGTAGGTGCCTCCAGGGAGTGCCCTGGGCTACGTAGGCGTAGTGCATATAAACGGAGGTCTCGCATCCAGGGGCAAGTTGAGCTTCGACACTCCCATCCTCGGATGAGTCCACCGGCAACGGTTGGCGGTCAGTGATCCATGTTGGACGGTCTGTGGATTCGGTCATGGAAAATCTCCGGGGATTACCGGGCGAGGGAACTGGGGTTTTGGGAAATGGCGGGCTTGGCAGTTGCGCAAGCGACGCATCCAAAAGGTAGCCCCACCGTTCTCCATTGTCAAGCGCCCTCCAAAACAGTGGCCCTATTGACACGCGATATATGCTGGGAACGGAACCGAGTGCTGTCCTGTAGGCTCCTTCCGCCTAAGGGCTTCTCGCTTAGGCTCCCTTGGCTGGCCCGTTTCGGCCATCGCCGTCAGGCGAACGAGCTAAAGGGCCTTATGGGTCTCTGCTAATTCTCTTGACTTCTCCTACGCTGTCTTGTAGATTTTGCTTGCCTCAGTGATTTCCCGTCCTCGCCAGCCCGATCAACTGCCTTCTCTTGTCCACAATGGGCAAGAAATTAGCGTGATTCGCCACTATGGCTTTTCAAGCAACGGAGCAACTCGGATGCTTTATGCCACTGCCGACAGCAATGGCGAAAGGCACTGGAGGAGGAGTTACGAGGAAATTGTCCACTTCATCAACAAAAGCAATGACAGCAACACCAATGACCTCGGAGCAGGAAAAGGACTTGGAGTTCCTGATTAAGGAACTGAATGACATTAAGCTCAGGCAAAAAGCCCTAGAAGAACGTGAGGTGCTTTGTAAGGCTGACATTCTTGATACACTACAAGCCCTTGGTGAAACCAAGTTCGCATCCTCTTATGGTTCCGTGACGCTGCAATCCAGGAGCAATCGGCTGTACGGGGCGGATGTGACGGAGGCCGAGGCCGCCTACAAGCGGCTGAAGGGCTTGGCTGATGACATGGGCGATTATGAGCAAAAGCCTGGTAAAACCAGCGTAGTGTTTCGCCCCCTTAGCGAAGATGCAATCTAAGGCTGATGCAAGGCTGCCTGCTATCATGGTGCCAAATTGCTGAATAGCGTCAGTCATGCAGCGTCGTCAATACGATCCCGGAGACCCAACACTGGAAGAAGCCGTTGATGTGCTTAAGCAAAACGGCTTTACAGACAATGAGATTCAGGAAATCCGGGATCTTCCTCACCGTAGCAGTCGCCTCAATTATGGTCCGCTCAACATACACAAGCGGCGGCTAATGGTTAATCAGCTTGTCGCTGCATCATTCAGCAATGAACAGATTAGCAAGATTCTGGTAATGAGCAAAGAAACTGTCAATTCTGACAGGGAATATGCACGAAAGCTCTATACGCAAAATATCCTACAAACTGCTGACCTTCATCGGGCTCGATTGCTACAAGAAAGCATTGACCTTAAGAATCAGGCACTAGCGGCTTTTCACGAAAGTAAGAAAAAGATTAAGACCACTACTAAGCGGAGCGGCGCCGAAGGAGGCGAAGACGAAGAGGTGATAGTGACGGTAGAGGAGAGTGCTGGTGATGTTGGATTCCTTAACGTAGCCAAAAACCTTATTGCTGAGCAGGCTAAAATTGTTGGTCTTAACAACTTGCCCGCAGCAGCAAAGGAGGAGAAAACTTACCAAGACTTCCTTAAAGACCTTTCTGCCACTTTGGCCAAGGCTGACGCTGATGCGGACGAGCAAAAGGCTAAAGAGCTTGCCATTGAAATCCAGTTCGCAGAGGCTGAAAACATTGGCCCTGAAGGCACTCAACTGTTGCCCAGTGCTATTGACGAAAAGCTCTAAAGGGAATACGATGGTTGGGTGCCACTGATGATAATGGATCATTCTGCCCCCTCCATTGCTTCCTATTTTCCCGCTGAATACAACGAACGGCAGCATACAGTGGTGATTCCGCGAGCATTGCATAGTGATGCCAGGGAAATTAGCCAAGAGAATCCATTGCCACACCAGGTATGGGGAAAGCTCTGTACCCGAGGAGAGCAACTGGTGGTGGTAACAACTGACTTGTCTGACGTTGAGGAATTGGCTGATTTTGCGCTTGTTGAGTTACATGAGCCGAGGAGGCAACCAAACAAATTACGGAAAGATGGATGTAAGGCCCTTTTGGACCGTTGCCATCGTGTTGCGGAATTGGAAGTGATTGGCTCTATTCATGTGCTGGCAAAGGCTTGGAGGCCATCCCCCTTGGTCGGAGCCAAATTTGCCTATAAGGACGCCTAATAGCTCCGCCCGCTGAATCCAGTTGACACCTGGACAAAATGGGGCCACAATGGGCTCAGGGCAAAAGCCCGGTCCCTTGCACTCTCCCCATGCTCTTCGCAGGCACTCGCAACGCCGACATCTTCATCGGCACCTCTGAGTGTGACCAGTTCTACATCAACAACACCGGCGACGCGATCACCGGCGGCGGCGCTGGTGATAGCGTTGTCAGTTCTATCGACTATGTGCTGAACGAGAACATCACCTACTTGCTGCTCACTGGCCGGGCCATCAGCGGCACCGGCAACAACACTGAAAACAATGTCATCGGCAACCGTCAGGATAACATCCTGAACGGCGGCCTGGGCATCGACCGCCTGCAGGGTGGCACCGGTCGGGACACGTTTGTTTTCGACGCTGCGGGCCGCGTCAATGCTGATTATGTCATGGACTTTGCCTCTGGCACTGACACCCTGGCCATCAGCGGCGCTGCGTTCGGCGTTGCCGGCGCCTCGTTCGATTACGTCGAGGACTGGAACGCCCTAGGCTCTGGCCCCGCCTTCATCCGCGAGGACATTGAGGGACTGGCTCCCACCATCTGGTTCGACGCCGACGGGACCGGCGGTGCTGATGCACAGATCCTCTGCACCCTGCAGTGGCTGCGGAACTCCACCACCGCCGCCGACTTTGCGATCATTTGAGGTCGCAGGCCCGCCCGGAGCCTATCCGGGCATTCCATTGCATCTCCGAAAATGAAGCCACAAGAGCTAGAGCAGGTTCTTGCCCACCACTACGTCTGGCTCAAATCAAGCGGTAGCGAAGGGACCAGCGCCAGCCTGCATGGGGCCGACCTGCAACGGGCCAACCTGCGCGACGCCGACCTGTACGGGGCCAACCTGCACGGGGCCGACCTGTACGGGGCCAGCCTGCAACGGGCCAGCCTGCATGGGGCCGACCTGCAACGGGCCAACCTGCACGGGGCCAACCTGCACGGGGCCGACCTGCGCGACGCCGACCTGCACGGGGCCAGCCTGCAACGGGCCAACCTGCACGGGGCCAACCTGCACGGGGCCGACCTGCGCGACGCCGACCTGCATGGGGCCAACCTGTACGGGGCCAACCTCAGCGGCGCCGACCTCCGCGGCGCCGTCGGGATTCCTGTTGCCCTTGACAGTGATTACCGCTTGCGGGCAGTCGCTGCAGTGGCGACGGCCAACCAAGACGGGCTCCATATGCAGTCGTGGCATACGTGCCCAACAACGCATTGTATTGCTGGCTGGGCAATCCACTTGGCCGGCGAGCCAGGGCGGCTACTGGAGGAAATGCACGGCCCTGAACTCGCCGGGCGCATGTTGCTCGGCCATGAGGCCGCATTGCATTTCCATGACTCCGACGAGGATGCCCGCGCCTGGCTGCTTTCAGTGCTTGACAGTTGACCGCGGCCCGCCCGGAGCCTATCCGGGCATTCCATTCCTTCGCACGACAGACCATGAACCTTCAGGAGGTTCTCGCAAACGATGTAGGCGGGGCCGCAGGGCCAGGCAGCTACTATTGCCCGACTAAACACGACTACATGAGCCAGGTGCCGGTTGTGGATGACCACGATCGGCGGCTGAGAGAAGTAGTCAAGACTGTTTTGGCCTCGCCAGACCGTCTTCAGATGGAATCCTGGCACTCCGACTGTGGCACAAACCACTGCATTGCCGGATGGGCTATCCATCTAGCCGGGGAGGAGGGAGCCAGGCTGGAGGCACTCAATGGCCCCGAGATAGCCGGTTACATCCTGCTGGGTCCCGAGGCCAAAGGCTATTTCTACAGCAAGAAAGAACATGCTATCCCCTGGCTTCTCCAGGTCCTGGTTCGTCCCTGACCGGAGCCTATCCGGGCATTCCATTGCATCATCTTCACCATGGAAAACATCGTCATCAGTGGAGTGGAATACACTCCAGCCCAGAAGCACGGTTCCCGTGCGGTCATTGTCGTCGATCGCGGATGGATCTTCGCAGGTGATGTTCAGCGCATTGACGGGCGCATCAAGCTCACACGTTGTGTGTGGGTGTTTAGGTGGGTTCAGTGCGGCTTTGCCGCCGTAGTGGAAGATCCGTCCAAGGCGGACATCCGCCCTTTCGCGGACATTGACATTCCGGCTGGCGCCGAAATCTTTGCCGTCCCCGTCCACGACGGCTGGGGGCTGTGATGTTCCCAGCAGGCTTCGGCATTGGCAGCGGCAGCGGCAGCGGCAACGGCAACGGCGACGGCGTCGGCAGCGGCTACGGCAGC
>JBBAWA010000002.1:0-66050 GCA_040397425.1 Methylacidiphilales bacterium
ATAAAGGAGCTATGCCACAAACCGACCAAAAGATCGCCCTTTGGATGGATCAGCTCCGTCGAATGCGCGAGATGCAGTACGTCTACCACAAAAAATTCTTCCATGGTCTCTACCTATTTCTTGTTCTCGTGATTGGCTGCCTTCTTTGGGACAGTCCTGTGTCGCTGGCACTTGTTCCACTACTCGTCATCACCGCTGGAACCCAGTCCTGTTTCTATCTCCACTTTGTCGACTTCGCCCGCATCCACGCTCGCTTTGTAGAGAGTCGTTTAAACAAGGCCTTGGGCAAGAGCACGTTGGTCGGATCCGAAATCGAGGATCTTTATTTCTACCCTATCGATGCCCCAAAGATTGGTGGTTTTGTACCCACGGCGCCTCTCCGCTTCTTTAGCTTCTTTACCCTGCACTGGGTCATCCTATGGCTCGGACTTGCGGCTTTTGCCCTCTGGCGCCTTCTCCCCATGATGGGCTTGTGTGGAAAACACTACCTGATTCTGATCGCCCTCTGGGCCACCCTAAACTTTATCTACCTCGTTTGGTTTTTTGCAAAAGCGCAGGATTCGAAATCTCTTTCCAGCTACCTAAAAAAAACAAGTTAGAGCCGATGCCTTCCAGGTTCGACCTCCGACTCTTTTTTCCCTAGCCTTTACTAGTGAACCAACTCCGGCGCGTTCTAGCCTTTGGCCTTCCTTTCCTCAGGCCCTACCGCTCACGCTTCATAGCGGCGATACTATTGGCTCTCTTTTTCGGCCTAACCAACGGCGCCTTTGTGTTGGCTACCAAAACTCTTTTTGAACGGCTCAGCCCGCCTCCTCTGGCCCCTGATCAGGTGGACCCACAGGCTTTGGCTTCCCGCTTCTCCGGGGAATTTGCGCAAATGATGGAAAAAATCCTGCCACGCTCTGGCCAGCCCATTACCCCGCTCCAAATTACGGGTGCCGTTTTTTTTCTCCCGGTGCTGATGCTGCTACGCTCTGGTACGAGCTACCTCAGTGCCTACTGCATGACTTGGGTCAGCACCCGGGTGGTTCGCGACATGCAAATTCAAGTGCTCGAAAAACTCCACTCCCTTTCCTTGGACTACTTCAACAAGTCCACCCTCGGGGACCTTACCACCCACATCTCGGGCGATACCCGCCGCATTTTTGACGCCATGAACAACGG
This sequence comes from Methylacidiphilales bacterium, assembly GCA_040397425.1. Classification (GTDB taxonomy): domain Bacteria; phylum Verrucomicrobiota; class Verrucomicrobiia; order Methylacidiphilales; family Verrucolacustridaceae; genus Verrucolacustris. Next base: position 1,165 of record JBBAWA010000002.1, read on the forward strand.
CTTTAGCGATCTGATCAAAGAACCCTTCACACTCCTCAGTATTTTGGCGGGGATGATCATCATTGATGCTCGTCTCACCCTTGCCGCTATGGTGATCCTTCCATTGGTCATTCTTCCTATTCTGGTTGTAGGAAGCCGCCTAAAGCGTCTGGCTCGTCAATCCGTCAGCGTCGGAATCAGCCAAGGGAGCGGATTGCTCGAAGCCTTATCCGGCATCCGTTTAATTAAGGCCTATGGTCTGGAGAACTTTCAATTGGATCGATACCGGGGAGAATGCTTGGAACTGGTAAACCTCGAAGTTAAAAAAACGCAGGCGGGCAAACTAGTCAATCCTGTCATCGAGGTCGTCAGTACGATTGGCTTGGGTGTTTTTATTATTGTGGTCTTTGTAACTCATCAGTCCGTTTCTGATTTTGTTGGCTTCCTGACCGGGCTCGTGATGCTCCCCAACCCGGTCAAACGCCTCGCCCAAATGCACGTCGATCTGGTTTCCGCCACGGTGAGTTGTGAGCGCCTAGAAAAGTTTCTGGCTCTGACCCCAAGTGTTCGGGAGCCTGACTCGCCCGCTCCGCTCCCTCCGCTCACCAAAGAACTATCCTTCGACAAGGTCTATCTCGATTACGGGCACAATCACGTTTTGCAGGACATTCAACTGAGAATTCCAAAAGGCTTCAAGCTCGGGCTGGCTGGAGCCAGCGGCTCGGGCAAAAGTAGCCTAATCAATCTTCTGCTGCGTTTTTATGCCCCAACCTCCGGCAGAATTCTCTGGGATGGTCGGGACCTGCACACCATACAATCCAAGGAGTTGCGCTCTCAAATCGCCTTGGTCAGTCAGGATGTTGTTCTTTTTGACGCATCGGTTGCCGAAAACATCGGTCTGGGGCGTCTGGGGGTGGACCGTTCCGAAATTGAAAAGGCGGCCCGAAAGGCTTTCGCCCATGATTTTATTCTGGATCTGCCGAGGCAGTACGAGACGAGGGTCGGCGAACGCGGGGTCATGCTTTCTGGCGGTCAAAAGGCTCGCATCAGCTTGGCGCGAGCGTTTCTCCGTGATGCTCCCATCCTGATTCTTGACGAGGCGACAGCCGCCTTGGATGCCGACTCGGAAACGGAAGTCCAGAAAACCATCGATCAGCTTGAGGAAGGCCGCACCGTGATCTGTATTGCCCACCGACTCTCTACTTTGGCCAATATGGATGAGATCGTCGTCCTGGAGGCAGGCCGGATTGCAGAACGGGGAACTTTCTCTGCGTTGCTCTCAAAAAAAGGTCTTTTTGCAGGAATGGCTGCCCAACAAGGCATCATTTATGCCTGACCTCGGATGGAAATCTCCATCGTCACTCCTTGTTTTAATTCGATTCGCTGGATCGAACTCTGCATTCGCTCGGTCCGACATGCCCTTCAAGGGCGTTCATACGAACACATCATATGTGACGGAGGCAGCTCGGATGGCACCCTGGAATATCTCCGCCAACAAAACGATATCCGACTGATTCCTGGCCCAGACAAGGGAATGTATGACGCCCTGAACAAAGGCATGGCTACCGCACGCGGCCGGATCCTCGGACACTTGAACGCCGATGAGCAGTACGATCGCGCAGGGCTAGCCCACGCCCTGCAAAAACTCGACCAATCCAATGCCGACGCTGTCTTCGGCCCCACCATCATGCTCGATGAGCACCTAAACTTTCTCTACCTCTTCAACCAGATCACCATCCCCCGCCCGATCGACGCCGATTACCAGATGCCCGTCCAAACCTGCTCTCTTCTCTACCACCGCCATGTATGGGAACGGGAACCTTTTCCTTCGGAATTCCGGATGGCCGGCGATCATGTCTGGATTCGCCGGCAGTTTCACAAGGGATGGAAACTTGCATCAGTTCGGCGCCCTATCGGCCTCTTTGTTTGGCACCCGGATCAGCTGGCCCCACGCCACATCGGCGGAAAACGAGAAAACCCCAATCCCGACGTGAACCGAAAATCCTTTTCCATCAAGCTTGCCAAGCTGGTGTATCGTTTCCGCAACCTCTGCACCGGCGCGACGATTCCGCCCCGGCTTCTATGTTATGAGGTGATGACCTCTTGCGGTTCTGTAGAACTTCGCCGCCAACCTTGGCCATGCCTAAAAATGCAAAAGGATGTGAAACGGCGCCTAGCGCCATCCCGTCACTGACGTTTTGATTTGGTGGGAAGCTCAATTCCTCCCTTTGTTTGCAAAAGGGCCTCTGCAACCAATCGGTGCCCCTCCTCGTTCCAGTGAGCATCGTTCTTCCAATAATACTTTTCAATGATTTGATCAGCTGACTCTTGGTTTACAAAAACTGGAAAAAGGCTGACGAACTGGACTCCGTTTTCATGGGCCCAAGCCGCCCACTCCGTCTCAGCACGAGATGGCTTGCTTCCTGCCTTCACCTGCTGAGGCCATGGATAAACCACCAACGTCAAAGGCACTCCCAGCTTCTTGAGCTCTTGGGCCAATAGGGTCATCTCCGACTTAGTCCGAGCCAGGCCTTTTTCCACCAGCCCTTCATAAGAGCCGCGGTAATCAGGCCAGTTATAAGCCCATTCTGGAATTGCATCATACTCCGTCACGCCGGTGGAGCTCGCGTGCCGACGCCAAGTCAACCGGCTGTTGCGGACAATCCCACCCAAAATGACGAAGTTTTTCTCCACATGACTCTCCAGCCAATCGCAAATCGCATCCGCTTTTCCTAATTGTTCTGCTTTTTGTCGAAAGGGCCCGTAGGGAACCTGCTGTACCTTTCCATTAGCTCCCTCTTCATAATAAAATTCGTCCTTCAGGTCTGATATGTCCAAGCACAGCACCACCCGGTCGACCTTGAGGCCTTGGTCTACCAATAGATGCCTCAGCTTCACTCTCTCAGTTGTGGGACAGTAGGAGGCCACTCCGGCATTCAGAACCTCAACCCCTCGTGGCTTCAGTTCGCCAGCGATCCTTCCCACAAATGTTTTTTCCCATGGGATTGGACCCGCCTCCGTAAAGGAGTCTCCGATAAACAAGATCCTAGGTTGGTTCGTGACGAGGGAAACTTCACGGATCTCCGCATCTCGTAAACCCATCGAATTGCTATAGTAGATGGCGGAGTATGGTCCGAAAATATCGATCCCTTGGGCATTCGGCTTGATCCCATGGTGAAAAAGAGGATCCGGAATCCTCAGCCCAGGCTTATCTGCAGGCGGCTTCTTACGGATCCGCAGATAAACTTGGCGCACCCCGTAATCCATTCCCAGCGCAACCAAGAGACCAAGCAAGATGGCAAAACCCCGATGCGAAACTCTCCCTTGTCTCAAAAAAGCCTACTTTTCTGATCTTTAGTACGGATCACCGACTAAAACAAAGTATAAATAAAAGGAGCGGCACCGGTGCCTCCTGCAAGAAGGAGTGCCCCCATCAAGAGAAACGCAAAGAGAATGGGAAGAAGCCACCACTTCTTGTTTTCTTTTAGAAATATCCAAAATTCAGCGAAAACCCCACCTCCGGCCTTGGCGGCCTGCTCTTCGAACTTGGAGGGTCCTTGGGTGCTCATCGTTAACTTTGCCGAAGATAACTAGCCACGTCTGTTTTGCCAACCGGCCTTTTCCACATCGATGGGCCTTGTGGCATCTTAAGATCCAGCGAGTCATGCCCAGTGGCGCGCAATAAAAGCCCAATCGGAGTTACAATGCCGTAAAAGATTGCACCCATAAGGGCATGGGACACCACCCATCCAATCGGATAGGTCAACAGGATCAGTCCCACAAATATCGGTCGGATCAGCGGAGGAAAGACCAACCCAGCGATGGAAATGATACCTGCAATGGCCCAACCGATCTCGACCTCATGCCAATGCCCGGTCTTTCGTGCGATCGACCACCCGACCAATGCACAGAAGGCCGGAAACCAGATGCCGGCAAACTGCCGCAACTGTTTTCGCTTAGGATTCCACTGGATCGAGATCATAATTTAATCCAACTCAAATCCTTTGAGGTATTCCGCACGAGCTGCTCCGCTGGCAGCAGCATTCTCCTCCTTCAGGAGTAGAAAGTTGCCGATCACCAATGCATCCATGTCGGTATTGAGAAAGCAGCGGTACGCTTCTTCGGCGGTACAAACAATCGGCTCCCCCCGAACATTAAAACTCGTGTTGATAATCACCGGGGAGTCCGTCTTTCTTTCAAAGGCCTCCAAAAGTTTCCGATACCGCGTCCCCAATCCTACCGTCTGCATTCGGGCCGAATAATCCACATGCGTGATAGCAGGCAAGCTGGATCTCCTCTCCTTCACCCGATCCAGACCCGTCTTTCCGTTGCCCGAGGACTTCTCCCTGTGTTTCTCCAATACTGGCGCAACCACCAGCATGTAAGGACTGCGATGTTTACGTTCAATCTGGAACCAGTCAGCCGCCCTCTCCTCAATCACAGAAGGCGCAAAGGGCCGGAATGACTCCCGAAACTTGATCTTCACATTCATCTGCGTCTGCATCTTTTCGCTTCGGGCATCCCCTAAGATGCTTCTGGCCCCCAGAGCCCGCGGTCCAAACTCCATTCTCCCATTCACCCATCCCACCACTTTCTCAGAAGCAATCAGGCCAGCCACCTCGTCACAAAGCTTTGTCTCATCCGAAATGTGACGGAATTTCGCCCCCTCATTTTCTAAAAAGACCCGGGTGGACTGATCGTCCGGTTCCGGGCCCAGATAGGATCCCTGCATAGAATCCTCAGCCTTCGCGGTGCGTGGCTTTTCAAGGAGTTGATACCAGGTGAAGAGAGCGGCTCCCAAAGCCCCGCCTGCATCCCCCGATGCGGGTTGAACCCAGATATCCTCAAAGGGCCCCTCCCGAAGAAGCTTCCCATTCCCCACGCAGTTGAGTGCCACGCCTCCGGCCAGACAAAGATGTTTCATCCCCGTCAATTGATGTGCATGCCGCGCCATCTTCAACATGATTTCCTCGGTCACAACTTGGATCGAGGCGGCCAGATCCATCTCCCTCTTTCCGATGGGGGCTTCCTTCCTTCGCGGCGGGCCGCCGAAAAGCCCGTTGAACTTTTTTGCCGTCATCGTCAATCCACCCGCGTAGTTAAAGTAGGACTGATCCATCCAAATCGACCCATCATCAAAGATCTTCACCAAATGCTTTCGGATCAGATCGGCATAGACCGGTTCACCATAAGGGGCTAGCCCCATCAGCTTGTATTCGCCGGAATTGACCTTGAATCCGCAGAAGTAGGTAAAGGCAGAATAAAGAAGCCCCAGAGAATGTGGAAAATGAAGCTCCTTGAGCATTTCGATCCGATTCCCCCGCCCCACCCCGATACTGGCCGTGGCCCACTCCCCTACTCCATCCATCGTCAGGATAGCCGCATCTTGAAACGGCGAGGGAAAGAAGGCACTGGCCGCATGGGATTCGTGATGACTTGGATAAACAAACGCCTTCTGATAGCCAGGCAGTTGATCCCGCATCCGCTTCGCCAAGAAAAGCTTGTCCTTTAACCAGACCGGGACGGCCCGCAAAAAAGATGGAAATCCAGCAGGGGCCAGCGCGAGATACGTTTCCAAGAGCCGGTCAAATTTCTGAAGTGGTTTTTCGTAAAAGCTTACGTAATCCAGATCCGCCGCCTTGATCCCAACCTCTTTCAAACAGTATTCGACCGCCTTCGCCGGAAAGGCCTCATCATGCTTCTTGCGGGTAAATCTCTCCTCCTGCGCCGCAGCCACAATCTTCCCATCCACCACCAAGGCAGCAGCAGAATCGTGATAGAAAGCGGAAATTCCGAGGATTTTCATGAGCCGTCTAAAATTTTAATGGTTGCGCCCTTGGCAACAACTATGACTTCAAGTCCCTCGGATTTTTTCTCTGCTTCCCTAGCATTTTTTTGTCCACCCCTCTCGCAAAGCTACCCAGAAGAGTTTGAGGCCGTCCCGGAGAAGGCTGACCTTGCTGCCCTTTATGTCACTCCAGTTGACTGGGACCTCTCGGATCGGACAATCCACGGCTACTAGTTTCCCCAGTAACTCGATATCCCAAGCAAACCCATGACCGTGAAGTCGGGAGGAAATCTTTTTGAAGATATGGGTGGGAATGAACTTTAAGCCGCACTGGCTATCGTAGATGCGAGAGTCCAAACATATTCCTACCCAAGTGGCAAAAACTCGCCCCGCATAGTGCCGGATCAGATCTCGTTGCACAGAGTAGCCCAGCATTTTTATCCTTGAGGCAAACACCGCGGGCCCACGACCTCCCGGGGACAGCTCCCTTGCCAAGCGGCCAACTTCCACAGGTTCCAAGGCTCCATCCGCATCGACAAACCCCAAATAATCAAAACGCGATCGGCAGGCCTTCCAGGCGGCTAGAATCGCACCCCCTTTCCCCCGATTTTTAGGAAGAGCTAAAAAATCAAAGTTGCGCCGGTAACGAGTTTGCATTTTTTCCAACAAGGGCTTTAGTGCCGCGATTTCATCAGGGCCTGAACCGTCATCGACCAACATAACCAGAGAGTTGGGAAATTCGGACGAGATGACCCGAAGTAGCCCCGGCAAAAACCGACCCAAACGGCGACTTTCCCGATAAGCAGGAACAGCCAAAAGAAAAATGGGTTTTTTACTCAAATGAAAAAGCGAAGGAAATTGAAAGCGCTATAGAACAATCAATTATCCCTTTTCTGACAGAGAAGAAGCAGCTTTTCCGCCCCGCGATCCGTAGCGAGCGCGACCTGGCCTGCCTCTCGCCAGCTTGGAGCGGGAATTTGGGGCGGCCACCAGCGGTTAGGATCTTTCATTTGGGATGAGGATCGTATCCACATCCAGCTGGAGCTCAAAGTCCGAACATCGCGCTGCGCCAAAACCTGGCGTCCGAATTCTGCCTGATCCCGTTGAAACCACGGAACCCCTGGTGAGGTCCCACCGGCCAGATAAACCCAGCCACAAAGACTGTCAACACCCACCACGGGAGTTCCAGAAGTAAAACCACTTTGCTGAAGGATTTTGCAAATCGTTTCCACCTGCAATCGGGTATTTCGATCTACTCGCAAATGGCCCGCTTCGGGTCCCACCTCAAGATTTTCACTCTGCTTCAACACCGATCCCAGTCGGTACATCCCCAAAAGAGATGAAGAAATACGGCTTGCTTGGATCAGACAAAGTCCCGCCAAAGAGACTGCTGCGATAGATTGAATGGAAGCAGCTGGAAGCGATCCCAACATCAAAATCCCTGCGGCTACGAAAAAAACTGTTCCCTGCCCGGCATAATCCGCAATTGAAGTGTTAGTTCCGATTCCACAAAGGAATGGTGTTGCCACCAACCCCCACAGTACGGCCGACTGACCACTGGCTTCCGACCACAGATTTTTTTCATCCGTTCCTTGTCTTCTGGTATCCGTCTTTCGGCTCACCGCCCATACCGTCCATGCGACACCTAAAAGCCAACACCCTGCCAACACCGATTCCTTGCTAAACTGCTCAATCCCTCCACGCCACCAACCGCGTACTGCGGCGAGCGCCAAACCTGCCGTGAAAAGAATCACGGCGATTCTTTCCAGTTTCCATTTCTCGGGATTTCTTTTCGCCAGCCACCAGAAAACCAGAATGGCAGGAAGCAACCAGACATACGCCCGCGCTACGCGGTACAGATAATAGAACATCTCCCAAGCGTATTTAGGCACAATAAACCACCCGTGTGATCCGATGGTTTGGGCAGCGATGACGCCAGCCTGCAACGTGTTCTTAATTCCTTCTGCCCCGGCGTAAAGAAGCAAGCCGCCCGCAGCGGCTAAACCCACTAAGGACGCCCCAACCCAGTCAGACCGACTGGGTCCCCATCCATGACTTTTTTTAAAAAGCGAAAGACCCAAAAGAGTAGCAACCAAAAAAGGAGTAGCCGTCCACTTGCCCACCAGTGCCACCGCCAAACCCAAACCCATTTCAAACGGAGCGTTGCGGCTCAAGCCACATCGCAGCCACCCCGACCAGGCCAGCATCGCCCCGAGGAGAATCATCCAGTTGTAACAGGGAGTTCGAATGCCTGCGCAGTAGGCTGTCATAGCAGCCACCATGAGTACGGGAGTACAAAAATCTGCTACGGCCGATTTTCCCTGTCCTACACGAAGTCGCACAGCCCCAGCCAAACGCCATGCCCCGAAGAGTAAAGTAGCGTATCCAATCCATCGCAAACCGACTAAGGACTGCCCCCCCAGAAGATACAGCGGCCGCAGCAGGAATCCGTGAAAAGTTCCGTGTCCACGCGTTCCCCAAGGGTCAAGGGCAATGAGCAGGTAGCTTGCCTCATCCGTCATCTCCAACCCCCGGTTGGCCGCCCATAGATGGCTAAGTACCGCAAACCCTAGCGCTACCCACACGAAGGCTCTTGCAGCGGGCAAAGCGAGCTTCCTGTTCATAGGCTGGGAATTATGAACGAATGGCTACCGAAGATTCCATCAAGAAAGTTTGGGCGTAGCGGGTTTTCGGGGTAGAAACATTCATGGATTTGAGTTCGGGTATCTTTCTTCTTCAGTCGGGCCATGTGGAGATGGACCTGTTCCCAGGCTCTTTGCCCTCCCCATTTTGGTCAAGCGACACTCCGGGCCAAAAACTGACATGGAATCAAATTGTGAGGACTTTGCAGAAATTGCGCAGGAATCCTCCATCTATGGCCGTCGTCAACTACCGGGAAGAAGCTTTCTTTCGCACGGGGACGGGCTGGGCAAGCGGCATCGGTTCCGCCACACGAGCCGCTTTTTTTCGCTCTTCCCGCCTGGGTGAGCTTCTGTTTTTCGCTTTTCTGACGCGCAATAATATCCCGATCGCCCTGCTCAACCGCTCGGATGTGGGTGAAATTCCTGCAGGTTCGGATTGGTACTATCGTCGCTGTCATGCCTGTTTTGTTCGGGAGCTGAACCCTCAGCCTGAGATGAGCCTCAAAAATCTGTTTTCCCTTTCGGGGGGCAACCCTCAATCCAACCGCCGTGCCAGAAGGATTCTTGGCCTTTTTGATCCAAGCTGTCCGATAGGCCGAGTCACCAGCAAACTCCACCCGATTAGCCTTGGGACTCCAGACGAATCCATTCATGAAATTCCCCACGGACAACCCAAGGAATGGGATCTTTTTTTTGCGGGGGATCTCCATGAAAAGGGTCTACGGGGCAGATTGCTGGAGGAAGTCAAAAATTGGGCTGGCCGCACTGGAGCCAAAGTCTTGCTCCGCGATCGTCTTCCGCGGAGCGAATATCTGCGGTGCATGGCAACATCCCGCTTTGCGCTGTCTCCCCCGGGAATGGGCTGGGATTGCTGGCGTCATTACGAGGCCAAAATGGCAGGTTCCGTCCCACTGATGCCCTATCCTACTATTTTACAGCACCGCCCGGGGATCGACGGAGAACACTGTTTTTATTTCGCTCCCGAACCTGAGGGTCTAACCCGCTGTCTGGAGAAGGCTCTGGCCGTGCCTGAAACGCTCCCGGCGATGGCCGCCGCTGGTCGGCAGCTTGTCTTGGAGCACCACCTGTTCTCCAAGTTGCGGGACTACGTGATTCACGAAACCCTCAAGGCTTTTTCCCGCGGACCTAATTAAAGCGTCTACGCTAGCCACGTTGCCCAAACCACGAATAGCCCGGTCAATTTCGTCTCGCATCGGAAACGAGACCAAAAGTTCCAAGCCCTACGGGATGCCCCGGAAACAAACGATGCCATAGCCGCCCCATCATCTTTCTTTTCCGCTTTTTGGATTTCTCATACCAAGCCAGAAGTGACCGGCCCTGAATCTCAAAGCTTTCGACCAATTGACGCTGTGCAGAGGAATTCGGAACCATCCACGCCTCCTGCTTGCCCACTCCCGTGGAAATGACACCCAGGCCGTGGGAATGAGTGAATTCTAGATGTTGGGGATAATGGGCTTTTAGTTCATCCCAGAATCGCCAAACCCCAAAATCTCCTTCTCGGACATGTGTGTCATGAAAAAGAACCCACGCTCCTTTCGCTAGTTTGGGTTTCCAAGTTTCATAATCGTGACGGACAGCCTCATAAGTGTGAAATCCGTCAATATGGAGAAGATCAATACTTCCATCCGGGACCTTGGAAACTGCCTCGTCGAAGCTCATCCTCCAAAGAGAGGAGTACTCGGAGTACAGCTCCCGATTCCGACGAGCCACCGATTCATAAATCGTCGATTCGTAAGCACCCGTGTGACGATCGCCCGTCCATAGATCAACCGCGTTGCAGCGGGTCTGCAAGCCGTGCTCGCGAACTGCCTGGCAAAAGGTGAAATAGGAATTCCCAGAATGTGTCCCCAATTCGAAAAAAACCCGGGGCCGAACTACTCCGGTTAACCAGTAAGCGAAGGGCAGATGGCCTACCCAAGCAACAGGATCTTCAATCTGCAAGGGAAGGAACCCGCATCTTGGATGAGCGGTCTTCACCGTGAAAAACCTAAACTCATTTGAAATAAGTTAGCCACCTGCGTTGCCAGATCAAAATCCTTCTCTGCATGCTTTCGGCAAGCAGACGCCATTTGCGCAAGTCTCTGAGGGCTTTCCAAAGCTTTTTCCAAGGTTGTCGCCAAAGAAGTACTGTTCACGCTCTCCGCAAGGAATCCGGTTTCATCTCGACGTATCATCTCAGGAATGCCACCAACCGCGAAGGCCACCACCGGGGTGCCGCAGGCTAGGGACTCCTGGATCGTGCAAGGGGCGTTTTCCATCCTCGCTGGATGAACGTATAGGTCAGCGGCCCGATACGCCGCCACCAGCTCCTCATCCGAGTTCAAATTTCCAAGATACTGCTCGCCTCGCCGACTCTCCCCATGCCGACCAAAAAGAGCAAGAGTCGCATCGTGAAATGAACCCGATTTCCAAGCTTCACGCAAAAGATCAAAACCTTTGCGCCGATCCTTGAGGGAGTCCGCACCTGCCAAGACAACTAATCCTTTCTCCGGCAGACCCAACTTCCGCCGAGCCACTGTTCGATCTCCGGGCGAAAAGGACTTTAAATTAATCGGGTTGGGTAAATACGTGCAGGAGCAGCCGGTAATTTTTCTCGTGAGTTCAGCCAGCCACCTCGACGGCGCAGTTATCGTAACCCGATTTTTTCCAGCCTCCCCACATACGCTTTGCAGCCTTGAACCCTGAAATCCCCCCGCCTTTTTCCCCTGTCCCCTTTCACCTTCCACAACCGTATCTACGTCCCAGTACGATTGCTCGTCCTTACCCAACGCCCACATATCGTGCAGCGTCCACAGCACGGGCGCATGTTGACGCGCTATCGCAATCATATTTTCTGACCAACCCCATTTGCCGCCCCCTGCTATATTGTGGAACCAGATCAGATCGGGCTTTTCTTTCTGGAGCATTTTTTCCAGGCACTGATCCACTTTTGTTTTTCGCGCACTCCTTCGGTTAGTAAAATGTTCGAAAAGTCTACCCCATCCACGAGGCGGCTTGCCCGTCAAGACGAGGCCTTTTCCTTCTGCCTGGTCTCCCGCCATTCGCTGAATCGTGAAACCTTCTGTCTCCAGAAAATCCGACCATCGGTTGGCCGCACGGGCCGCACCTCCCAAAAAGCGATGGTCCTGGATCATTGTTATGTTGTTGGGTGGATTTTTCAAAATGTGCCCCAAGATTAAACGGAAAACCGGAGGATCCCGTAGTCCTCGTGGAAATCAGCAAATAAATTTTTTTTCACAAGATTGGATATGGGTGCCTTCGATTTAATTTGATGAAGTCAGGTAAATATTTGCCATCCGGGTTAAGATTTTTCCCCCGCTTTGCGGAGTGCATTGATTCACGGTTTGCCCCGGCTAGCCGACACGCCCCTCAATAGGCGTCGAAAGGTGGCAAGCTTGTTGTTTCTCCAGAATCGATAAAAGGCGTTAGCGGAAAAGTCTTCACGGGTGAGGGCTTCGGGCCTGGGCTCATCCCTAAGCCAGGCATTAAACCAACGCTGGGTAATGCGTGCCCTGCGTTTTTTCTCCACATAGCCGAAATTGCTTGGCTCATCTTGGGCCATATTTCTCTGTAACTCCCATCGCCGGGTCTCCTCCCACCAAAGGAATCCGCTGGAGTCCTGCCCAGCATGGCGCCGGTATAAAAAATCCTCCTGGGGACGGATCCAGATCGGTTTTTCTTGTACGATCCTCGAAAAAAAAGCGACATCGGTACAACGCCCATAGGTGGTTGCCCACTCCATCCACTCGGTCAGACGCGGCGACCAGAAATGGACAGCCGCCGGAAAGGGAATGAATGAATCGCAGTACCACCTTGCGAACTGCCCGGGGGTTTGCAGCATGGCCTCACGAAATTGGGACGGAAGCAACGAACCATGAAGATTTCCTTCTGGATCGATTACCTCGCCACCACAGGAAATCGCTCCGCATTCAGGACGGGTCATGGCCGCCCGAACCATGTTGCGACAGAAGTCTCGCTTGAGCAGGTCGTCATCATGGAATACGCAAAGCCAAGGCTGTTGTGGAGGATCGCGGAATGCCCGGGCAAAGAATTGGTGGGTGGGCATGTTCTGTTCCGGCTGACTCAGCTTGACCCCTGGGAAGCGCGCTAGGATTGGGGTGAAATCAAATTTGCTTCGGTTGTCATGGATTTCCACATCTGCAAATGATTCACTCTGGTCCAAGGCCGATTCGAGACAGCGAACAAGGTATTGGGGCCTTTCATAGGAGAGAATGCGGAGCGAGATACGAGGAAGAGTACTCACTGCTGCATTCGACCGGAAATGTCTCTTTTCCCGAAAACACGATCGCGAAGCTTTTGCCAAAGGTTTCTTCGGCCTTCGAGCCTCTCATAATGTCTTTGAAAGACGAGGTCATCTAGCCGCCGGTCTACTTGGTTCGTCGAGGAGACAATCAAGGGAAACGGCAGTGGCTGGATCTTGTGCATTTCCAGATCAGCAAATTCCCGCTCCACGGTGTGCGTCGCCTGTTGATCAAAACCAATGTTTTGCACCAGATTGACCCGGGGAACGATGCACATCATTCGGTGCACCCAGAGGGAAAGTGTCCACCGGTAGTCCCATGCATCGAGCTGCTTGGCATAGGTCCGTTTAAAACAGCGTTGCCAATATGCCCATTCCCTCCGTGAGAGCCCCATCCAGTTTTCTTTCCGGATTCGGGGAATCTCCGCCTGCAGTCTCTCGTCTCGGTCGAAGAATTTCCAGGCCCTCTTCCAGGTGCCCCACCCCCAAGAATGATGGTAGCGGGTAAACCTATAGCTGGCAGTTTTAGGCCATTCGTCAGGATGGTCATAATTGTTTCCACAGATTGCTCCCACCGACACTTTGTCTCGATATTGTTCCAGAAGCTCCGCTGTGAACCGGAAAAAGTCTGGGCCCGGCAAGGTGTCATCTTCCAAAACGATGGTTTCGTCCACCCTCTCAAAAACCCAGTCAAGACCGCGGGAGACGCTGAGATAAGATCCTAGGTTGCTCTCCCGTTCCAGTACTTCCCACCGGCAAGGCCAATCAATCGCCTCGCGGAAAACTTTTCGCGACTCCTCCACCCCCTTTTGTACGTCCGAGTTTCCTGGCTTCGGACCATCGGATACGCCGAAAAGAACTGGCGGTTGTGCTTTCCGAACAGTGGCCATCACCTGCCGAAGGTGATCGGGCCGACGATAGAAAAAAACAGTGACCGGGGTCTGCAATCGCCAGCTCATTTTCTCAGGTTTTTGCAGGCACGCTCCAAGGGTCTTAACAGCTTGCGGTCTAGCCGAAGGTCGTACAAGCGACGCCACCACGGCAGGGGATCAGCTTGTCCGCCCCACTCTCCCGTTCCATGGTGAATCGCCACGGCCTCGACTCGGCTCTTGCGCCCGGGTTCGGCACCAAAGTAATCCCGGTGATAAATACGGATTTGCGGGGTCTCCAAATACTCAAAGTCACCGCCCGGCGGAATCTCCTGGCCGGAAAACAGGGGAAGAATTTCATCCGTGAAGAATGTGTTGTTGATCACTGCCCTGCCGAGCTTCTCGTAACGTCCCCGAATATTTTGAAGTAGCGGAAAATCCGGCGGGGCAGCAATCCAGCAGGTGGCCAAGGCACATTTTCGGAGACGGTTTTGCACGGAGTGGAAACCTAGTGTCATCCGGTTGCCCTCAACAAGCTCGCCGGGGCTTTTTCGCATTTCCACATCCGTGTCCAGATACAAACCGCCGTGCGTAAGCAGGGCGTGGAGCCGGATTAGGTCCGACGCAAATGCCATCCGCCCTGATTTCACCATGGCCTGCACATATGGATGACCCATCGGACTGTTGGACTCATCCCATCTGCGGATCTCCCATTCCGGCAAAAAGTTTTTCCAGCTAGCCAGACACTTTTCGCCAAGGGGATTCAGAGGCTTCCCCCCCAGCCAGACATAATGGACGATTTTGGGGATCACTTTATTTTAGAAACACCTGCTCGAATTTCCGCATCACGGCCTCGGGCTGGTACGGCTTGAATTTTTCCATCCGCCCTCCGGGCTCCGTCCTCAGGCCTCTTGCATCCGCCGGGTGACGGAGAAATTCACAAAGCTCTTGCGCATTCTGATAGGGCACCGCCGTATTCCCCAAAATCTCCAGATGCGCCCTCTCGGCTGATCCCGCATACGTCAGAACTGGTTTTCCGATCATCGCAAACTCCAAACAAGAGAGCCCAAAGGTCTCACCCCTCATCCTTCCATGTAGCATGGCGTTGCAGCTGTTAAGAAACAGTCGTTTGCGAATAGGATCTGCTGTTGCAGGCAAAAACCTGATATTGGGTAGGCTGGTAGCCCCTAGAAACTTTCGCGTGTTGAGAAAAAGAAACCAGATTTGGGGATGCTTCCGCGCGGTCTCCACCACAGCCTTCTGCACCCATGGGATATCGAATGAATCATCCCCCCCATGTCGCCCAAACACCGCTTCGTCCTTCGGTATGCCGATCTCAGCCCTTAGATCTCCAAACTCCTCCGCTTGTTGCACCATGTGGGGAACCCACGGCGCTTTTCCGCAAGCCATCACCTCGGATAGCCATGGAGAGACATAGGCGTAAATATCCCCGTGAAATTCCGATTCGCGAAAAATAGCGTGGATACCCGTCGGGACGTTTTTCGAAAAGACACCGTCATTGAATCCGTTCTTAATGCAGTAGAAAAAATCCGCTTTCTCCTCCTTGAGAATGCCCTCGCGCTCTTCGGCAGTGCGGTAAAACCGCAAGGATGCGATTCCCCTCATCCGGTCTGCAACCGGATGCTGTTCTCCGCCCATTCTCCATGGCATCAGAAACATTGATTCATTACCAAGAATTTCCCGATTCCCCTTGGCATAATCCATCAGGGCAACCTCCGTACCTCGGTAACCGAGATAGGAGCTATGATAGGCGATCTTCATCGACTGTTAGGGGTTAGTTGCCAAGCATCCCAAGCGAGATCAGAAGACAGATGACGGATGACGGATAACGGAACAGTCTAAACCCCGCCCTCTGGGTTCCAGAATCCGCCTTCAGTTATCCTTCTTCCTGCAAAAGCTCTCATACTTCAACATCATTGTTCCGATCATCCTGCCTATCTCCTTCGCGTTTTTCAGAAGCTCCGTCTCCTGGGCTGGCGTGAAATAGTTGCATTCGGTAGCTGTTTCAATCCAATGATACACCTCTTGAAGTTCCGCATCCGCATCAGTCAATTTGCTAAGAAAGTGCGCAGGATAACTTCTTTTCGCCCAAGCCTCGGCCAGAGCCGCGCCCACGGAGCGGGAGGACCGGCGAATCTGGCTAGTCAGCGAGTAAACCTCATCTTTGGGCCACCTCCTACTTTCTTCAAAGAGATTTTGGGCAAGGGATCTTGCGGCTTGATACGCCTTTAACTCCCTGAAGCTAGATATTTTTTCTGCCATCAGTCCTCCTTTTCCCGTTCTTAGCTCCTTAGCATCCGGCTTCAGTCATCCGCCTTCCGACATCTGTTTCCTGCCTAAGGCAGGATCTCTTAAGCTTGTAATTCATAGTACTCATCGTCGTGAAAAAAGAATCGCAGCTTGTACCCCAAGCCTTCAAGGAAACGGCACCACTTCGGATCGGGACTACGATTTTCCACAATCACCCATAGAGGCTGGATTTTTTTCTCCTCTAGAACCCTCCAGATCTCGGAAAATTCTCCCGGTTGGTGAATTGCCACCAAATCGATCGAGGACTTCCATGTCGATATTTCTCCGGCTTCCAGTACCCGGCATTTCCGCGCTTTCTGCAACTGTTCTTGGCTCCTACGCCCTTGGAGTTGGACGCCACCATTCCAGCCATAAGATAATTCCAGTTCCAACGTATGGCTACCCACGATGCCATTTCCACCAACTTCCAAGAATTCTCCACCTTTTTTGGGCTTTAAGAAAAGCTTCCAAAAAGCTTGGTTCTGCTCTTTTTGGCATTCCAAGACATCCGACGAACACCAGCGGTAGAGTAGCCCTTTTCTACGTTTTTCATGTGCCCACGGGGAAACCGATGGGATTCGGGGATAGACCAAGGCTTTCCAAAGCCGGCCGGGATTCATGGAAACCACCTTCGGCTGGAAAGCCTTCTGGGTTCTGCTTGAATGCGAGACTCTTGAATCTGACACTGCCACCCCTTTTCGAGCCCAGCCTTGCCGCCCTTCCGCGGCCTCTGTTGAACTGGATGGAAACCTGCGTGTTTCCGCCCATCCCGTCGGGAAGGGTTGTGACTCCCCGTCGTGTGGCGGTCGTGAAGTCGGAATATTGCGCCCACATTTACGCCCGACCTTGGTCGGCCGGGGACCTGCGGGAACTGGCGCTGTCCACCCTGAAGACCTTCGGACCCCTCAGCCTTTTCACACGGCACCAGACCGATTTTGTTATTGTACGACTTCCCAACGATCCAGAATGCCAGATATGGAGGGAGTTCTACGCCGAGGATCCCGACCCGCAGGCTAGCGCGAAGATCCATGAAAACGTTGCCAACTACCGCGCCCCGGGAGCGCCAGACTCCTGCCCATCCCAAGGAGATCTGGCGGTGGATCCGGAAACGGTGGATTGGTCTATCTACGATGCCGTTATCGTCCAAGATATCTGCCTGCCGGAAAGAATCGTTCGCAAGTTCCCCTCCGTTTTCTGGTCGTACTGGATTGGAGAAACCGGCGGCCCATCGTTTAAGGCGTCCTCTCGTCGGCCATCCCCGGGATATCGCCTTTTTTTGAATGGAAGTTCTCGTCGCTGGCGTGTTCGCCCTTCTTTGCGCTCTCATATCCTTGAGTTCCCCTACATTCTTCAGGATTCCCAGACTCACGTGCGGCTGGGGGCCAAACTGTGGCGTGAGCGTTCTGGAATTCTTCTGGAAGTGAATACCGCCCGATCTATCTCCCCCGATATTTTAAGACGCCTTGAAACCATCGGCCCTGTCGCAGAAAACATCGGATTACCGGCCGAACGGCTCGACCGTCTCCACCGTTCGAGATATTTTGTCCAGATGATCCCCAAACGCCTTTGGGGCAACTCGCTCAATGAAGCAGTGGCTGCCGGGTGCCTCGCCATGGCCAATCCAGATTCCATGCCCAACAACCGCTCGCTTCTGATGCCTGGATTGAACCCCTCAGACTGGGAATCCATGATCCGCCTTTTAGAGGATCTGGAAAGAAACCGTGAACGGGCTGAAGAGGAACAACAAAAGCAACAAGCCATTTCAAATTGGCTTCTTTGTGACCGACCTCTCTCAGAATGGGAAATGAGATTGGAAACTTTCAGGAGGGACCCAAAATGACGAATGAACTTCCCGTTCTTTCTCTCAACTTTTCCGACTGTCCCATCCATCTGGAGAACTACTTTGTTCGGGTGCTTTCCCAACGCTATCGCCTGAATCGGGAGGAGCGACCGGAATTTCTGGTTTATGCTCTGACTGGACACCGGCATCGGCTTTATAACTGCACGAAGATCTGGACCCACCATGAGGTCTATCGGCCGAACTGGAAGGAGTGCGACTACGCCGTTCTTCCTTTTCTTGGAAACGACCCCCGCCATTACTATCTGCCTATCTACGCCTATAGCCGGTCTCCGGAACCGCTCATTCGTCGGAATCCGGATTGGGATCGGATCCGGGAAACAAAAACTAGGTTTTGCGCCCTCCTTTCGGCCTATGTGGACCGGACCGTCCGGCATCGGATGGATTTTTTTCATGAGCTCAACCGCCGCAAGAAGGTTGATTCGATTGGACGGGCCTCCAACAATACGGGTTGGAAAGTCCCGAACGGGCATGAGCCCAAGCTGGAAGCGCTGCGACCATATAAATTCAACATCGCTTTTGAAAACAAAGAGTTGGAAGGCTGGACGACGGAGAAGATGTATGACCCCTTAGCTGTTCACACTGTCCCTATCTTTTGGGGCGATCGAAAAGCCGTGGAATACTTTAACCCCGATGCCTTCATTAACGCATATGATTTTAAAAGTCTCACCGATCTGGCGGATTATGTCTGTGAAGTCGACCAGGATGAAAAGCTGTATCGAAAATACCTGGAGGCCCCGCCATTCCGAAACAACTCCGCTCCAGATGTTTTTTCGGACGACAAACTTCTGGCCTTTTTGGAAAAGATATTCACGACTCCGATCAAACCCGTTGCCCAGCGGCGCTGGTTCTTCCACCTGACAAAATGGCGACTGGCGAAACGCAATAAACTGCTGACTGAATAAATTCCGCCGGCAAGCTCAAGTTGAGCATCTAGCGCCAAAGACTGAACCTTCTATGATGCTTTGCGTTCTAGGCTTTCCAGCGGTCTAAAGAATCCTCAATCGCGTCCTCTACGGATCGAAGAACCACGCCCGCCTGTACAATTTTCGAAGAATCCAGCAGACAGTTGGAGCGCGGAGCTGTGGCTCCAAAACGGTAAAACTCGTCGTCACTTTTCCAATATTCCGGCTTCCACGCCGCTTTAAGTTTTTTTCGAATTTTTTCGGCCACCTCGCGGGTGGACACGTAACCAGGGTTTACGATGTTATAAACACCGCCCGCCTTACCCTGCGTCCATAGATCAAGGCATGCTTTCACGAAATCCCCTCGATGGCTCACGGAATTCCAATTCTGATATACTTTGGAATACCGCTGGATCTTGGAAAGGTAGTTACGGGCTCCATCAAACTCATCGAAAGGAATCCGCAATCGCCAAACATAGAATTCTGGAAAACCTACGAGAATTTTTTCTGCCACGGCTTTGGTTCCGCTGTAAAAGCTGCAGTTGTCATGTTCAAAGCAAAAATTAGGCTCGTCGTCCTCTGCGAAGCCTTTCACCAGGGGCGACCTCTGCTCCAGGAGTTCACTGATCAGCGGTTCAGTTAAACGGTCTTCTACCCCCCAAGTTCCATCCTTCCTTCGGATTTTCGCGCCCTGATAAATGCAGCCGGAAGAAACCGTCCCTAGTCGAACCCCGGCGATCTCGCAGGCCTGGGCCACAGTTTGTGCTAAAGCCACGTTTCCTGCCAAAGTTTCAGCTCGCTGCTTTTCGCAGGCATCTACATTGGGCTTGCCGGTAAATCCGGCTGCATTAACCACAAGTTCAGGCTTCTCCCTGCGCAGCGCGGCTAATAAAGCTCGAAAATCAGCATAGTCCAGTTCAGTGCGGGACACCGGGCGAGCGGGCACCTTTGTGGATTTAGCACCAGCAATGAATGCCTGCCCAATGTAGCCGGAAGCTCCAAGAACCCAGATCATGTGTTCAAGTCGCTTCCAAACGTATGAATGGAATTCGAATAAAAAAGCAGGCCTGCCCGCAATTCGGGGCAATCCAAGAGCCGCTCCTGATTTGGAATCAAGTTCGACCGGCAACAGATTGAATCTTTCATTTCGCTAATTTTCCCCTTTGTTTTACCAGTAACAACCCTGCTCCACGCGGTCACGGTTTGCAGGCATTTCAGATGGGTCGGCGAAAATCCATGCATCGTTGTAAATGCCATAGTTTTCCCAACGCTTCCCTTTAATACCGAACAGCAGTTGTGTTTCACCACCAAAGTGGATCGCGCTTCGCCCCGTCTTCTTGATGCGTGCCGATAGGGGTAACGACCAGGCTCCGGCCCCGATCAAGGCCACATCGAATTTTTTTTTCAATATCTCCTCTGAGATTCTTTCAAGGCCCTCCTCCCAGCTCTGGTACGGACTTGGCTCCAGATGTGATTGAAAGGGGCATCGCACTAGTTCGCAGGTCTTCGCCGGCCCCTCCCAATCCCCATTCACCCTTCCTTCTGGGTCATGAATCAACCGAAGCTTCGGCAGTTGCCGTCGGACGCTCTGAACAAAAGGTGAAACCACTAGCCAGCGAAAAGGCAACAGCGCGGGCACCAAGGGTCGACCCAACTGCTCCAAGGGAAAGTTCCGGCTACCGGGGGCCAATTCTTGTATAAGTTGCTTTTCATAAGCCTCGAGGAAGGGATCGGTTTGCCATGCACACAAAATATCTGTAGCGGCAATGGATTCCCTCATGATCGTCTGCCATCGGTCAAAGGCTCTTTTCTGGACGGGAAAAAAACCAGCGTTGTTCATGAGTCGGCGAGCGGGCCTTTTCCAACTCCAGCCTGCGGGCCATGGTGGGCGAATATGGTGATCCCCGTATTCAAGAGCCATGAGTTCAGCCCCGCCGATCTTTCCTGCAACAAAAGGCAATCTATCAGAAAGAGCGCTCACCACCGTTTCGATCTCTGCCATAGGACGAACTGGCGTCGATTTAGCACAGAAGCCCACTAACCGGTTGTTACCCCGTCGTAAGCTGCTGGATAAAATCCGAAAAGTATTCTTCATTTGGTTTTTCATTTTCTGGCTCTGCGCCTCATGTCCCCGCTTTCCAGCACCTGCCCTTGGCGATCAAGATTCACTCCTCAATCAAACTTCTTCGCTTGAAAAGTTCCTCATCTTTAGGATCTCTAAGTCGAGTCTTCCAGTTAGTCGGCAGCGGAATATAAGTTCCACTTTTGTGAATTCTCATGCGAGGTCGGTTGGGTTGCTTTTCAAGTTTTGTAATGGGCACTCCACGCTCCACAAACCACCATTCCGTCGCCTTGAAAGAAGATCCTGCACAATGCGCATCTTTGATGATATCAATATAAATCGGCACAGGATTTCCTAGATCTGACGCGAGCTGAATCTGTCGATTTAAGATTTTCTCCTGCTTTCCCATTCCCACAAAGTAGTAAAGTGTGATCAGAAGCACATTGAGTCCTGCTGCCAACACGGCAAGTGCTCTGACTCCCTTGAACATTTTTCCCTCCACTGGCACAGCTAAAATCGTCATTAGGAAAGCAATCACGATAAGCCAATTCTGTGGAGTCCACCTCGCCCACCAGACTTGCGATCCAAAAGACGAGGCAACGGCGGCTGTCAAGACATACCAGCCCGGAAGGTACGCAAAGTGCCTTCTGCAAATCAATATACAGCATCCAATCCCTCCAAGGAGCAGGGCTGTGCTGTAGAGAGGCCCAAACCCACCAGCACGCGGATCAGGCGTTAAGTCTTCGAATACCCGCAACTCCCTGCGTTGCATCCAGAAAACGGGCTTAAGATTCGGAGCTGTTGGCATGATCTCTGTGAATGAAGCCGCTGATAAAAAGAACTGTTCGAGCCGATTCATCTTCGTAAGTTCCGGGATACTGCTCGCGCCACCTCCTACTCCAAACCCCGGGGTTTCTATGCTTGTTACGGATCGTAGACGGTTAAAGTCGAAAACCTCATGAAAAGCACTTTTTCGCAATGAGAATCCGACTACAGCGAAGATTACGCCTCCAATAAAAATGAAGAGTAGCTTTTCCCTGCTTCGATTGAAAATCGCATCGAATAAGGCAAAACCCCCAAGGATAATAGTGCCATAAAATAATCCCGAGGTCTTAGCCGTAGACAAAGCAATTCCTGTCACTACTACAAATAGAATCGCTTCCGCTTTGACAGTTTTTGACATGAAAATACGAAGCATCAAAAAAATCAAGCATGTCGTAAGGGATGCTATATGCCCGTCGATTTGGAAGGATGAGATCTGATAAACAGCCACCGGGCTCAGAGCCGTGATGATCGACAGAAACCATACGCTGAAGCCCTTAAACTTTAGGATTTCGAGGGAAGAAAAGACAAAACAGAATGATATCCAGATCAGAACGAGATTGATCCCCTTGCCTGCCTGCCAATTTCCAGTGATATGGGCCAGAAATCCCGCCAACACATGGCCGAACGGGTAGGCGTTGGGTGGCTCTTCTCCCATCATCAAATTCCGCACCGTGATTCCCCGGCTGGTCATCCCATCCCAGCTGAAGTCAGTGAAGTGACCCAGCACCCAGCTGAAAGCCAGAGGGAGAATTAGTGCCAAACATGTTAAGGCTCCAGAGATTCGGATTTGATGCCAGAGATCAGATGCCAGATGTCGGATACTCTCTGTGCTTCGGCCTCCATCCTCCGTCTTCTGCCCTTTACCCTCCATTTCCCGTCCTCCGCCCTCCGACATCTGCCCTCCGTCCTCTACCCCCTGTCCTCTTGCAACAACCCATGTCCCTAGGAACGTCGCCAGCACCCAAACCCCCGCATGCCACCCCTGAATCTTGCCTCCATGCGTCAGTACATAAACAAGGAACAGATAGAGACATGACCACCCTGTCAACATCCCCACGCCCAACGGCCAAAGGAGATTTGCCACTCTTTTTGTCAAATCACTACTTGGCATTTCTAATATTTTTTCAAGTTGAGGTGTGGTTTTAAAAAATTCAGGTGCCTTCTTTCTAACACTATCTACCCACACCTGCCTTTATCATAAACCCAATCTCAATCTTAATTGGCATGGACATGCCACTTCGCGTTTTTAGCCAAGCCAAGGCGTGTACTCAGGAATCAACTCCTTAATTTTCTGCTTGGCCAATGAATTATTCCCCTTCGCCGACTCCTCGACAATTGTGAAGATGGATGCTTCGATCTCATCGCTTTGCAGCAGGTGGAACGATTGGGACTTTAATCTCCATATTTTTGGATGTTCGGTTTTATCCGTCACTTCCTCGTTATGAGTGAGCTCTTCATACAACTTTTCCCCCGGCCTTAACCCTGTATAGCGAATCTCAATCTCGCGACCCGCTTCAAACCCACTAAGCTCGATCAGCTGACGCGCCATCTCTTCGATCTTCACAGGTTCTCCCATATCCAAAACAAAGATCTCCCCGCCCTTCCCAAATCGCCCGGCCGTCAACACGAGCCCCACAGCTTCCGCCACACTCATGAAGTATCTCGTCACTTCCGGATGAGTCACCGTCACCGGCCCGCCTGCAGCAATTTGACGCCGAAAGGTTGGAATGACACTACCTGAAGATCCCAGAACATTCCCAAAACGAACGGAGGTAATCCTCATCTGTGGGCTCTTTCTCTCCACTGTTTGCAACCCGATTTCTGCCAAACGCTTGCTAGCACCCATCACATTCGTGGGGTTGATCGCCTTATCTGTCGAAATCATAACAAAATCTTTCACTCCATGGGCAGCAGCGAGCTTTGCCAAAGCGATTGTTTTCAAGGAGTTGTTGGTCAATGCCTCCGCCACCTGCTGCTCCATCAGTGGCACATGCTTGTGGGCGGCGGCATGAAAAACCAGATCTGGTTTCTGCTGGTCAAAAATAGTTTTGAGCCTCTCCGTGTCCCCCACATCCGCAACAATAGCCTGCATTTCACTTCCCGCCCCGTCGTCTTTCAGCTCCTGCTCGATCTCAAACAAAGCAGGTTCACTTCGCTCAATTAAAATAAGCTGTTTGGGATGGCACGCCCAGACCTGCCTTGCAAGTTCCGCACCAATTGTCCCGCCCGCTCCCGTTACCAACACCCGTCTTCCTGAAATCCATGCCAAACTGGCGGGTGTTTCCATATCGATCGATTCACGGCAGAGGAGATCCTCGAACTCCACCGGTTTAATGCGATCTAGGTGCATGTGACCATTCACCACATGGTGTAGCGTAGGGATGGTCCGAACGGGAATTTTCAATCGCCGACACTGGGCCACCACGGCGCGTGTCCGCGAAGGATCCGCTGTAGGCATGGCAAGGATGACCTCATCTAGATCTAGCTCGGCTGCCCCTTTCCGCAAATGAGCCAAATCGCCCAGAATCGGAACCCCATGGATTCTGGTTCGTGCCTTTCGTGGGTCATCATCAAAGATGGCACATACTTGCATTCGCAGATTGGGCCGGGCCATTAATTCTTCCACCAAGGCAGCACCTGCCGAACCCGCTCCATAAACGGCCAACCTTTTTATTGGCCGGCTGGATGAAGTTTTTTTCTGTAGGCGTTCACGATAAATACGGATGGTCAAACGCGCCCCAATCAACCCTACGGTTGCAAGAACGAAGTGGATCGCGATTACTCCTCGGGGAGGAACTAGAAGACCAAGATTGATATAATTAAAAAGAAGAAGACCTGCAGTGCCAAAAGCAGTCGCCATAACAATCTTCTGTGCATCGGGCAAACCAAAGTAAGACAGAAGAGAACGAAACTGCCCAAACAACCAAAGTAGCGGCAGGGCACATGCCAAACTAACAACCAAACCCAACTTATACCGATCCATATAGGCAGCAGGATAGAAATCGAACCTCAGCAGAAACGCCACATAAAGCGACACCGCCAGCACTGCCGAATAGAGCAGCAGCAGGACAGCAACACGTACGAATTTATTCCAATAGATCATTAATTAAAGGTTCACAAATCTACATCGACTAAGCAAGGAGCTTTGTTTTGGTTTATGTTTACTATTGTATTCTTCGACTGCGTCACCCAGCAAAGGCGCTTCGAAACCACCCACATACACCTCGTGACTGGAGCGAAGGACAATACTATCTCTTTACTCCGCTCCCCTTGAGCTCCACCCCTAATGCGCCACCCCATCCTTCCTTAAAACTTTGACAACTGTCATCCCCACTACTTTTAGATCCAACCAGAAGCTTCGGTTCTTTAAATACCACTCGTCGAGCTTCACTTTTTCTGCAATCGGCAGTGAATCTCGTCCGTTGACTTGTGCCCAGCCTGTAATTCCTGGAGTCAACTCATTCACTCCTCGAGCGGTGCGCAAGGCAATCAAGTCATCCTGATTGAACAGGGCGGGCCTAGGTCCTACCAGCGACATGTCTCCAATCAGTACATTGATCAACTGTGGAAGTTCATCGAGGCTAGTCCGCCGCAGGAATCCTCCCACTGGCGTGAGAAACTGATCGGGTTTCTTCAATAGATGCGTTGCTACCTGCGGTGTATCCACTCTCATCGTACGGAACTTATACATCGTAAAAAGCCTGCTGTTCTTGCCCACCCGACGCGTACGGAAGAGCACCGGTCCGAGTGAAGTCAGCCTAATCGCCAGCACCACCAACAGCAGAAGCGGCGCAAGGATCAGCATCAACACTAGCGCCACCATCAGATCAAAAATTCGCTTCATAAAGCTTACAGATTCATCACTCAAATAGCATAGCTTCTAACGCCCTAGCTGATAGTTCCCTAATTATTGCCCAATTGCCCCTTATCAACACTCCCCAACCCCTCACCAGCCCCTATTCAAATAATACGCAAGACCAATCATCTCCCTTATCGCTGTCTCACTTCTCGCCAATGCATGGGCAGACGGAAGAAAGCTCAGAATTGTGATCCCTCCATTGTTCGAGCTCTGAAAATCAGCTGGAAAGGGGTTAACATCAAATCCATTTTTTCGAAACAATATTTCTGCTCTTTTCATGTGAAAGGCACTTGTCACAAGAATGATCCTCGGCTTACTTTCCGTCGCCCCCCAGTTTCTGCAAATTTGCCTCACAGCAATCGCTTCTTCTTCAGTATTTTGCGCTTTTGCCGTTACCATAATCTTATCTTTTGGAACTCCCAGCTTGATGGCTCTTAGTGCCAGAATTTCCCCCTCAGGTTTACTATTGGGCATCCACGGCAACCACCCGCCCGTAAAGATTAGCAGCGGCGCTTTACCCTCTTGTATAAGATCAACTCCACATTCAAATCTGTCTACTGCACCAGACCATTCCCCTAGCGGGGCGTTCTTTCGTTCTTCAATCATTCCACTTAAAACAACAATTGCATCGGCAGCCTCTACATTTTGTATGGCCCTCCTGTCTTCCCCTCCCTCAACCCACCTCATCAATTTCCCACTCACGAATCCAGTGCTCAGCATGAATAGAAACACCAACCCAAACCAGCATATGAGTTTCATTCTTAGAATAAGCCCCACGCCAACCAGAAAGATTGTGAGTCCAGCCGGCAGAAAAATAATCGGAAGAATTTTATGCAGATAAATCACCTTTATTTGCCTTTACCCGTCAATCCCCCTGTATCCTGAAATTTTTTTACGGTGCGCCATTCGCAATCCTAGAAACGAACAGAAATTGTTGGTATATTAACCCTGAATTTAGTTACAACAACTAAACAGGCTGTTCTTTGATCTGCTTTTCAGACTTCAACAAGAAGTAGTGCGCCCAAGTCATGCCGGCAACAGCAAATAGAACGCTTGTCAGCGCAGCTGCACTTCTCGATGTCACACCGACACAAACCCCGACCCAGACCAACCACGTAGAAAGGAGAACTGCAACGTCTTTAAATTTTAACCCTACTGATCTGTGAGCACTCAGAATTAAAGCCGTTGTTGAGGTTGCCGTTCCTGCCATGGCCCCGACTGCCACACCCATAACACCAAAATGAGAAACTAGCATTATGTTCACAAGAAGATTAGCAATAAAGCCTAGGAATACTGCATACATCATGCGCTTGGAGTTATTTGCGACGATGGCCAACTTCGTTATTAAAGCCCCAGCAATTACCATAGGTAATTGCAAGGAACCCACCTTTACAATATTCGTTAACTCAACCACCTGATTTTGATATAGATTTTTAGAAAGCAGTGTGGCAACTAAAGGTTCAGCAAACAAAAACACCCCCACCGACAAAAGCCCTCCTGCCCACGCGCTTAATAAGAGCAAAATGTTTGTGTCACGTCTTATATGCCCTTGCCCGCCATGAATCAGCAGGCCCGCAAGATGAGGCAATACGACCGATGTTGCCACGACACTCGCCAAGCCAGAAAATAGCACCACGATTTTGCTCGTGAATGCCCAAGCAGAAACCGAGCCGGCGTTGATTCCGGCAGCAAAGGAATAATTCATCGGCACAAGAATCGCCGGCAAGAACCCAGCAAACAGCAGATGACGATAAACGATCAGTACAGGCGCAAGGAGACGGAAGGAAGGCATGTTTGGAAAAAAGCTAATTCCCGCCGACTTGAGTTGATATACCACCCACAATACATTCAGTAACGACCCTAGTAGCATACCAACTACAGCAGCTTGTACGGACTGCCCTTTAGGCACGCAACCTAAAGCCACAATGGTAACTACTGGAACAAACCACTGCCCCAAAGCGGCCTGATTTTGCCGATTGAGGCAGTTAAGCGCAGCATTTCCTACCACAGTCCAAGCACTTACAAGAAGAATCGGCGCAAAGCAGCGGCTCAAAAGGATTGTCGCTTTATGGTTAACCACTCCTTCATCACCAAGCACCAGGCGGGTCAAAAAAGGCGCCACCAAGATAATCAAAATCATGCTGCAACCCAGGAGCAAAATAGCAAATCCTAGGAGATGCCGCAGCAAGCTCTCTTTATTTTGCAACCCTTTGTTTTGTGCGGACAAAAACGGAACTGTAAAAGCATCCGCCAGCGGCATCGCAAGAAATGTAATAAAAAACATTGGGATCATGATCGAAGTAACCAGGGCATCCAAATCACTGCCGAGTCCGAGCTGATTAATGAGCAGCAAATCTCTAATCAGAAATCCTATATAGCACGCAAAAGTAATGACGAGGACAACCGCGCCTGAAGCAGCAACCCGATTGATCCCGTTTAGAGTTGTCTTTCCCGATTCTAGATCTTCGTGCAGCAGTTTTTTTGGAATTAAATCTTCGCTTTTTCGGGAGGAAAGAACTTTAAGAACCAAATGGGCCCAACCTAATGCACCACACAGCAGAACATACATCCATAATCCATAGCGCATCCTGTACAGAGTTCCTACATTTGGGTGCACAAAGGCAAGTAAAGCCATTAGGCTGAAAGTAAAAACAGTTCCTGCGAAAAGCCTATAACTTCTTGCCTTAGCAAAAGTGATTATAGAGCCTAGGCTAATTAGGTACCAAACCGCCGTTTCGATTGCTCCAACTAATCGGGGTGCTGAGACATGTTCTGCCCACGTGCTCGGGAAAGGAGCAAACAAACCGACCCACAATGCCCTAGGCAGATAGGTAATCACCTCAACGCAACTGCTAGGGATTATGTCGGTATCGATCCCTGACCCAGCACCAACCGCACTCCCTAGATGGACTACACTGACCCTGACCTCTGCAAGCCTTCCAAAAATGCGATCAATGTTGGCTGGCAGGTATTGATTTGATTGCCACGACCATTCGGGAGGAGTAGGACACGTATTCTTAGCAATATCGATTGATAATCTTTGATATAGAGCAACAGAATCAACTTTCTGCCAAATCAAGATGCCACCAATAAAACAAATTGTGATAAGTATAAGCACCTTAGCCGAAAAGTTATATGTTCTAACTGATTTCTCCTTCAAGACGCAAAGCACTTCAGTCAGTAAAAAGGAGATGAGTAGCCCACCAGCAACCAACACAGGAAAGTAAGGACGAAAAAGCCCAACCAGTAAAACACCCGCAAAAGAAAGGAGAACAAAGGAACGAGCCTCATAACGAACGGGCACCTCATTATCGTAGGCCCGCAACCAGGCGAGCAGGATCATCAAGGTGCCAGCGCTTACAAAAGCATCACGGTGTATTTGTCCATACCACTGCAATGCAGATGGGAATATCAGATAACAGGAACCGGCCAATAATCCACCCAGCTTTCCGGCTCTGTTTTTCCATAACTCAAATCCCAGCATATAGATCAGCATTGCCCCCGTAGCATGAGCGGCAGCATTGATAGGGATAAACCAGGCAGGATCTGGGCCAAACAAGGCGTACAAACCTGCCAATATTCCAACATGTGCAGCTGCAGCTGGAAACAGGGTCCAGGCCTTCCATCCTTCAGTGTTAATCTGTGTGGCTAATTGGACGGCAATAGTATGGAAGTATGTTGCATCGTTATGGAGCAGGCCATTGCCCGCGTGAAACTCAGGCGTTAACGGCAACACAAGCTTCTGAAATGTCAGCGCAGCAAAGGATGCATAAAGAAAAGAAATTATCCAGAATGCAAAAGGGCTTGGATAATCACGGGACTCATCCTCAATCACCGCTCGAGTTTTCACCAGATTACGCATGCAGATTTGCAAGTCTGACAGGTCGGACGGCCCCTTTTAGGTAGTTCGCATAAAGATCACATACATGCTTCTGATCGAAGCGCTCCAATACTCGATGGCGCGCCGCCCTGCCCATGGCAACCCTGGCATTAGGGTTTTCGATTAGATATTCGATTTTCTTCGCAATTGTCGCTGTGTCATGAGACGGATGCAAAAAGCCTGTTTCATTCTCAACAACAGCATCTGTCACGCCGTAAATTCCAGATGCAACTGTCGGCAAGCCGCAAGCACCTGCCTCAATCAAGACAGACCCAAATCCTTCCCGATAACTTGGCAGACAGAGTATGTCGGATGCTGCCATATACTCATTCGCCACCGCAGTATATCCAACATAATGTATTCTCTGCAGTTTTCGTAATGCAGGAATTAGCGCTTCCTCATCTGGTCCTACTAACAGTAAGTGTAAATTCGGATGGAGCGGCATCAGCTGCTGGAAGGCAGAGGCTAGATCTAACACACCCTTTTCCTTTTTTATTCGGCCGACAAAAAGAAGGCAGACGTCACTTTCCGATAGCCCGAGCGCAGTCCTGATTTTTTTTCTTGCCTCAGTGTCTGGCCTGAACCGTCGTGTATCCACCCCGCATATAGAGCCGGCCCCCAAAACATCCCCTTTAGCTTCGGACAGAACACCTGAATTTACCAAGAATCGTCTTTGCGATTCGCTATCCACCAAAATCTGAGAGGCAACAATTACTAATAATCGGTCAATCGACTTCAAGGCAAAGCGAGCAATGCCTTTCCTGGTTGACCATACCTGCCCAGTGAAGCAATGAATACGCACTGGCACACTGGCAAGCCATGAGGCAAGCATGGCAACCATGCCGCCTTTAGGGGTCAGGCTTAAAACAGCATCAAATCTCTGTTCCCTAAAATATTTGTAGTATTTCCAACATGCGATCAGATCCTTGAATGGCGCGATTTTCCGTACTATTGGCATGGATATGAAACGTGCTCCCACGGGAATTTTTATAGGGATGCGCGACTCTTGATCGTTAAAACTTACAGTTACGGAAAAATCCCATACTAATCTTTGCACATGAGGCGCAATAAAAGCAGCGTATGTAAAGGGACTGGTCATGATAAAACATATTCGGGGTTTTTGATCTTCAATCTCTAACTTCTGTCCCTTATTTAATCGAAACCACTCAGCTGTAATTTTCAGACCTTCTTGTAGCGATGTGGAGGGCGACCAACCTACTTCCTTTTGGATCAAGGAACTGTCGACTTCTAAGGATCCCAACAGCCGGGCGGCCTCCTTGCTTTTCCCGAATACCCATGCTCCAAGTCGAAATATGATTTTGGGGCATGGCAACAAAAGCGACGAACGACCTAGAGCCTGGCCGATTTTCTCGATCAAATCCGCCGTCGATACAACCTCATCATCACTTACCAAATAGGTTTTTCCTTTTGCGCTCGGATGAGATAGGCACACAATAATGGCATCCACCAGATTGCCGATATAAATCAAGCTCCGCTTATTTTTCGTTAAACCAATTACCAGTGGAACTCGGCGTTGTATGGCGCTCATTAGTCGATTAAAATTTCCACCAACCCTTGGCCCATACACCAGGGGGGCGCGCAGAATCACAATTTCCATGCCGGTTTCTACGCCAATTTTGAGTAGGCCCTGCTCCGCCTCCCATTTCGATATTCCATAGGCATCTTGGGGCGTTGGACTGCTGAGATGAGAATATTTGCCTTCCTCACCATTGACCTTAATACTGCTCAAAAAGACAAAGCGACGAACTTGCGCCTGAGCAGCTTGTCGCGCCAAGTTCAGTGTCCCTTCGGTATTCACAGCCCGAAAAAGCGCCAATGAATCGTGTCTCGGTTCATGCATCACATGCACTCGAGAAGCCAAATGAATCACCTGATCGCAACCTGCCAATGCTGGGCCCCATTCGGTTTGCGGCCCAATGTCGCCAACCTCGACGACATCCATGGCTTGGGCCTTGCGTACAGCACGTACAACTCGATATCCGTGATTTTCCAGATTATCTGTCAGCACCCTGCCAATAAAACCATTGGCGCCGGTGACTAATACTTTCGGCACGTGTATTGAGGCTATTGTCTTTTGTGTATTATTTGAACCAAACTGTGCGATTCACGTAACCGGTATAACTCAGGACAATCCGCAGAACCTGTTGGGCTACTCCCTGTGCCTCATAGTCCTGGACACGGCGCTTAGAACATTCACCCGGAAAACTTTGAGCCATAACGACCTTGACGGCCTCCAGCACGTGCTGCTGCCTAAGCCCGCTCATAATGAGCGTCCCTACATCCATACCCTCGGGCCGCTCATGTGTGTTGCGTATGGTGATAGCCGGTAAATTTAGCAAAGAGCTCTCCTCCGTGATTGTCCCACTGTCGGAAATAACACATCTCGCCCCCATTTGTAATTTCACATAATCACAAAAACCGAATGGCTTCAGAAAACGGATCCGTGGACTGGATTTTCCTAATTTTAGCCCGTCGATCCGCTTCTCCGTCCGCGGGTGGGTGGAAACGATGACTGGTAATCGGTAGGTATCCGCCAACCCATTCAGGCTCTCGAGAAGATCCTGCAGGTTGGCACTCGAATCAACGTTTTCCTCGCGATGCATACTGACGAGGAAGTATTTTCCTGCGGAAAGACGAAGTTTTTCCAAAACTTTTGATCGCTTGATTTTTGGCATGTAGTAATCCAAAACCTCCCTCATATGAGAACCCGTCTTGATGATGGTCTCTGGACGGATTCCTTCAGCGATTAAATATCGACGTGCATGCTCGGTCAGAACCAGGTTGATGTCGCTCAGGTGATCGAGCACCTTGCGGTTCAGTTCTTCGGGTACGCGTTGATCAAAACAGCGATTGCCTGCCTCCATGTGAAAAACCGGGATCTTTCTGCGTTTTGCGGCAATCACAGACAGCCCGGAATTCGTGTCACCGTACAGCAATAGAGCATCAGGTTTCTCTTTGCCCATGATTTCATCGGATTTTTCGATTACCCGGGCGATTGTCTGAGCGACATTTTTTCCCACGGCCTCAAGAAAATGATCAGGCTTGCGCAATCCCAGATCCTCAAAAAAGATCTGGTTCAGCTCGTAATCGTAGTTCTGGCCAGTGTGCACCAGAATATGATGCGTGTGCAGGTCAAATTCCGGGATAACCCGGCTCATCTTGATCAACTCGGGTCGCGTCCCTACAATCGTCATGACCTTAAGCACGGAGAGCCTCCTGGATGAAATCTAGTTTTGCCAACAATCCTTTCACTTGGCCGACGTTCAATCTTTTGGTGTTGTGGGAGGTATAATCCTCCTGCCTAGATATTTTGATTTCACCCTCGCTGAAAAACGAGGCGTAATTAAGATCTCGGTTGTCCGCAGGAATTCGATAGTAACCTTTTCGGTCTTCTACTCGGGCCATCTCTTCCCGCGAGACCAAACTTTCATATAATTTTTCCCCATGTCTGGTTCCAATGATCGAAACAGGATTTTTTTTACGGAACAGTTCCCTGAGCGCTTGGACTAAATCCTGAATTGTGGATGCGGGGGCTTTTTGCACGAAAATGTCCCCAGCCTGGCCGTAGGTAAAGGCATGTGCCACAAGATCCACAGAATCTTCCAACGACATAAGAAATCGGGTCATTTTCGGGTCTGTGATGGTAAGAGGCTTGCCTGTCTGCATTTGGGAAAGAAGAAGGGGAATCACCGAACCGCGCGAGCCCATCACGTTTCCATACCGAGTGGCACAAAAAATTGTTTCACCTTTTTTCTGATTTCGGGCTTTTGCCACCATAAATTTCTCCATCATAGCTTTGGAGATTCCCATTGCATTGATGGGATAAACCGCCTTGTCGGTGCTCAACATCACCACCCGAGATAACCTCCGGGCTATCGCCGCCTCCATCACGTTTTCAGAACCGAGCACATTCGTCTTCACGGCCTCCATAGGGTGAAACTCACAGGAAGGTACCTGTTTTAATGCCGCGGCGTGAAATACATAGTCCACCCCCTTCATGGCTTGATGGATGCTGCCGTAATCTCGGACATCCCCGATGTGAAATTTCAGTTTTTTATTATTCAACCGAAGGCGCATCTCCTCCTGCTTCTTTTCATCACGACTGAATATTCGAATTTCCCTTAACCCGCTTTTAAGAAACCTGCGGAGGATGGCATTCCCAAAGGAACCTGTTCCCCCAGTAATCATCAATGTTTTTCCGCCGAACCTCTTCATATTGCAGACGTTACTTCGCACACATTCGGGGTCGAGGCAGATCTGCTTCCTGCGATAATGGCAGGTTTTACCCCTGCCTTATGGCACTGCGATAAATTTGATAAAATTTGAAGGAGGCGGTTGACCAAAAGATCATGATCAAAGTGCTCCTTGAAGTAGGTGCGCCCCCGTTCTCCCATCGCCTTCCGCTCCCATTCCGACATCATCTTCAACTCATAAACTGCCGAAGCCAAAGCCTTAGCGTTCTGGGCTGGGACGGCCAATCCAGCCCCCGCTTCGGTCACGATTCGGGCTCCTTCACCGTTCAAGCACGCAATGATTGGAACCCCTGTGGCCAAATATGCCTGTACTTTATTGGGAATAGTAAGAGCAAAGATTTCGTCATCCGCCAGGGTGACCAGTAAGGCCGATGATTTTCTCATTAATCCGGGCATGGTTTTGGATGGAAACCGCCCTTCCAAATGGAGATTTTTCATCCCACGAATACGGGCCTGCTGCTTCATCCACTCCCACCGGCTGCCATTTCCCAGCACGACAAATTGAATGCCGGCTTCATCTCGCAGGAGATCAGCAGCCTCTAGAATAACCTCAACCGCCTGCGCTGTTCCGGTATTGCCAGCGAATAAAACGGAGAACCCCTTCTCTAAAGCAGGAATGGAAGGGAGGTCCATGGATTGAGGATTAAAAAAGTTGGCATCAGCCGAGTTTGGGTAATATTCGATTGGAATTTTGTGGGAAAGCTTCGCAACTGATTTGAGAAATCCTTTAGATTGAATCAAGATAAGGTCAGTTCTTTGGTAGATAAATCGGACAACCCGCTTCATTAGTGAGAGAGCAAACCCCGAATGGACATAACCGGTTGCTCGCAAGCTTTCTGGCCAAAGGTCTTGGACCCACAAGGCCACAGGGCACCTCTTTATCCAGCCGATGAATGAGGCGGGTAATGACATCAGCAGAGGAGAGACAGCATATACCAAGATGACGTCATACTTGCGGCCACGAAGTAACCAGGGGGCTAACACAACCCCAAACAACACGAATGATAAATAGTTTAGCCCCAGGCGAAGTCCACTTTGCATTCCACGCGGGATAAGTGGCACGCGATGGATCATAATGTCCTGCCACCGTTCTTGCCCACAAAACCATGCCTTGCGCCCGCTGTAGACCCTGCCTTCCGGATAGTTCGGATTGCCCGTCAGCACTTCCACTATGTGTCCCTTTTTATGAAGGGATTGTGCCAGAGTGTTGACCGCAAATTCCTCAGGCCAGAAGTATTGGCTAACGATAAGGATATTCATGGAATTGCCTTTCGATCTCAGCATACCGACCGGCCGATAGCACCGCAGAGCTGCCGTTCATTAAGATGGTGTCGCAGGTCGGTAAAGACTTGCGTGTTGTACAAAGTCCTCATGCATCTCATGGACGAGTGTGGGCCAATCAGGCGTTTGGCAGCCGGTAGCCTTTAGAAATTTAGTGCCATCAAGCGATCGATCGACAACCACGGAGTCGTCCGCGAGGATGTTTATCTTCTTCTTATAGACTTGGGCAATCAGCGTAAGCAGGTCGAACTTGGAAATTCGGCTGCTCGCAACATGGAAGAGTCCGGCTAGTTTGGAATTGGGAATGACAATATCCCTGATTATGCGAGCTAGCGTCACAGTAGGAATTCCAGAGAAAAAGGCTTTGCGGAAGCCCTTGCAGGCGGACTCCTGCTGAAGAAACCACGCAAGGAATCCTCTGGCTGATTCTAGTTCATGCCCAATGTAGGAAGTGCGTAGCGTGATGGTGTTTCGATAAGTCACCTCACCAGCCGCCTTCGACTGGCCATAGATATCGGCTGCATCGGTTTTGTCGTTTTCCAAATACATGCCTTGCAGCCCGGAAAAAACGCAATCCGTGCTGACGTGAATGAGTCGGGCATCGGCATTGGCACACAAAGCAGCAAGCCGGTGGGGTAGCAAGGCATTCATCGTATACGCGGACACGGAGTCACTCCCTGACGGAACATGTTTTGTGAGCCCAATACAGTTCACCACGACTGATGGATTCATGCTGCTCATAAGAGCATCGAGCCGGTCTGCACAAGTCACATCGATCGGGTGAATGAGTTTTTCAGTCAACGACAATGAAAACCGTGCTTTCAAAGAACCTTCGCGAAGCGTGCCGAGCACATTCCATGTTGGATTCTCCGATAGTACGCGGAAGACTGCGTTACCAAGGAGGCCACTTGCGCCAAGGACAAGAATGGTTGGTTTCAATGCTTGTTTTAAACTGTCTGCGAAATAAGGTCCGCACGTTTATTATCAGAAACAGGCTGTAGAATCATGCGGTAGAGTTTTATGTAATGAATAACGATGGAATCCCACTCATACTGACGTGAGACAAATGCTTTAAAGTCGAGGCCCATCCTATCTAAAAGACCAGGTTCCGTGAGGAGTCGAATAAGTCCCCTTGCGATGCCACCAGAGGTAGCAGGCACCTCAAGCCTCGCGTCTACCTCTCCTATTTCGCCAAACCCGCACTGGTCTGTTACCATGACTGGGGTGCCACAGATCCCGGCCTCAAGGGCGACAATCGACATGGCCTCTTGGCGCGATGGAACTACTAATAGTTTTGCGTGATGATAAGCAGCCGATTTATCATCTCCACCCAAATATCCGAGAAAGTGAACATGATCTGAGATGCCAGCTTGTTGAGCGATTTGCATCAATTCCGACAACATCCCCCCATCAGGACCGGCAAAAACAAGATGACACCCCACAAGATCTTTTCGAGCTTGAATAAATGCCTGTAGTAACAAATCAGGCCCTTTGATGGGATTCAATCGTCCCATAAATAAAATTATTGGCACATCGGGCAGGTTGTGAAGCTTGAGGAAAACCGACTTATCTGAATTGGGAAAATCCGCTTTCGAAACTCCATTGGGAATCACGGTGATTTTACGTGATGGGATCCCATAACTCTCAAAGTGGGGAACTTCACTGGAAGTAACTGCAATCCATGCGGCTGCGTTACGAATGATGGCCCTCCCTGCCAATAAATTGTACATTCGCTTAAGCCAGCCTGATCTCCCGAACAAAGGCAAACTACCAGCAGGACAAATGACGTAGGGCTTCCTTGCGCGACGAGCGGCAACATAGACAAGAAAGTTTAGCACGCTCCAATGAGACATGAGGTGAATTATATCAACCTCATTCACTAAACTACAAATGAGTCTCCAATTACTTGCGTTCACCATGGGCACGTAAAACCGTCTCCAAAAACAGGGCATAACAACGACGACTACTGGTGCCTGGTCCTGCATACGGTTTGCATTTAACCCGATGTCGAGCGTTAAGGTGGTGCACTTAACCCCATCCTGCCTCGACAAGAAACGGCCCATCTGAAAAGTTCGCTCTGCAGCTCCACCTCCTATTTTAGTATCTAAACACGAGTTTACATTGAGGATGTGCATCAAAAAATGATCGGCTTATTAGACAAGTGACGTTAGATACCATTCTGCATATTCATCCAAAGCGGCTTCAAATGGCACTTGAGGCACAAACCCAAGTTTTTTCAGTTTTTCGGAAGAGTAGTTACAGCGGGGATTTGCATTGTTCCTGCCCATGGCGCGGAGTAGTAATTCTAAAAGACCTAAAGGAATAGGTATTTTGGGAACCGAATATTTCTTGATATTAAGTTTCTTCATAAGAACTCCTTCAACATCTGCAAAGTTATTTGCAGGACTATCGTCATCGGACACAATAAACTTCTGCCCGTTTAGATCGTTCTTGTGCATCGCCAAAAATAGTATTGCATCAACAACGTTAGTGATTGAAACAAGATTCATTCGTCTTGCGCCAAACAGACAAGACTTTAGATAATTACGAGCCCGACTGCCTCCCATCATATCCCCGGCCAGTTTTTTTAAGGGCTCCCCTTTCGGGCCAAAGACTGATGTGGGACGCAAAACTGCCACATCAAAATGGCTTTTGCCCTCTTCGGATATAACTTTCTCCATTTTGAGTTTTGTTACGCCGTATGTCGTAGCCGGCCGACAAGGCGTCTCTTCCGTGACCAGATCTTTTGAGGCCCGACCCACAACCGCTGCAGTACTGCAATGAATTAAACGTTTTATCCCTTCTGCTTTACAGGCCTGGATTAAATTCTTAGCCATTTGTAAATTAGTCGCCTCGCCACCTCCCCATGAGTAAGCCAGATTAATTACAATGCAATCAGGCTCAAAAAAACCTCTTAACGATTTTGGATTCAGCAAATCACCTTCATAAAACCCTAGGTTATCACTTCCACTGAAGCTCCCGTGCTTAAGAAATGAGGACCTTGAGAATATTTTAATTTTACAATCACCTGAACACATTAGAGTCTTTATAATGTGTCTCCCGATGTAA
Source organism: Methylacidiphilales bacterium (assembly GCA_040397425.1). Classification (GTDB taxonomy): domain Bacteria; phylum Verrucomicrobiota; class Verrucomicrobiia; order Methylacidiphilales; family Verrucolacustridaceae; genus Verrucolacustris. The sequence goes on from JBBAWA010000002.1 coordinate 39,048, forward strand.
CCAGAAGCACCAAGTAATGCTACAGTTTTTCGCACGTTACTCTTGGCGCGCCAGGGCACCGTTTTCTCTCAGCAGAATCAATACCAAAAAGTCCCACTAAAACCTGTAGCCCTCAAAAGAGACCGGATGATCATCTTGGTTCTCGGGCGTCCATGCCGGACTGGGCATGTTCAGCACAAATGCCTCAGAGTCTCCCTGGTTGTGCAGCGCAGCTGCCCATCCTGCAGGAACTTGAATCGTTTGATATTCATGATCTTCTCCTGAATAGTGATCTTCGTATCCTTGGGGAGTTTTAACAATGATCTTAACATTGCCCTTAATGCAGGTAAATAAACCCCACCTTTGCATGTGAAGATGCGGCCCCTTGATTGCTCCAGGCGCTACCACTGTTAGATATACTTGGCATGGTTTTTGAGCCGGTTGAATCGGTGATTCATTTTCGTTGTAAATAGGAATGAGATACCCATTTTTTTCTCCTTTGAGATTCTGGGTCGGCAGTTTTGGATGAGTGTAGGATGTAATTCTCATATTTTTTTTCCTAAATACCAAGCAATATATGTAACAATGTTTTTAATGTCATAAGCATAAGTGTTGATCATCTTTTTTGCGAATTCTCTCTGCTCAGCCAATGAGCTTTGATTTTGTGTAAGATTCCTTAAGGCGGATCGGTATACCATTGCAACTCGCCTTCTTGCTTGTAGCTGCTTGCGCCGTCCCAGTTTGCCATCAAGATATTCTGCTAAGTGGGTATTTAAGACATGCAGCGCATTTGCAGTGTGATATATTATTTTTTGAGATGCCCCAGATGGGACAAGGTGATACTCCCCAAGTTCTTGGTTTAATGAAACAAAGACTGCGATACGGCTTAATCGAATCCAGAAATCAAGGTCCTCTGAAGTGTCATAGTTTGGATTTTCACAAAAGAGTCCGATCTTCTTGGCCGCTTCTTTTTTAAAGACAGTTGCGGAAGGAGGAAAAGACCTGCATTTAAACAGCAACCACTCGCTTAGGTTTCTGTCTGGAAATTGGCATCGGAGAATACCTAAGCTCTTACCTGATGATTTTACGATAAGACTGTGACAAACTAAATCAACATTCTGATTAAGTGATATTGCCTCGACTACGCTTTGTAGTTTTTGAGGAAACCAAAGGTCATCGTGGTCGAGTAGAGCAATCCATGATCCTGATGCTGCTCGGATACCGGTATTTCTAGCCCCGGCAATCTTCTTATTCTGCTGGCGAATACACAGGCCACGCATATCGTTCTTTTTTAGATATTTATCTACAACCTCTGCGGTTTTATCGCTTGATCCATCGTCCACCACAATAAGTTCATAGTTCTTGTACGTTTGCGCTAAAACCGAGTCTAGCGTCTTGGCAATAAACTTTTCGGCGTTGTAGGCCGGAATGATAATGGATATCAAAGGATTTTTGATCACTTTTTCTCCTCACGCCTTTTCATATCCTCAAGACCGGCTCGAATCCTTTCTGGTTTTACCCCCAAAAGCTCTTGCATTTTATTTGTTGAGAAAGTGGTGTTGGGTGGACGTTGCGCAAGGTTAGGAAAACTCGTGCTCTTGACCGCGGAAATTAGTCCGCTATCCAGCCCAAACACTTCCGCCGTCATTTTAGCTAACTCAAACCGATTCAAAACATCTGCACCCGCTAGGTGAACTTTACCGCTGGGCCTCATTTCAATCGCCCTCCAAATGGCTTCTCCACAGGCTCTGTTGTAGAGCGGATTCTCCCATACATCATCTACTACATTGATCTTCTGACCCGTCCTCAGTTTTTCTAGAACCCATGTGACGGGGTTGGATCGGCTGGCAGGATGATTCCATCCATACATGAGGATGGGGCGGATAATACATGCATTGGAATGGGTTTTTTCGATCAGGCGCTCACACTCCAGCTTAATTTCTCCATATTCATTGACCGGATTAGGTCTGCTGGTTTCAGCATATGGGGCGAAAAGCCCATCAAAAACGGCATTTGAGGAAATATAAATCAGGTAGGCTCCGCTTTTCCGACATGCGGACGAAATGTTGAGAGTACCAACAATATTAGATTCAAGAGATTCGGCGTAGTTATTTTTTACATAATCCACGCTTGCAATACCGGCAGCATGAATCACTACCTCGAATTTGTGCTTTGCAAATAGCCGATCCACACACTTTTTACTTCTAATATCAAGCGAGCGGTGATCTCCCATTTTTCTCGGAAGCCGATATTTCTGAAGATGAACGCTTTGCAATGACATTCCTTGCGGTCTTGTCTCAAACAAGCCTTTGCCAAGCAGTCCAGAACCACCGGTGATCAGCACATTCATGACTTACCTATAAAACACAAACCATTGTGCAGCACTGCCTTCAGCTTCGAGATACATGTTAATCCAGTTCCTCAGGGTAGAGTTTCTGCGCCATGCGTTCTTGGAAGTAGTAAAGAATAAATTCAACAATCCAAACAGTCGACTGCCTTATAATTTGATTGTTTGATTTTGAATTGATGACCATTTTGTGTGGAGTCAAATAGCAGGCAAACCATTTAGTTTTCTCAGGTCTGCATAAATTACGGGAACGCTGGCTCTCGTGCCCTGAGTTTCAGCATGAACCTCTACGTCGTCCATTGTGAGACCATATGGAGAGATCAGCTCCTGTAGCAGAGACGACATAATAATAGGGTTCCCGCTCCCGACGTTGTAAACTTCCCCGCTGGCCCCATGCAAAATGATTCGCAGATAGGCGCGAACTGCGGCTGAGATCGGTAAATAATCCCGTCTCGATTCGAGAGAACGGACCTTAATCTTTTGCTTTGATCCTGCGACCACTTCGCCAGCCTGCTGAATCACACCCCCCGCAAACAGCGTTGGCGAGCATCCCTCTCCAAACAGGTTAAATGTCCTCGCCGCCACTATGTCCAGATTAAAGCGCCGACAATAGTAACCCATCAAAGCCGTTTGCATGGCCTTAGTAACCCCGTAGACGGAATTGGGAAGCAACGGCATCTCTTCATTCGCTGCGCCTTCAAAAGCCGACCCATATTCTGCAGCGCTTCCAATGAGAAAAACCCGACACCCCAATCCAGATACTAAAACAGATTCAAGCAAGTTCTGCGTGAGAATAACGTTTGCTTTATAGTCTTTATCCCAGTTATCCGAGAAGCTACCAGCACAGTGAAAAATTTTCGAAGGCCGCACTCGCCCTAGCAAGTATGTCAGAGCTCCTGTATCCAAGAGGTCGCACTGTTCCACATCCGCGGCAGGGCTACGATTTACCGCTACAACCTTGTGGTTGCGGTCTCTAAGGTGGCGGCAAAGATGGCGACCCGTGAAACCTGCCGCGCCGATGACTAGAAAAGTCGGCGTCATTCCTTAGGCACTTAAACTCTTAAAGCCTCCACTGCAATTTGAGGCGGGCGAACTCTTGATTGGCCAAATCATAGTCTTCAGGTCGACCAATATCGAGCCAGAATCCTTGATGTGGGACTGCCTCCAAGCGACAGTTGCTACGTATTGCGTCGTGCATTAATTGATCGAAACCATATGGCCTTCCGTGCTCCAATCGTTCGACAACCGATCGCGCCAAACAATAAACTCCCATACTGACATCAAAATGGAAGATGGGCTTCTCCTCAAAACCCTTTACCGCGCCAGTCCCATCGACTTTTAGGACCCCGAAATCACTATTCAACGCTCGCTTATATGTCGAAACCGTGATTTCGTTACAACTCCGAATGTGATGTTCCACGAAAGCCCTATAGTCGAGATCGCAGAGCAGGTCGCCATTCATTACCAAAAAATTCTCCGGTAGGTCGTCAATCAGAGTAAGTGGTCCAGTGGTGCTGAGCGGCTCATCCTCTAGCGAATAATCAATCTGCAGACCCCATTGCGATCCATCACCGCAAAAAGCCCGAATCAAATTTGCCTTGTGGTTGACAGCAAAGGTCAACCTCTCAAATCCGGCTCTGGACAACTGGCGAATAATCACTTCAATGATGGGCATTTCACCACCAACTGGAACGAGGGGTTTCGGCAGGGTGATGGTATAAGGACGTAGACGCGTTCCTCGGCCTCCGGCAAGAATGACTGCTCTCATGTAGCTGGTTCCACTACAGACTATAGATCTCCGCTTTGTAGCGGGCCAAGTTCTCCGGAATGCGAAACCACGAGATGGTTTCCTTAAGTCCCTCCTGAAGCCCAATTCGGGGCGTCCAGCTGGTCATCTCTCGCATTTTTTTGTTGTTGCCAAGGAGGCGCTCCACTTCCGACTTCTCCGGCCTCACGCGCCGCGGGTCTGCGATTATTTTCGCATCGGGATTGATCTGTACAATCAACTCACGCGCCACCTCACCGATAGAATGCTCCACACCATTGGCAAGATTGATCTCTTCCCCCGTCGTGGCATCCGACTCCATCACCGCTATGAAACCCTCCACGGTATCTTTGACAAAGGTCAGATCCCGCGTAGGAGTGAGGTTTCCGAGTTCGATCTCTTCTCGGCCGGCTAAAAGCTGCGTAATTACTGTTGGAATAAATGCACGCGCAGACTGTCGCGGCCCATATGTATTGAATGGGCGCAAGATGGTAACTGGGAGGTTGAATGACCGGCAGAAGGATTCCGCAAGGCGATCCGCTCCGATTTTGGTTGCGCTGTAGGGGCTCTGCCCTTGGAAAGGGTGCCGCTCGTCAATCGGGACATACTTTGCCGTCCCGTAGACCTCTGAGGTAGATGTCACGACCAACTTCCGGAGTCCGTGCTGCCTGGCAGCTTGAAGGACGTTCAAAGTGCCCTTCACATTCGTGTCCACATATGAATCAGGTGAATGATACGAGAACGGAATAGCGATCAACGCTGCAAGATGAAATACGAGATCGCATCCCACCATTGCTGCTGAAACGCCGTGAGGATCTCTAATATCGCCGGCAAAAACATCTAACTTGCGAGCCTGCTCGCGGGAAAGGGAATCGAGCCAACCCCAAGAATTAAAGGAGTTATAAAAGACAAATGGCCTAACGCATGCCCCACGTGCAAGAAGCGCCTCGACCAGATGGCTTCCAATGAAGCCATCTGCTCCTGTAACCAAAATTTTACTTTCTCGCAGATTCATTCGACAAATTGGTAGGACTATCGTCTGCAGAAGAGCCTTCAAAGACAAGCTCTGCTTGCAAGAAACGAAGGTATCCCTGATTTCCTCTCAAATTCCGAGTCCAGCTTTGCACTTCGTTCTTGGAAGGGGATGTAAAAAGAAACCTAAAGCCAACCACCAGCAACATGCCGTTTAAATTAGCCCTTCAAAATGTTTTTATAATAATGGTAGTTGTGTGTGGAGATTTTTTTCGAGTAAATCGCCCTCAGATCTGATCGCGTGATCAATGAGGGATAGTGATAAACTTTTGTCAAGGGCTCGACAACCGTGCGCTACTTTCCCCCGACGCAAAACGAGAAATCAACATTCTTCGCTACTGCCGCACCATTGAGGTTTTCGCAAAACTCGCCTTGCTCAAAAACTGCCCTGAGATAACCTTCGACCCCTGGCAAGGTATTATCTGAAAATTTATCCTTATTCACGATAACTTCACAATCTGATCAGGCCTACACCACTAACGAATCAAGGCAGCCCGTCAAAGCATTTACATAATTGTTTGTCGGATTAATTGCAGATATTAAAGACATATTTTAATTTTTCTTTTTTAGGGAGTTTCGTTTTTTAAACAGAGACCATCACTGCGTCAAAAGCCTGCTTCATTTTCTGAGAGGTGAAGTTAGTTTGATACCTTTGGCGTGCCGATGCACCGAAGCTCCTAGCACGCACCGGGTTGTTAATAAGTTCTCCAACTCCTTTGGCGAGGGCCGAAGCTGAGCCAGGCGTCACAAGTAATCCATCAATGCCGTGGCGAATGGCTTCGGGTATTCCTCCGACGTCCGTAGCGACGATTGGAAGGCCGGCTCGCATGGCTTCCAAAACACCGTATGGGAATCCCTCCCAGACTGATGGAAAAGCGTAAATATCAAATCTTTCTACTTCCTTTTCGAGTTCAGCCTCTTCCAGAAAACCAGCGAAATGCACTTGAGAATCGACCCCGAGCTGTTTCGATATTTTCTTCAGGTGGGCGAGATGTTCTCCGTCTCCGATGATGCGAAGACGTAGCTGCTTTTGTGAGCCGAGTATTGGAAGCGCACGAATAAGGTGCTGGAGGCCTTTGGCAGGGTCTAGTCGGCTTACCGTTCCTATTACTATATCACCTCGGCTCAAGCGCTGAAATGCTGGCCGAGAGATTCTTTCTGGTAGGCCATTCGGCACGACGCATATTTTTTTCTTCGGAGCATGGCGTCGTTTTACCATTAGATCCCCTTGCATTTTCGAATTGACGATTATTTTTTGAACTACCCGAAACACAATGAAATCAAGAACGAAATCGTACCCAGGAATAATATTTCGCCGAGGTTGAGGCGAACTCAGCACTACAAGGATACTCTTAATTCCACGCAGGTGAGAGGCTACAACAACTGAGAGAGAAGGCTCTGACGCTGGATATCCTCCATTGAACGATATAAACATATCAAACTTGTTTTTGCCTATTTTTCGCCATGCATTAACAACGTTGAAAAGAAACATTAGGGGCCTCATGAAAATGAGGCATCTGCTCAAGATTCTGCCAAGATGATTTTTGCCGATGATCCGTGTTACAGATTGGGTTCGATCAAAAAAGGCCACCGAAACATGTCTTAGCGGTCCAGGCAAGTGAGCAATTTCTTTTTGGGAAAGGGCTTCTGGATTAGAGAAAAGCGTGACAGTCCTACCGCTCGATATGAGGTGACTCACGCAGTCGATGACATACCGGCTTCCGCCGCCAACCACGTAATTCTCAAAAAAAACTCCTACGCCCATATTTCAGCGGGTCTTTCGGTAAAAAGTAAGTATATATGAAGAGAAGAAAGGCGAGTTGAAGTGATCCCAGTGGGGCCATTTACGGGCGAAACTTGCTGCCCGCAGGATAGCTTTTGGAAATATATTGCTCATCGACGTGCGATTGTAGGTCATAGGTAAGGCGGGTTCGAACGAACCCAGATAATCGCAGCTAAGCTGCTGAATATTGAGTGATCTTTCTAATTCATCGAAAAACGACTTGGTCATTATCGAAGTATTGTGTTTAGCAAGAACAGTCGGATCAAGCATCCGCTGGAATAACCCATGAAGCCCGGTAAAATTTGGGACCCCGATTATAAGGACCCCGTTCGGCAGCAACCAATCGAGATGCCGCCGAATAACTAACATAGGGTCGTCAAAATGCTCCACAAAACCCAATGATAAGACAACATCAAAGCTCATTGATGGCTCAACCTTAAAAAAATCTCCCTCGTAAAGTCTCCATGGTTTAATTCCGAGTAATTCGAGATTACGGCGCAGGGCTTGTAGCCCCCTCTCGCTATAATCAAGCCCAGATACACTATAAAGCTCCGGAGGGAATAAGGTGAGCCACTTTCCCGGCGCGGCACCAATCTCGAAAACTGAACTTTTGCCATCGTGACTCTGGCCAAGAGTAATTTGACCCAGGCGCTTCCGCAACACTCTGCTAAGACACCGATCAAAACTAAAGTCCTCGTTGATAACACAAGGCAATCTTAGCTTTTCCCAGTAGGCATCCCAAAACCTATTTCCGGCTAAGTCGTAATTATCTTTAAGATTAGTCACAAATATATATAATTTTCAATTTCCGGTCTGGTCAATGTCAAATTGATTGTGGTTACACAGAATTCATACGAATACTTTGCGTGGTGTCTGGAAGCTAGCAACCCCCCAAACAAGAAGGAATGTTATCACATATTTTCTTTACACGTTTCGCTTCTGACTATGACGAAAATATTTTAATTATATCATGAGAAGGATTTTCACTTAACCTCGCATATCGCTCACAAAACTTTACCCTTGCACGTTGTACTTTGCTTTGGCCCCACCACTCATGTACATCATTCCAAACCTCGTTTACCTTTTTCGCCACTGACTCAGCTGATAAATGGACGATTCCAGCATCGACCAGTAACTTGTAGTAGGGCTTTGCACTTTCACGTAAATGCTCGAAACCATTTTGCCAGAATGCCAAGGTCGGGATATTAGCACTTAAAGTTTCAAGGATTCCGGAAGAGTCATAGGTAAAAACCACGATTTTCGCAGTTTGGTAACTCTTTGTTATTTTTCTGTTCTTATCGTATTTTATTTTATTTTTAAGTTTTTGCCAGATCTCTTGCTCGCCAAAATAAAGATCCGATTGCCCAGAACTTTTCCGAAGTCGAAGCATAGCGTTCGGTCTATATTTTAGCTTTTTGACAAATTTTAGTTGATCTAAAAAATATTTTTTATATTCAAATGATTCATCCCACGAAAAGATTCGATTCTCATGACTCCTGAGAACAAATAAAAGGTATTTGCCTTTATCGTTTTTTAATCTCGCTGATTTAGGATATTTTAAAACAAAACCAGGCACATAGTTTTTATTTATTTTTAGCGATCCCCAACTGATAAATTTGTCAGGTGTAGTTTCTTCGGGAGTATTTCTCATATGATGGCGCCAGACTCCATAGGCTCCATGAGCGGCACAAATATATTTTGAGCCTCTCTCAGCATTTTCTGCAGCATACTTTTTGAATGCATCATCTGTATCAAAGTTATTACTAGTAAAGATTATTTTCGGATTTTCAGGCCAACCTCTATCTTTTATGCATTTATCGAGGGACTGAAAGTTTTCTAAGTATGACTGCGGCATGCAATCAAAAATATGTTCTCTTATAAAACGTTCAACTGGATTTTGAGTAGATTTATTTAAACCTGATTTAAGTTCATTTCTTAATTTAATATCTGGTTTATCATACTGAAATTCAGTAAAAAGACTAAATACAGGAAGTTGTTTTAATTTAAGATTTAGTAGAATTTCAACGTTGCGTGGCAAATATGAGTTTATAATTAAACTATGATTTATATATCTTACAATATATTTATGATAAATGTGTACTAGGTAATAAATATATTTTTTAATCCAATTTTGAGGCTGTTTTAGTATTTTTTTATTTATATTTTTTATATTATTAGATAAATAAGAAACATTAATTTTTTTGTTTAGTGCCTTAAAGGCATTAAGGTATAAAAAGGAATTAAAATAGTCATTATTAAACATGTGAATCGCGCTTAAAGAGTTTGTTGGAATTAGATAATCTTGATTCTTATAAATGAATAAAGAGGTTATATTATAATCTTTTGCGCACATTTGAATTGATTTAACTCGATTGATTGATACATCAACGAATCTTCGTAGCCAGTGGCCTAAAATAATTGTCCAAAACCTTTTACTGAAGTTTTTTTTATGGTACCGATTTAATATAACACCCAATTCATTTAAAAGTTTTTTTTCTAAGAACCGACCAAACGTGAAATCAATGTTTTTTTGACTTAAATTACATCCATAAGGTCGTGCTAGAGATGTTTTTTCTAAAAACCGTTTATCTAAATCAAAAGACCTGCACCACTCACTTAAAAGTAAAACTTTTTTTTGCTTTAATACTTCGGTATTGAACCTAGTTACTATTAGAGAATACTTTGTTTTACTTTTTATAATATGATATGAAAGAATTTTATTTCTTAAGTATATATAAACCAAGATTTAATGGATGATAAACTACTGCATCTTTTTTATGCTGGAAAAACTTATCTGTATATGCTGTGAGCGGAATACAATTAGGATACGACCCATAATCGCAAATTGCAATAATTCCACCCTTAGAGAGTCTTGGCCACATAAAATTTAGAAGCACTTCACCGCTTTCTAGTGTATCACTAGCAAGGTATCCAAAAGAAATTTTGTTTTTAACACGAGAATATGTTTTTAAAATATTTCCTTTTACTATTTTTACAAATGGTAAATCTTTAAATGCCTCACAAACTTCTTTATAAGAATTATTACTAAAAGAATTTTCCCATCTGTAATCTAATCCGTATTTAGATTTTGGGATACCTTTGAAACTATCAAAAAGCCAAACCGGTTTTGTTCCAAAATATTTTACAGCTTCTGCAATCACTGCACCCGAGCCTCCATGCAATGAGCCAAATTCGATAATATCTCCAGGAACGTTTCTAGTTAGACCTACTATTTGAATTAAATCGAAAAGCTGATTTTTTGATATCATTGAAGTAGCTCGTTTTTGTGCTTTATGTGCTATACTTCGAAAAGGCTCTTCATGACAGAATGGATCATGCTCCCAAGAATAATCATAAATAACCGGAATATTTACCAGATTCTTATTCATTAAATAAATCATTCCATCCTTCATTTGATCTATTTCGTCTAGACACATAACAATTAAATTCTTATTTGATTTTTTTATTCTATCTATAGAAATTATTTGCTTTCCGCCACAATCAAAGTTTTGATACTTGATTCTCCAATCTGTTAAGATAATGTTGTATTTTTGCTCACTTAGAATGCGATATAGCCACTTCATATTATCGCAAAATCCATATAAAATGACATTTTTCCCAAACTCTTGAGAGATTTTGGCGCATATACGTTTGACAACTTGAGGAACATAATCCTCAGTGTTTAGCGGCTTAATGATATCACTTTTTCTATTCATATTATTTTTGTCTCAACATTTAAAAGATTTGAAAATAGTTGACCATGCTTTGGCTCGATTTGCAATTGCAAAAGTAAAGTTTTCTGTAAACAGTATTTTACCAAATGGATCATAAAGGGCCTTCAGTTTAAATAAATCACTGTCATTAATTCTAGGCAGATATATTTCCTGCCAAAAATATTGTAGTAATTTGGCATTTTTACTAATACAGCCTGAGGTTTTTAGTTTTTTAAAGATATTTTGAATAGTTTTGTTATTCTTTAAAATATTTGGTTGAAGAGCTATTACAAAGATTTTTTGATTAGGGGTTCTATTTCCTCTTTTTTTTGCGAATCTAGTAATATTATGTACATATTTTATCATTTTATCATCACAAAAAATAAACTCGTTGCCTGGGACTTCATCATCGTCTTTTATTAGTAAATGAATTGATGGTCGACGATAATTCTTTTCTTTTATTATTTTGCGACTTTTTTTATTAAGAAAGCTTAGTCTAGTGCCATGTGAAAAGAATACTGTTTTTGCTTTTAATCTTTTTTCCCCGGCACTTAAAATAAGGTAGTTTCTCCTTTTTACTATTTTTGTAAGTTTTGTTGCCATAAGAAACTGTACATTTGTTTTTTTCAGAAGCTTTTTAATTCTTTTCAAAAGAATAGGGGCGCCACCTTTTATATAAAACGACTTTTTATTCGGTTCGATGATACTTTTAATAATATAGTTTATTTTTTGGGGAAAGTTTCCAATAAAACATGATATGACTTTACCGAATTTATTATCAAAAGGCAGCTTGATGGATACACTAAGCGGAAATTGAAATACTCTGTACTTTTTGCTTGATATTTCAATAGGCACATTTAATTTATTTTGTAAGAATTTTATTCCTAAGGTATTGTCCAAAAAGTAATGCACTGCATTTTCTACATTTGTATAACCAAAAATGTTTAAGGATTTCCAGGCTCCCCCAATTTCATTCTCTTGGTCAATCATTAAGACGGACTTGCCTTTTAAACTCCAGAACGCAGCTTCTAATAAACAGGGGGCACCTGTGCCGATGAAAACAAAATCAAACATTTTTGTCACTTTAATCGCTGCCCCCATTCAAGAACTGAAATTGGAAGGAATGGATTGCTACTTATTACATTTTTTGTGACCTTCAAAGATAAGTTTTTTTTTGTGCAATTCTTTTTAACTATAGAGAATAAATTTTTTGAGTAATCATTTTGTTCCATATACTTTCTACAAAGTAACCCGTGTATCGTTTTTTTATCCAATAATTCATAAACGGGCTCAAAGTTTATAATTATTTTTGGTTCAAACGATAAAAGAAAATCCGCAAAGTTTCTCGGTATTTGTGGTATGTAATGGGCGGCGTAGGATGTAAATATTATTCCATTCGGGGGTATCTTTTTAAAATCAGATTTACAATTTATAAAATCGCAAAATCCTACATTAACATTTGCTTTTAGAGCTTTAGCGAGAATCTTTATGCACGAACAACCAGCCTGCGTATACTCCCCCGCATAAAGACTAAGTTTTGAAAACTCAGTGTTTTGCGAAAGGCCTAATATTTTTGAACCATATCCGGCTCCAAATTCAATTAAGCATGATGCGCTCTTTATATAAGGCTTTAGAAACTCTGAATATAACTTTATATGCTCTTGGTGAATCCTTGTATTATCTGATAAGTAAAACCTATTTTTGAAATAAAAAGCTGTTTTTAAAAGATTATCGTTTTGTATTTTTTCAATGTTATGTAATGATAAATCTTTTGTATTTTTTATTTTCTTAAGAAGATTTTTCCATTTTTCATGTTGAAATTCTCTTTTTATTTCTTTTTCGTTTTTGGGTTTTATTGGTGATGAGTCTTTGCTTATAAGATTCCCTATTGAGCTAATTATATTAGGAAGCTTATTGAATTCTACAGCTCTTATTTTAGACATATTAAATTATTCCAGACCTTTATAAACGCTTTTATTATAAGGTTTATGTCTTTGTTGTTAAATTCGTGCAGGCACATTTCAAGGCCGAGGTAGGTCCTGTCGTGCAGTTTCTCTGCAACCGGGCAGATGCCTTTGGCGTAGCTCACTTCACGCTTGCAGATATCTGATGACCATGGGAATCCCATTGATCCATAAGCTATTTTTTTCTGATACATGGGCAGCAGGTGCACATTCGCGTAACCCGCTGCAAGGCCAGTTATCCCTTCCGCTTCCAATGCGGAATGGATTTTTGCGCGTGTAACACCGAGTTGATCTGTATCCAAGATCATCGGGTACATGTAATAAGCGTGAGTACAAGCTGTCTTGACGACTGGGGTTCGCAACCCCACCAACCCCCTTAATCCGTCGGTAAGGCGTTTAGCTGCACGCTGTCGACCTTCCACAAAACCCTTTAGTTTCTTTAGTTGCTCGATACCGATCGCAGACTCGATCTCGCCCAAGCGGAAGTTATGCCCCACCATGTTCCTCAAGTTGGTTACACCCTTGCCTGCCACGACAGCCTCGGCATGGTTTCTAATTAACTGAAGCCGTTCGGCGATCTTGCCGTCGTTTGTGACAAGGATGCCTCCCTCCCCGGTATGAATGTGTTTGTGATAATTCAAGCTATATCCGCCGACATGGCTCATCGTTCCAGTAAACCGCCCGCGGTTGAATGTTCCCGGAGCCTGGGCGGTGTCGCCGATGACCTTGAGATCATGCTTTCTTGCGATTTGCATGATTTTATCAATATCGCAGGAATGGCCAAAGATATCGACGGCCATGATAGCTTTGGTATGTGGTGTAATGTTAGCTTCAATGGATTTTGGATCGAGGCAGAATGTTTCTGGCTCGATGTCTGCAAAAACCGGAATGGCATTCCAATGGAGAATTGCTGTGGCACTAGCACACATCGTCCACGGGGTCACAATCACTTCATCGCCAGGCTCGATTCCAATCGCTCCCACAGCCGCTACTAATCCCGATGTCCAGGAATTTACCGTGATCGCATGCTTTACCTTGAAGTATTTTTCGCAGGCTCGTTCAAACTTTTGCACCATAGGCCCCCCATAGAAGTCCGGATCCCAACAGCCTAGGAACTGCGAAAGAACTCCCGACTCTACAACCATTTTCGCCGCGGCAACCTCCTCTTTGCCGATAGGGTTATAGCGTTTGAGTGGCTTGGTGATGGTTTTAGGACCACCATAGAGGGCTAATTTTTCTACTCCCTTCATGATCTCTGATGAATAATTTTGTGCATTGCCTCAATCGTTGCAAGTGCCTCTTTGCCAGTGCATAATACATGTTTCCCCCCTGCCAATGCGTTGGCGAGTTGATCTGCAACGTGATATTGATACCGATCCATGCCGTTGGCAATCATTTCGGGCTCTTCCTGGAGTATCTTGTAGCCTGAAATGTGGGGGTCGGAGCGCGTTGGTTGCCAGGCGATGACCCCGCCGCCGTTCTCGTATCTTAAACGACCCGAGGGGCTAAGAAGTTCTATCGCGCAGTGTGAAAATGCCTCTTCCCAAGCCGCCAGAAAAACCACCTTCCCTCGCTCAAACTCGACCTGCACATCTGGTTCTGAGTCTTGATCGTCCAAAAGGCGGCCCGCATCCAATACCTTCCCCTTCTTAAAAGCGCCAAGCCAAAATTCCAGGAGATTAAAAAGATGCGATCCATTGTGCAGAAAACCCTTGGAATACCAGGCGACTCCTTTGATTGGGGACGAAATTTTACAGGACTCAATACGTTTTTTAACCTCTAGCGAACCAGAATCAGCACGGCGCATATAATTTACAAATAATTTTGTTCCGGCTTTATCACAGAGTGCAACCATCCTGATTGCCTCCAAAGGCTCGTAAGCAAGAGGCTTTTCACAAAGAATTGCCTGGGGAGAGCATTGCCCAAGAACTTGATCCAAAACAGCAAGATGGGTGCTGGTGGGGGTTGCAATGACAAGAACTTCTGGTTTTATTTTTTGAAGTGATTCCGAAAGGCTTGAAAAGCTAGGTTTTTTGTAGTGCTGCTCGAACAAATGCCTCTGCTTTTCGGATGAATCAATAGCGCCGGCCAATTCAAATGCAGGATGAACAGAAAGGGCTCGGACGTGGGTGCTGATAAATCTAGCTGGATCAAGGCTCAGATCATAAGCCATTCCGATTTGGCCCAAGCCTACCACGAGACATTTTTTACGCATTCGGAACAGCCTTCATATTCGATGCAAGGATATGCAGATGTTCGATTTCTTTTTGCGGCAGCGGACACAATCCCCCGCTTGGAGGGATCGAGCAGATAACACGCTTTTTAGCCAGCAAGCCTACAACCATGGCCATGCTGGCACACCCTACAACCACATCTGAGCCAGCAATTTCCTCAAGAAGCGTTTCCCCGCCCCCGATATTGACTTCTACCTGGCTGCCTTGTCTTACCCAATTGTATTTATTTTTATCTTCAGAAGGATGTGGCCGAATTTTTATATGGGTCAATTTCATGCCTATCGCATAGATATTCTTGATAAAATACTCCAGCGCTTCCTCTTCGGAATACCCCCAATAACGCTCATCTCCATGCTGCAAACGGGCATGTTTGCGGATTGGCTCACAAACATATAGTGCCGAGCATTTATTAGAGTCTCTTCTATATGCTAACTGCATCTTCTCTAGCTCAATCTGAAGATCCTCGAAGTATGGATTAGCTTTTAAGACTACAGGCAAATCTGGAAAATTCTTTCTGGCTAGATTTTCCCCGTCAGTATCTCCAACCCATATTTCGTCTGGGAGTTGTGTCGCAGCTTTGCCTTGGAATCTCTCCTTGTAATTTACCCAGTGGTCCAGAAACGACACGACTCTTTTCCCTGCAGTTTTTGCCAAGGCTATTGTTTGGCGTTCGAGATTTGACTGCCAGCTGGTGCCGCATAAAACCCAGTCGCATCGATCGATTGCTTCAGACAGCGGAGTGATTTTGCCGGCACCGAGTTTTCGTTCGAATATCGCCTTCGCAGGCCCATCCAGCACGAGACAATAGCTTTCGGAGCATCGAAGAAGCCAACTACTTAGGATTTCTGCCCCTCCAGCATCATGACTGACCACGGCGATCATCGACTGCGCGTTTCTTATGCGTCTCCTTTACGAATCACGGATTGGTTGATCGAGGTCCAATCTGGCCTTTGTTTCAGAAGTTGAATCACGTCTAAGCAGGTAAAGAGCGGTTGATTAGGTTCGAAATATTCAATGATCTTTTTTATCAGTTCGTAATCTTTGGGCTCATCAAGAGTCAGCCCCAACTCCGGCCAATGAAGCTCCGGTGGCGCGACTAGATAGACATGGGTGAATAATTCAGGATGATTCCGGATATGCAGAGTGACATGTTCGCGGTCCAGTCGGTCGTTCGTCATCGCAGCGGAACGTTTTAATGCGTCCAATCGAAATACTTGGGTATCCATGCCATCCGGAAAGCTCCTGATGTGGCCATTGCTTACATAATCAACTTCATTTGACTTAAACATGCTGATTGTTTGCTCTACTATTTTAGGATCTATAATTGGGCAATCGCCTGTAATTTCGACAACGATATCTGCTCCTTCTGATTCTGCCGCGCCAATAACCCGGCTCATGACATCGTTTTCACTGCCCCGATAACAACTTATTCCCATTTTAACTGAAAATTCTTCGAGTACGTCGTCTGTCCTATTCGTAGTTGTCGCAAGTACGATCCCGCGAAGTGAGGGAACGGCGCGCATTCTGTTTACCAAATGTTCTAGCATTGGTTTGCCTGCAGCTTGAAGCAGGACCTTCCCAGGCAACCGACTTGAAGTCATGCGGGCTTCAATTGTAGCAGCGATTCTCAAATACTTTTATTTTTCAGTCAATCACATGTAGTATTTTGCTGCTTCCCAACTTCCCTTGAGACACACTCACTCATTCTTTACCCAATCATACTCCAAGCAAGAGCTGTCCCCATCTTCATGCCACTTTTGATCTTTTTCCCCAATATTTGGTCCAGATACTTTGGGGGCAGTCCAAGACCAGGACGAATGGCGCGGACATTTTCTTTGGTTAGCACATCGCCTGCCTTTAGGTCTTTGACAATGTAAAGCGACCTCCGAAAGGTAATGGAGGACTTTTCGGCTTCTGTGGGACCAACAAACACTTCGCCCAGAGATTGCCAGGCGCGCTTTGTTTCTTCGACGAGCTCTTTCATTTCGCCCGGTTCCATAGAAAAAGCGCTGTCTACTCCTCCATCCGCTCGTTTCAGGGTGAAATGCTTCTCAATGACGGTTGCACCAAGCGCAACGCTGGCTATGGCCACCCCAATCCCGAGGGTATGGTCGGAAAGGCCGACTTCGCATCCGTACCGGTTCCTGAGATAGGGGATGGTTAAGAGATTGCTATTTTCAGGGGTAGCTGGATATGTGCTTGTACATTTGAGTAGAATTAAATCTTTACAGCCCGCTTTTCGTGCGGCATCCACCGATTCATCCAGCTCTTCCTGACTAGCCATCCCAGTCGAAATAATTATTGGCTTACCAGTCGCCGCTACACGCTGAATCAGGGGAAGATCTGTGTTTTCGAAAGAGGCGATTTTATAGGCCGGTGCTTCCAACTTCTCCAAAAATTCTACCGCCGTTTCATCAAAAGGCGTGCTGAAGCAGATGAGCCCGAGTTTTTTTGCATGATCAAAGATGGGCTTGTGCCAATCCCAAGGGGTATGTGCGATATTATAAAGGTCATGAAGGCTTTGGCCTTTCCAAGGGCTGCTATCGTCGGAAATAAAGAATTCATGTTCTTTCAGATCCAGGGTCATGGTATCGGCAGTATATGTCTGAAGCTTGACTGCATGTACCCCTGCTCTGGCGGCTGCCTCAACAATCTCCAGCGCCCGCTCAAGGGATTGGTTATGATTGCCAGATATTTCAGCAATTATAAATGGGGCGTATTTTTCTCCAGAACCAAGAGATGCACCAAATCCGCCCATAAAAGGGTGGGCATTCAAGCGGCTTTTTTCCAAACCCAAATACGCCCTTGACCAAATTCACCAATAGACGGAAGTTGTAATGCCAACCGATTCAAAGACGAATTATAGTCAGGCTCCACACCCCCTTTTTGAGCCAAGTGTGCATTGGCAATCCTACTCAAGAAATAGTATGTCGAGCTATAGTAGTCGATTTTTTCAAGAACTATGTCCGGTTCTTGTATATCTCTGATCTCAGCATCAATTAAATAACGATTATGCCAAGGAGCGACAACTGCTGGTAATCCTATTTTTCCCCTTAAAATGTTCATTTGACTTAGGCCCTCAGCGCTATTTTCTAACATTAAAAATGTTCCATTAGGCTTTAGCATTTTAAAAATATTGAGGATCGCCTTTTTTTGCATTTCCCAAGAAGTTAGATTTATCAGAACTCTTTCGGTGAAAATCAGGTCATATGTGTCTTCGGCATCTCCCAATGATAATATATCTAGTTGCTGGAAACTGACTTTCCCAACAAGTTGTTGATTTTTAAGGAGATCTTTAGCTGCCACTACCATCTCAGCGGAAAAGTCAGAGCCGGTGATATCTACGCGAAACTTTTTGCCAATATGGATTGCAGAAACGCCATTACCACATCCAGCCTCTAGGATCTTCATCCCGTCAAAAATATACTTTTCTAAGGCTGCCATTTCAATTTCTTTAGCGACTATATCATTAGTGCCCGCCCACAAACCAAGGCCTGCTCTTGAGTCCCAAAAATCTCGAATCGACTCTTTGTTTTTATAATTTAAATTATCAGCTCTGTTTTTCATATTTAAAGACAAAGCTTCCTCGCTAGTCGGCTTATTTGTTGATCTTGAAGGTTTATCTTTCTTAAGCATTTTTTGGCAGCCTCAGGATCATTTTTAAATGCGATACGAAGAACATCCATCCAGTTAACGTTATTTTTTGTTCGGACTTTTTCTATTTGGTCAATAATTTGTATATAGTATTTTGTTGGTTTTATTTTCATTTTTATTTCCTTATTAGTTTAATCTCTTGAATGCCGAATGACATATTGGCCCATCGAGCATGGTTTTTATATCACATCCCTCTTCGCACTGTTTTATTAGAGAAAATACTTGATCGAGGCCAGAAAAAAACTTTTGGAGAAGTGTCGGTTTGTGCTTAATGCAGCTATAGACGCTGTTCCCCGCGAGATACCCCTTTTTCAGCATCTCTTGGGTGATTAGCGTCTTGTAGGCCAGTGCATGCGGACTTTTGATAGTAAAACCCGCCAAGGCCGGAATACCCCACTGTTCGATTTCAAGCCCATACTTATCCGCCAAACTTTGCCACCCTTTACGTATCGTGCCACCTGTCTCAGTGATTTGCTCCCAGGACTTTTCCCTTTTCATCACTTCTAATGTTTTTAATGCAGCGGCAGGACCTATCCTCTCGGTCCAAAAGGTACTGCTGATAAAGCTTTTTTGGGCTGCCTCCATCACCTCTCTCTTTCCGATGACTGCGGTGATGGCATACCCGTTCCCCAAGGCCTTTCCAAACATGGCCATATCAGGATTCACCCCATATTTCAGGTGGAGCCCCCCATAAGTTTCCCGAAAGCCTGAGGTACACTCGTCAAAGATCAGCACGATCCCGCGGTCCGTAGCCAATTTTCTTACTTTTTGTAAAAAATTGTCCTGCGGACCCTGATTTCGCATGACTTCCATTTTGATGACGCCGATGTCATCAGTTTTCACCAACTTTTCCAGTTGCGAAAAATTATTATAGTTGAAGGGGAAAACCGTTCCACGAAGATTTCTAGGGACACCTTGGGGCTCTAATCCGGGCAAAAGATGACCATCTAAACTTTTGTCATCCTGCAAATTGGCTGATAGATACCAGTCGTGCCATCCGTGGTAGCCACAGATCGCCACCTTCTCCTTACCAGTTGCCGCCCGGGCGATCCGAATTGCTATTGCATTCGCCTCTCCCCCTGACCTAGCAAGGCGAACCATTTCGGCCCACGGATGGAGTTCAATCAGTTTTTCCGCCAGATAAACCTCTTCGGGGCAGTTCAGGGTGGACATGTTCCCTTTGTCGATGACTTGACGTACTGCCTCATCCACCTCGGGATGGCCATAGCCAAGAATATTCGTGCCGATGCCCATTATCGACATATCGATGTACTCTTTCCCGTCCAAATCCCAAACCCTGCAACCTTTGGCCTTGCTGAAGTAGGCGGGCCACTGGTCGGGTAGAAACATTTCGGGTCGCTTCGATAGAAGCATGTTGCCCCCTGGGATAATGGTTTTTGCCCGTTTCCAGAGTTTTTGGCCTGTGCCGAGTTTTGCTCCCTCGTTACGAACTATATGCTGGTTTGGGAGAAACACTTTCGGGCTTTTCTTTTTTAATTCCAATACCTCTGTCCAGCTAAAGTCTATGCGGGGATAAAAATGTTTAAAGATAGCCTCCACGACTTTAAGGTCATCAGGCTCATCTACCGTCCACCGTTCACGAGAAAGATCATCTTGGTTTGCAATATTGGCTGTCTTAAAGAGTCCACTTTCATAAATATATGGAGTGACATGTTCCCGTTGGGCGGTGGTAGTTGCCTCCCGCACTGCTTTTTCTAAGGCATTAAAGGTAAACACCTCGATATCCAGGCCGTCAGGATAGGAGGGTGGATTTGTATTAGTTAAATAATCGACTTTTTGAGAGGTAAAAGAGGCAATCAGGAAGTCCACTAACTGGGGGTCAACCAGAGGACAGTCCCCCGTAATGCGGACCACGGCATCAGGTTGATATGGTTTGGCAGCCTGATAATAACGTTCGAGAACATCGCTTTCGCTTCCCTCAAACACGCCAAAGCCGAGTTTGCGAATGTGTTCAATGAGGGGACTATTTTCTGGATTTTTGGAGGTTGCTACGATGATGGTGTCGATTCGTTTGGCTTGGGCTAGCCGTTTCAGAAGTAGTTCGATCAGGGGTACTCCATGAATCGGATAGATCACCTTGCCTGGAAGGCGGGTGGAGCCCAGTCGAGCCTGGACAATGGCAATTGTCTTCACATGCCAGCCCACCGTGACGGATCGATTAGGTTCTCATCATCACACGACATTTCAGGTAAGTCACCTGCTGGAAGATTTTTTGTTGCTCCGATGATTTGAGTGAGTTGACTCACACTATCTGCCCCAACAACAACCCGATCGATCTCGGGAAAGCTGAGCGGAAATGCCAAGGAGGTCGCCACAGCCGCCGACTTGTGTTCCGCAAGCCATGTGTGCCAGCGATTCCAGAGGTCAGTCCACGAGGCAAATTTAGCAGGGATAATTTTTGGGGACATCAAAAGCAAGCCTTGTAAAAAAGCGGAACGAGTGTGAATTTCGATTCCCCTGTCCTTCAGTTTCTTTAGCCAGCCAGTTTTCTCTAGGCGTCGGTCCACAAGATTGAACGGGGCTTGAATTAAGTCGAAGTGGAAAGTTCTGCTGATTTCCTTTAGGTCATGAGGATTATAAATCGACAAGCCTATTTTCTGCACCAACCCCTTCTCTTTTAGTTCCTGAAGTGAGCGATAAAGATTTGTTCCTTGCGCGCCTATAAGTTGTGCGGGCCGATGGAGTAAGAGCCCATACATAGAACTAACACCAAGACGGGCAAGGGAGGCAAGGACCTGTTCGTGGACCCAGGGGCTGACATCGGGACACTCTTTTGGTGCCTCGGGAAGCTTTGTAATCAACCTAAATCTCCGTACCCCAGCTTTGCCCAACATTTTTTCGCAATCTCCGTAGGCGATGGCGGTATCCAGTGTGTCAATTCCGTTGCTACCGGCCAGATGTAGCATAGCTTCCGCTTCTGGTTGAGGAACTTGCCCAGTCTGATTGGCGATGCCGTAATCCTGACCGAACTGGACTGTGCCGAGGGCTATGCGGTTGTTCGATAACACTTTTTCATGGGAAGCTGATAATCCGTTTTCAGGCTTCCGCACGGTGCCGAGGAGTCTCAAGGATATATTTTTGACCTTTGGCTTTAGATCAGGATAGATGGAAAGGCGATTGGCTCGACGGGAGTGCCCCTAAGCTAGCCTGCCTAACTCTGAAGAGTAATTCATGGCTATGACAGTATGAAAGTCTAGTCCATGCCTTTCATTACCTTATTAGGTAATAGCCTTTTTTTCCCTCATTCGCTAGGGTTTTTAGAATATAGTCTGGTGCCCGATGGGTGTGAACATTAGACGCGCTATCTCTAGCTGTTGTTTCTTGGTCAGTGCTGGATACATCGGTAAGCTTATCGCCTCGGCGTAGTACCTTTCCGATTCCGGAAACTTAGCAGGATTGAATCCGAGGCTGGCATAGTAGGGATGATGGTATACAGGAATGTAGTGAAGATTTACGCCAATCCCATTCGCCCGCAGTCGCTCAAAGAGCTCGCTACGAGTGAACTTTATATAGCTCGATTGCACCCGGAGAACATATAAGTGCAGGCTCGAATAACTATCAGCATGCTGCCAAGGAGTTGTGATTGGTAAGTTTTTGAAAAGCTCATCATAGTGCGCTGCCAAAGCATGACGCCGGGTGACGAACTCATCCAATCTCTTCATTTGGCTCAATCCAAGTGCGGCGTATATATCGGTCATGCGGTAATTGTAGCCCAGCTCTATCTGCTGGTAGTACCATGGACCATCTGGCGCATGAGTCATCTCGGCGGGGTCACGGGTGATACCATGGCTGCGCAGGCGTAACATTTGACTGGCCAATTGCCCGTTGTTAGTGAGTGCCATGCCACCTTCACCGGTGGTTATGATTTTGACAGGATGAAAACTAAACACGGTTATGTCACTGTAACGACAGTTTCCGATGGGTTCGCTTTTGTATTTTCCACCAATGGCGTGCGATGCGTCCTCAATAATCTTGAACCCGTATTGACGGCTAAGGGCGTGTATGCGCGCCATGTCACAAGGTTGGCCACAAAGATGAACGGGTATAACGACCTTGGGTAAGGTTCCAGCTTTTTCCGCCGTAGCCAGTTTTTCGGCCAGACGGTCGGCGCTTAGGTTGTAGGTGCGTGGGTCGATATCTACAAAGTCCACCGTTGCGCCGCAATAAAGCGCACAGTTGGCGCTGGCGACAAAGGTAATGGGGGTGGTCCAGACCACATCGCTTTTCCCTACCCCCAGCGCCAGGCATGCGATGTGCAGAGCACTGGTGGCGCTATTTACCGCCACCGCATGCTGGGCACCGCAGTAGCTAGAGACAGCCTGTTCAAAGGCTGAAATTGAGGGTCCTTGGGTCAGAAAGTCCGACCTCAACACCGCAATAACCGCATCGATGTCTGCTTGGTTAATGTCTTGGCGTCCGTATGGGATCATGGATGCTTTTGTTTAAGATTAAGTTGAAGACAAAAGGACAAATGAGGAAAGGATTCCTGATTTTTAGTTATGTATATAATCAATATCCTCTCACTGCTCGAGTAGAAAAGATTGCGTGAAAATCACCCCGCTGCCCTAGTTCGATGATTTGAGTGCAGTTTTTAAGTGTTGTGAGACGGTGTGCGATGATGAGGATCGTTAGATCTGAGCTGAGACCTTCAATGGCTTCCATGACAGCCTGCTCGGTTTCGTGATCTAACGCACTTGTGGCTTCGTCAAAAACTAACACAGTTGCCTGCTTGTAAAGTGCGCGGGCTATGCCGATCCGTTGGCGCTGACCACCCGAAAGTCGGATTCCTCTCTCCCCAACAAGCGCCTGATAGCCTTCGGGAGATGATTCGATAAAATCTGCAATATGGGCCTGCCGAGCGGCTTCCCTCACCCTTTTCATGTCTATATTTTCGGGCGGAATGCCGAAGGCAATGTTCTCAGCCAGAGACGTGTCTGCCAAGTAGATGGCTTGGGGAACGTGAGCAATGTTGCGTTGCCAAGATCGGAGATTTCGTTGGTCGATAACTGTTCCATCCACCGCAATCCGGCCTGATGACGGCTTGAGCAGGCCCATCAACAGATCGAGGCAGGTGCTTTTGCCCGATCCGGTTTTACCGACAAAGCCAACTCGAGTTCCCTTGGGAATGTTGAAGGACAGGTTGTCGAGTACCCACGGGGTTTCGGAGGTATATCGAAATTTAACAGAATCGAACTGGATCGATTTTTTAAATGCGAGAGGCGCGGGGAGTGGTTGAGAAGCTTCAGGAGGAAGGGGTTGATCCAAGAGTTCTAGAACCTCCTGAGTCGAAGATTGGTATCCGATGATGCTGCTCCAGGCAGCGTACCCTTGCTGGAGAGCTGGCAAGAGGCGTTGGGCTCCGAGTGCAAGGGCACCTAGGACAGGAAGGGCCGTCATCATCCCTTGAGAGCCGTGAGCCATCCCTAGCGCAAGAGCGGCAAAAAGAACCATGCCGATCGATTCCATGACAAAGCGGGGGCTCTGACTTATGAATGTGATGCTGGCCTGCGCTCGTCGGAGTGGTTCATCGGCTCTTTGATAGATATGGCAGTAGGCGGGTTGAGTGCCATCAAGCAGGACATCGCGGATCCCCCCGAGACCTTCTTGCAGAGCTTTGACCACCTGAGTTTGTTCCTTCGCCATTAGGTCGCTGTTGTACAACATTTTTTCACTCGAAATCTTGGTGATAATAACATAGCTCAACCCAAGACCAAGAGCGGCCAATAGCGCAACGGTGGGGTTGACATAAAATAGGGCAGCAACGATTGAGATGATGATGACCGATGAGGTGCTGATCGTAAGACAAGAAGATAGAGTCAAGATCACGTAGGCAATTTTGGTGGTAATACTACTGATTATGGTGCTGCTATTGCGGGAAACGTGTACGGAGTAGGGCTGGTAGAGAGTGCGTCGATAGACCTCGAGACTGAGGTCGGCTCCAGCCGCATTGGCAAGTCTCGTGCTAGCCCAGAGAAGGAGGAGGCGGATGGCTCCAGCACTTAAGGCTGCCAAGGCGAATGCACTCGCAAGGACGGGAAGGAGATTGGCAGGATCAAAGAGTGATGACATGGATTGAGAATCGGGCGTTGGGATTGGGGATTGGTAATTGTGAATTTGGGGGAATGTTAGCCCGAAGACAGAAAACAGACTGCAGATGGCGGAGAAGAGAGAGCCCACAGCGGGGTTAGCGAGGACTTTTTCGGGAGATGAAAGAGCGGCGAGGAATGGGATGACAGCTCCAAGACTGACAACTTCGGCCATTCCCCCCATCAGCATCAATAGAGACAAGAGGACAAACTGCTTTCGCCGGCGAAAGGATAGCTTTGACCATAGGCGACTAAGGGTTTTAAGCATTTTGTTCTAATTTACTTTTTTTTGTATTTCTACTGCACGCTGCCGCCCTTGGTCGATTGGGCCCGCTTTCGCGATCCCAAAACCAATCCCACTCAACCTATTCTGTCTTTTTTTTGGCATCCCTTTTGGGGACCGACACCAACCCCTACTTACGTGTAAGCAGCGGCATGGTTTTCAAAAATCCGGTCACAATCGGCAGGAGAAGCTTTCCGTGTTTGTGCCACCTTTTGAGGGCATCAAGTTTCTCTGCCAGAACATGCTGATCTAATCCCGGAGTTATTTTTTCCAGTTTTTCGATCTCCTGGCCGATTTCTTTAAGAGCGGGTGATATTTTCTTTAGAATGAAGTTTTCCAAGGCAAGTCGCAGATGCTCCTCGGCCTCAAAGTGTTCAGCCCGATTGCCGTTTAGACCCGAAGAACGTATTGCCCCCAACTCTTTAAGAAAACGGAGGCCTTGGCTGGTAGACCCCCGGCTAATCTTCAGCTTTTTACAGATTTGTCCGGCCTCGATCGGTTTTGGTGAAACAAAGACAGCACCGTAAATAAGCCCTACCGACTTTGGCAAACCCAACAACGAACAGAGTCGAACACACAGATCCATCACGGAATTTTCCATCGTACTAGTTTCAATATTTTTTGAAACAAGTGATTGGGGATTCAAGTGCTTGATAGCAATCATGGAATCGTCTGATTTTGCATAATTATCCCGCTCTTTCAATAAAAAATGAAAGGCACCGAAGTTTAATCATATTGACTGATGGCATGATTACATTACAATGCCAACATGATTCGAACACAGATACAGCTTGAGACCCAAACCTACGAAAAACTAAAGGCTAAATCTAAGGGGTCTGGGAAAAGTATATCTGAAATCGTTCGCCAATCTCTCGATCAGACGATCGAGTCCGAAGAGACCGATCTAAAATGGCGTCGTGCCTTACAATCGATGGGCAAGTTTTCCAGTGGCCTGAACAATCTTGCCGAAATGCACGACGAGCACATGGGCGATCGTTGGTGAATCCTGTCTTTATCGACACATCGGCTTTTCTGGCCGCACTAGATAAGGGGGACAAATTTCACCCTGAAGCGACCAAAAAATGGTCGGCTCTGGCTAGTGGCAAGAGCGCGTTGTGGACGACAGATTATGTCCGCCTGGAAAGCTGGTCTCTTATTCAGCGACAGTTGGGGGCAGAGGCGGTGATGGCCTTTCAGGACGACTGGTTGCCCTTATGCAAAATACATGAAGTCGGTCGCGATGGGTTTGAGCGTGCCGCCGCGCAGTGGCGGATTGCCCAGCGTCGTAACCTCAGCTTGGTAGATCTGACGAGTTTTGATGCGATGCGACAGTTAGCCATCCGAACGGCCTTAGCCTTTGATCAGCATTTTCAGGAAATGGGTTATTTGGAGGTTGAGGCGTAAACTTCAGGGCGGGGAGTTAGACTATTTCGGAATGCGGATTTAGAATTTCGAATTGAGGGTAAAGCAATGAACAAGGTTGTTGGAAAATCATTTTGGAATTCGGATTTGGGATTTTTGATTTTACAAAGGGAGCTAAAGATTGAATAAGGCTGAACTGGAGCAGCGGACAAAGGGGTTCTCACTGAATTTGATCCGCTTTTTACAGAGCCTGCCCAAAAACTACCTTGGCGAAGCCATGGGCAAGCAGCTTCTAAAATCCGGCACTTCGATTGGAGCCAACTACCGAGAAGCGAACCGTGCAGAGTCCAAGGCCGATTTCATCCACAAGCTGGCGATTGCGGAAAAGGAGGCTTCCGAGACAGTTTATTGGCTGGAGTTGATGCTGGAGGCCGGCATCGGGGCAAATCAGGAGGCCATAAGGCTTATGCAGGAGGCCAAGGAACTGTTGGCCATATTTTCAGCGGCCGGACGAACATCGAAAGGCCTCCGATAATTTCGAATTCGGAATTTCGATATCCGAAATCACAAATCCACATTCTAATTACGGTTTGGGCGGGAGGGGCTTTTTGGAGAGCTTGTGTTCCAAAAGGCGGGTGTGGCGGACGAGGGTTGAGTAGAAGGTCGAGGCAGCGATATAAAAACCGGGATACCCATCCAGAAATCCAAGTCGGAATACATAGGCGCGGAAAAATCTCCAGAACGCACGGAAGGTGGCTTCGGCCGGCAACCAGCGGGATC
>JBBAWA010000003.1:0-6306 GCA_040397425.1 Methylacidiphilales bacterium
CAGCCGTTCCACCGAGAGCCAATTCATAAAGCTCGGGAAGGGATGCTTCGATCCGAGTCATGGCCGCATCCAGCTGGGCGACATAACCTGAAAACTCTTGGCCCAAAGTCATAGGAACAGCATCCATCAGATGAGTCCGGCCGATTTTGATCAGGTCCTTGAACTCATTCGACTTTTTGTCGATGGCATCGCGGAGTTGTCGCACCGAGGGAAGAAGAGTCTTTTTGAGTTCGGATACGGCGGCCAGGTGCATGGCAGTGGGGAAGGTGTCATTGGAGGATTGCGACATGTTCACGTCATCGTTCGGGTGGACCGGCTTTTTTGAACCGAGGACTCCTCCGGCCATTTCAATCGCCCGGTTGGAGATCACTTCGTTCACGTTCATGTTTGTCTGGGTGCCGCTACCGGTTTGCCAAATGCGAAGCGGGAAGTGGTCGTCCAGTTTGCCCTCAGCAACTTCAGCGGCAGCTTTAACGATGAGATCAGCCTTTTCCTTTGTGAGGAAGCCGAGCTCCTGATTGGCCAGAGCGCAGGCTCGTTTTAAGTGACCGAAGGCGTGGATGAGCGGAGCGGGCATCGTGTCATGGGCGATATCGAAGTGATGAAGGGAGCGCTCAGTTTGGGCTCCGTAATACCGGTCGGCAGGAACCTCAACGGTTCCCATCGAGTCAGATTCTTTCCTTTCAGCTTTTGGGTTCGATCCTGCAGGGGTCATTCAAGTTCACTTATGGACGAAAAGCGGAGGGTCTAGCAAGAGGGATATTTTCCATATGTAGATACATAACAATGTATTCACACTAGATATTGGATTTACTTGCCTAAAAAGGGTCTGGGACTAGGCATAGAAGTGAATGAAGTTAAAACGTCTTGAATTGGAAGGATTCAAATCCTTTTGTGATAGAACAGTTTTAGATTTTCATAAGGGAATCACTGCGATTGTCGGTCCGAATGGTACTGGAAAGAGTAATATCCTCGATTCGATCCGTTGGGTTTTGGGAGAGCAATCGGCTAAGGCCTTGCGTGGGCAGGAGATGGCTGACTGTATTTTCCACGGAGCAGCGGGTCGCAAGGCAAGTGGCATGGCGGAGGTGACCCTGACATTCAGTGATTGTGAAACTGTTTTAGGGACCGATTACCATGAGGTCCAGATTACTCGCAGGGTATTTCGTGACGGGGTGGGAGAATACGCGCTTAACGGGGTCGATTGCAGGCTTAAGGATATTCAGAGACTTTTTCTAGATACCGGTATCGGCCGCGCAGCCTACTCGATCATGGAGCAGGGAAAGATTGACCAGATTCTCTCCTCCAAACCAGAGGATCGCCGTGCAATCTTTGAAGAAGCTGCTGGCGTGATGCGTTTTAAAGTCCAGAAAAGAGAAGCGGAAAGAAAGCTTGAGGGGACAGAGGCGAATCTTCTGCGCTTGGCCGATATTTTGCGGGAAGTTCGACGCCAGATTGGATCGTTGCAACGCCAGGCGGGCAAAGCGCGACGGCATCGTGAAATTTTCGACAAACTGAAACGATTTGATTTAGCTCTCTCTGCCAGACAGAGGGATCAGCTTCTACTTAAAATCGATGAGCTTTCCAGTGCTCAAGCGTCAACCAAGGCAGAGTTAGAACGTTCCCAGCTGGCTGAAACTACGTGTGAGCAGGCAGTGCGGGGTCAGCGAACACGGCTAGAAGACGCGGATCGTGCATGGCGTGATGCCGAGCGAGAGGTTGTGGCGGCTCAAGCGGAGGAGGTTCGATGCGGGGAGCGGGCGAGTATGCAGGCTCAACGTGCGGAGGAGTTGGGTGCGGCGATTGAGCGTGCTCGTGGGGAGATAGCTTTAGCGGAACGACAAAATTCCGCCCAGGAGGACTTGATCCGATCCCTGACATCAGAAATGGAGAAAGTTACTTCGGACTTTCAGCAAGCTGAACAAGCGTGCCAAGAGGCACAGGAACAGGTGGCAGTTGCGCGGCGCAAAAGGGAAGAGGCCGTTGCGCAGATGGAGCTCATTCGATCGAAGCGCGAGACTGCCCGACGTGAAAGGGAGGGAGCTCGTGCTCGGGCCAATGCAGAAGAGTTAACCACTCGTCAGCGCAGCGAGACACTTGAGAAGATTCGCCTTGAGATCTCAGCCAAAGATATTGAGGAGCAAAGAGAGAGGAATGGATTGGAGGAGCTTTTTCGCAGGTTGGGTGAGGCAGAAGCCCTATTTCCTGATGCAAGGGATAGGTTAAAAAATGCAGAGGAGGAGTTGCGACGTGCCGAGTCGGATCTGGTAGATGCGGAGAAAAAACTGTCTGAGTCCGAATCAGAAAGGACATTGGCTCGATCGCGGGAGGAGGCGATTCGGGAGCGATCGACCGGAGAGGCCGAGCTTTGCTTGAAAGTGGGATTGGAGAAAGGGGAAGTAGGTGCTGAAGCGTTGTGGCCTGCTCTGCGGGTACGTCCGGGGTACGAAGTCGCGATCTCACTAGCCCTAGGACCTGTTTTGGACGGTGTATTGGTCAATGACATTGAGTCGATGGCTCGAGTGCTTGAGGAAGGTGAGGGGGTTGCATCAGGCATTCTTCTGTCGAAAGATATCTCTCCCTTAGGAAATAGCGATTGGACCGAAGGTGCTTGGAACTTTGTCGAAGGGGCACCCGAGTGGCAGGCACTGCTGAATCGTCTTCTTGCGGGCATCTGTATCGTTGATTCTTGGGAGGAGGCGAAGGCTCTGCATGCCAGTCGTCCTGAGGCCACGATCATTTGTCGCGATGGGAGGATGATCAGTGCTCGAGGATGGCAGCGTCGTGGCAAAGCCCGAAATTCACGACCTGGTCGGCAAGAGTGTGAGGCGGCAAGAGAACTTGTCCTTCGACTCGATAAGGTCACTGCTGATGCCACAAGTTTAGTTACAACGATTCGGGATCGAATTCAGAAGGGGAGAGAGCATCTTGAAACATCGAGGAGTCATGAAAGGCAGATTCGCCAATCATTGGACGAAGTTCGTCGTGAGCATGACCGTAAAGAGGCCCAGGTTCGTGGCTTGGCTTCAGAGACGGCTCGTCGAAAAGATGAGGCCACACGACTAGAACAAGAGATTCTTGTTCATCAAAAAATTGCTCAGGAGAAAAATGCGGAAGCATCGAGGTATCTGGCTGATGAGCAAGCTCTCGACGAAGAGGTCAAGGGGTCGGAGCAACGGAGACAGGAGGCAGAATCCGAGGAGTTGAGGTTGAATGATGTTCTTACGGATCGAAGGGTTGAGAGGTCGACCCAGCAGCAACGCAGAGACTCCTGTGCCGCTCAGTTACATCCTGCGGAGGCCCGCCGAAAAGAGTTAGCTGATCTCGTGCTGAAGCGAAGAGAGGAAATAAGTGCCGACACAGCTCGAATGGAGAGTGCTCGATCCGAATCCCAATCCTCAGCTCAAGCTCAGCATGTTGCCAGCCAGAGAGCCAAAGAGGTCGAGGCTTCTACTTCGGGTCTTAAGCAGACGAGAGAAAATGAGGTTGCTCTTTTAACGGAAAAAGAGGCTGAGGTGGTTCGGTGGAGGCAGGAAGGTGAAAAGGCAAAAGATCGACTTGCCGAGTTTGCGGTCAAAAGCTCTCAGCTTGATTTTCAGCGCCAAGCATTAGCCGATCGTCTCCAGAGAGAGTATGCAACTCCCTTGATGGAGGCAAAATCGGAGGGGGATGGACTCCCTCAGACAGAAGAGGATTGGACTAAGCTAGAGGATGAGGCAAAGGCCTTGCGGGAAAAAATGGACGAGATGGGCCCTGTGAATACGGAAGCAATTTCCGAATATGATGAGCTAGAGAATCGTCTTAAGTTTCTTGAGACAGAGGAGAAGGATCTGACGACAGCTAAGGCACAACTTGAGGAGGCCATCCGAAAAATCAATCAGACAACGCGTCTCCTGTTTGAGGAAACGTTTGATAAAGTTCGGGTTAGTTTCGGGACTCTCTTTGGTGAGCTTTTTGGTGGTGGTCGCGCTACCGTGAAGATGACGGAGGGTGAGGATGCGCTAGATGGAGGCATCGATATCGAGGCTCAACCCCCAGGAAAACAGCCTAAGAACATCTCTCAGCTATCAGGTGGTGAGAAGGCCATGACTGCGCTCGCACTTCTGCTGGCAATCTACTCCGTGAAACCAAGCCCATTTTGTGTGCTGGACGAGATGGATGCTCCTCTTGATGAATCCAATACCGTTCGGTTTGTTCAGATCATTGAGCGTTTTGTTGAGAAGTCTCAATTTCTTGTTATCACCCACAACAAGAGGACGATGTCGTCGGCAGATCTATTGTACGGAGTAACGGCAACCGAGCCTGGTGTTTCTCGTATGATGTCGGTCAAGTTAACGCGAGATGAGGAAACTCCTTTATTTGCTCAGGCGGAAGCCTAAGTGAACCCAAGCCTTGAGTCGTTGCGCGCGACGGCCGAGCGGGTTGCTCGTAACGCGGGGGCTGTCCTGAGGAGCTCGAAATCGGAAGTGCTCCATGTTGATTCTGCTGAGCAACATGACATTAAGCTCGAACTCGATCGGAGAATTCAGGATCAGATTCGAAAGGAGATTCATCAAGTCTATCCCAAAGATGGTTTCCTTGGTGAGGAAGGAGGTGAATCTGCATCACCGGGTCAGTACGAGTGGGTTGTGGATCCCATTGACGGTACGGTGAATCTTTTTTATGGAATTCCCCACTATGCAGTCTCTGTTGCATGTCGTCTGGATGGCCAATCCTTGGCGGGCGCCATTTATGATCCTAATCGGGATGAAATCTTTTCCGCCCATCGAGGTGGTGGAGCCACTTGCAACAATAAGAAGATTCGGGTTTCTGAAAGGACGAAACTTGATGAGGCGATTCTTGCTTTGGGTTTTTCGAAAGGGAAAAAGACGATCGATAAATGTTTGGAGTTGTATCAGTTTTACGGGGGAAGGGTTCGAAAACTGAGGGCAATGGGTTCTGCTGCATTGGATTTGGCTTACGTTTCGTCTGGAAGACTGGATGCCTACATTGAGCAGGGTGTAAGTATTTGGGATATTGCCGCTGGGGCATTAATGGTGGAGGAAGCTGGGGGAGTTGTGCGAAGTCATCCTAGTGAGCCTGAAGGTAAAATTCATCTCGTAGCCAGCAACGGGAAGATCCCTTTGGAGTTTGTGTAGGGGATTGAGTTACCCCTTTTCTTGTAAGCTTCCCACCTAGAAGTCTGATTATCGTTGGTTACTGCAAGCGAGTAACATTGAATTGGGGTAAGGTTGCTGGCATGAATAAGACATGAGTGATGTACGTGTTCGCTTCGCGCCTTCCCCAACTGGCCTTCTGCACATCGGGGGAGCCCGAACTGCACTTTTTAACTGGCTTTACGCACGTCACGTAGGAGGGAAGTTTGTCTTAAGGGTTGAGGACACCGACCAGTCACGAAATACGCAGGAGGCTGTGGATGTAATCTTTCGCGGGATGCGGTGGTTGGGGTTGGATTGGGATGAGGGCCCGGATGGCAAGGGTGGTACCAAAGGGGAGAGGGGCCCTTATTTTCAAAGTCAGCGTGGTGCGATTTACGCAAAGTATTTGGAGAAACTGCAGGCAACAGGAAAGACGTATGAGGATGGGGGAGCCCTTAAATTCAAGATGCCGAAGACTCCGTGTGTGGTGAAAGACATGGTTTGCGGGGATGTGACCTTTGACCGGACTGTTGAGCCTGATCTTGTGATTCGAAGGAAAGACGGAAGCCCAGTCTTTCATTTCGTGAATGTAGTGGATGATCTTGAAATGGGGATCACTCACGTCATTCGTGGGGAGGATCACCTCAGCAACACCCAAAAACACATCGCGCTCTATGAGGCGCTTGGGGCGACTCCACCCCAGTACGCCCATATCCCCCTTATTTTAAATCAGAGCGGATCAAAAATGAGTAAGCGGGATGATGGTGCCGCACTTGGTTTTTATGAAGATGCAGGCTACCTGCCTGCAGCCGTGAGAAACTATCTGTGTCTGTTAGGCTGGTCTCCAGGAGCCAATGAGGAGGTTTTGGATATTCATGAGATTGTGAAGCGGTTTGAGCTGAAAGACCTGAACCGTAGTAATGCTCGATTTGATGCGGCAAAGCTTTTTTGGATCAATGGAGAGTACTGGCGTGCCATGGCAGATTCCGAATTCTCGGAGTTTGCGAAAACCTACTTAGCAAAACATCGGCCTACTGCCGCTTCTCTTCCTGATGTACTAAGGGATGGGCTGCTTCGGGTGATTCGAGAAAAGATTCGCACGGGCAAGGAGTTGGCGGAGTGGATGGATCCGTATTTAACAGAGGATTACTCGTACTCACCAGAAGCA
>JBBAWA010000003.1:6406-36095 GCA_040397425.1 Methylacidiphilales bacterium
CCTCTTTTTGCAGGAGCTCTGCTTTATCATCGGGAATATCACTCAGAGGGATATACGGGGAATGCATGGTATTATGCCGCGATCGCTTTTTTTGCCTTAGCCTCTTTGACCGACGGAGTGGATGGATGGATCGCACGTCATTTTAATCAGCGAAGTCATTTAGGAAGGATTCTCGATCCTATTGCCGATAAGCTACTTCTCGTCACAGGAATTGTGCTTTTGGGAACGATTGGCGTTGCGGGAAAGGGGCGACTCCCTCTTTGGTTTCCCATTCTTGTTGTGAGTCGGGATTTAATCATAGTTTCAGGAACCCTTTTCGTTGGGACCCTACTTCATAATTATCAATTCGTGAAACCGCACTGGACGGGGAAGGTCTGCACATTCTTTCAAATTGCTGTTGTTCTACTCGGTCTCCTTTTGCCTGGAAACCCATCTACATGGCCTGTTTTATGGGCAGCAGGTGCGATGACCTCTTTATCGCTGGTGATTTACTTGAGGCAGGGTTGGAAGCTCCTGCATCAGTCTAGTTATGGCGAACCTACCCGATCCTAAAACACAGCGCCCCGTTGTGGCGATTGTGGGTAGGCCGAACGTTGGCAAGAGCGCGATCTTCAACCGAATTTGTCGTCGTCGTATTGCGCTGGTCTTTGATCGCCCTGGGGTAACGCGAGATCGTTTGGTTGCGGATGCCGATTGGGAGGGGCGCCCCTTTGTCTTGATCGATACAGGGGGGTTAGGACTTGAGGATGGTGCTGGCCTGCAAGAAGCAGTCGAGCGAGAGGCTGATTTGGCTATCGCCTCTTCCAGTCGAGTTCTTTTGGTCGTTGATGGGAAGGAGGGGTTGCATGTTCTGGATACTGAAGTTGCCAAACGCCTTCGAAAAGCTGGCCAAAAAGTCACTCTCGTCATCAATAAGATGGATCCCGGATACGGGGGTGTAAAACAGAGTGAGTTTAGGAAGCTTGGGTTTGGGGCGGGAATGGAAGTTTCCGCTGAACACGGATTGGGCTTCGGGGAGTTGATGTCAGAGATAAGTCAGGGATGGTCTGAAGAGGATCATCAGAAAGATGAAAGGATGCGCATTGCAGTTGTGGGTCGTCCTAATGCTGGAAAGTCATCTCTGGTTAATGCCTGGGTGGGGACGGATCGAACCATGGTGGCTCCGATAGCAGGAACAACACGGGATGCGGTTGATGTGCCTGCTCTCCTTGATGGGGAGGAGGTTTTGTTTATCGACACAGCAGGGCTCCGTCAGAAACGTCGCGTTGAAGATCCCTTAGAAAAGATTATGGGGGGCAGAACGGCCCATGCGATTGATCGATGTCACTTGGCTATCCTTGCTGTGGATTCGGCTCTCGGTGCGGGTCTAGTCGAGAAAAAGGTTGCGGGATTGATTCAACGAGCCCAAAGGCCATGCATTGTAGCTGTGACCAAGTGGGATTTGACGCATCAAGGGGGTGAGAAGACTCAAGGAGCAGCCTTTCGGAAGGAGTATGAAGCTGCCTTACGCCAAGCGCTGTTTTTCTTGCCGGATGTACCCATGGTATTCATGAGTTCAACCAAAAGAAGTGGTTTTGAGGAGCTAAGCCGAGCCGTAACGGATATGAGAAAAGCTCGCTCTGTTAAAATAGGAACTGGAGAGTTGAATCGGGTTTTGTCTCGAGCCACCGAATCAAGAAGCACCCCAGTGAAGGGCGGTAAAAAGTTGCGTTTGTATTACGCCACACAAGTGGAAGGCCCACTTCCGACTCTTGTCGGATTTGTGAATCATCCCGGCGTTATGTCGGAAGCCTATGAGCGGTTTTTAACCAATCGAGTACGTGAGCACTTCAATCTTGGTGGATGCCCACTACGCTGGAGATGGCGGGGAAGGGATAAAAAGAAAAGCGACTCTTGAACTTCGACTACTTGACGATCTCCGACGAGATGCGGTCGATTCCGTCACGGGCTATTTCACTGTTCGGATAATCCTGCAAGGCGCGCAAATACCAAGCCAAGCTCGATCCAACCTGTCTTTTGCGCTCCATTTCCTGGGCTGTGCGAACGGAGCGAACAAACTCCGCAGCCTGTGTTGTGTAATCAGCTCTTGCTTGGTTAAGTTTTGGGTCATCTGGATAATCTGCAAATCCCCGTTCCACGCTTTCCCAGGCTCCCGCAGCATCCCCGCGTTTTGCGAGTTCATGGGACCGCATCAAGGAAGCTTCCGCGCTTTGCACACGATCTAGCACACCTTTGAGTTTTTCCTGACGATCAGGAAACATTGCGGTCGCGGCAATATACCGAACTTTATCATCAAAGATCTGGCGATAGTTCTTTTGAGCAACAAGACGATCGAAGTCATTCAAAGCCTGTTGCTGAACATCTGTTTGGCTGAAGATCGCCCCCGAAACCTCGGCGAGGGCTGGATTCCTAGGCCAAATCTCCGTTGCGGCTCGAAGTTCGGTTTCTAATGTATTTTTATCACCTGAAGCTGCTGCGGCCTTTGCTTTTGCCAGGTGCATCGCGCTAACTGTCTTTGCGGTCTCCACAACAGCCAAAGGCTTTGAAGTATCGAAATCACGCGCTGTTTTGCTGAGCTCTCGAATCAGGTCTTCGGCACGGGTAAGGTCATTTACTTCAAGTGCGGCTAATAGCTCATTTGTTTTCTGGGTAAACTCGAGGGCGCGTCGTTTTTCATCTCGAGAAAGTTTTCGGACGGAAGGCATGTATTCACCCATCATAAATGTTTCAAAAAGTCGCTCGGTTGCACTTTTCAACTCATTTTTCTCTAATAGAAACTTGTAAGACTCAATTCCCTCATCCACATCTCGGATGGCTTCATTTGCGAGAGCATCCAACTGACCAAGGGAATTAATCATTTTTCCTAATGCTTTAAGTCCGCTTGCACCCGCACTGATCAGACTTTCAACCCCAAGATTTTCCACGCCGAACTGAAGCCCTTCAGCGCTAAACCCACCACCTGAGGCGGAGGTGTCTGCTCCACCTCCTGCGTATTTTCCGTTATTATTTGCCCCAGTTCCCGTTCCTGCACCTGCGTAAGCACCCGAACCGCCTTTTCCAGATATTTTGGGATCAAGTTTTGCTTTTACTTTTACCTGTCCCGCATCCTTGTCCACCGGAAGGGAGGAGGAGATCTGGTCCAAAGCACTGATGCGGTTATCGCCATCCCCAAAAAGGGCGCGATAAAATCGTGTTCCAATCAGCACATGACGAAACCTGCGTTGAGCGAAGTATTGAATAATCATGGTTTGGAAGTCGATCTTTGCCTGAACGATGGAAGCTTCTTTCTTTAGCTTGTTGTTTGCCATAGTACTTCGAACGTCGGAGAGGGCTTCCTTGATGGGCTCGACTCGGGCTTCGTCTTCAGGAGAAAGGATGGAGCTTTGGGTCGTTGGATTGGTACCTGTTTGGGTCATGCTTTTCGCGCTCGACCCCAGATTCATTCGGTAATTCCATTCGAGAGCTGATTTCTCCCTTTGGAGGGTTCGGTTCGCCATCTCCAACCGAGCGACCTCGTTTTTTGCTAACCACACGCTGTAGACCACGTCTGCCATGGAGGCACAAAGGTTTGCATCGCTACGGTACTCCGAGGCCTTTGGCAGAAGTTTCCATGCCGCATCGACGTTGGCAGTCGTCACCTTGCCAGGACTAAGAAGTGAGAGTATCTCGTTGATTGTTTTTTCGTACTCAAGATCTGCTTCCGAAGTTTCTGCGGGTGCATTGAGATATTTTTCAAAACGACTCCTGAAGAGACGGTTGTTGTTCATGTTCCACAATTTTCCGTCAAATGTTGACGTATCTGAACCTGGGTCCATCACGGGCACATCCCTACCGAGAAAGCCTGGATTCATTTGTCCGGGGCGAGCACCACCTGTTGCCGCCTTGGAGTCACCCTCTTGGCCCAGAACGGAAGCAGCCAAAACAGATGCGCATCCTAGAGTGAAGAGGTGAGGTTTTAGCTTCACGACTTTTGAATCTCCTCGGCCACAAGAATTCCTGCGTCATCCACACGGACTTTCGCCCGGTAAGATTGGTTCTTTTGAAGATTAATCTGTCTCAGTTTGCTGGGGATAAATATAGGCATGGGCCACTTTTTCGATTCACTGGTAACAACAATGCTAAAGAGGCGTCCTTTTTCCGGGTTTTGTGCAAGGGCATTTAGGATGACTCCTTCAACTTGGTAGATATTTCCTCGCAAGCTGTTTGCATTTTCAAAGTAGTCATTCGGTTTGAGTGGTTCAACCGTCCGGTAGGGGTTCGCTCCTTTTTGAAGGAAGAAAGCACCTCCAGCGGCAAATAGGAAGAAGACGGCTACAAGCCCAAAAAGAAGGGAAGAGGGCGTTTTTTGGTGAGCACGTCGTGACATGCTATAACTTACAACGGAAAGGAGGGTGGGGGCAATCTATCGCCACTGGCTTCGACGCATTCCAAAGTAGGCAAGAACCCCGCCTAAGCCTAAGTGCACTAGGAGAATCCAAAGAGACACAGTAGACCCTGCTAATGGGGTTTCCGTGATAAACCGAACCAAATCGTAAAATCGTGTGTCCCTCAAGGTTTGAAGATAGCACGACCAAGCCCAATAGGCGCTTATGAAGGGTCGGGTAAGAGTTCCCAGAAAGTCGGGAAGAGCCAAAATTGCGCCTGAAAGGGGAAGCTGAAATCCAACTAGATACAGGCTACCTAAAGAGGCCTGTTCTGAGGAAGAAGCCCAGCTGGAGATCGCCAAACAGAGCGCAGTGACTCCACCTGTTAGAAAAAAGAATGGCAATAACTGATCCAAGAGATTTCCCGGAAATTGGCATACCGCCCGCACAAAAAGGGTCATCCATATCGATTGAGCTAAGACCAAAAAAGAAAGAAAAAATCCCATTCCAAACAGAGCAGAGCCGGTGCGCAGACCTGCCAGCTTCTCCTTCTCTAAAATGGGTCGTTCCCCAATCACTTCTCGGGCGGAATTATTGGAGCCCATAAGAGCCAGGAGAATAACTTGAAACATCGCAAGTCCACTAACAAGGGTGCCCACCCGGCTGGATTGAATTGTAAAAGCAAGGGAGTCGCGAAGCTGCTCGACTACACCTGTGTCGGAGGACATAGCCATGTTTCGGACTTCAGGGAGTCCGCGATAGGCAAATAAAGTAACTATAGCGGGAAAGATGAGCAGCAGGGAAAGTTGAAGAAATACTTGTGCAGGATCCCGAAAGAATATTTTCAGTCGACGACACAGCCATGTCCACGACTGGGAAAGGAAGCCGGGCAATTGAAGGGTCTCTTCCTTTTCATCTGCGATCGTCATGGACTCCAATTCACCAAAAATATTCTGAGGAGTCATCCCGTCCGGCTTAGGCAGCTCTTCCCAATCCTGCCCCCATGCCTCAGGATCCCGCTGTGCAAGGGCGGGGTATATCAATTCAGGGCTCTTGACTTGAAAATATTGGGTCAGATCTCGAGGTTCTGCTGAGTAAGCGAGCCTGCCACCTATTAAAACAGTAATCGAATCGTACACCTCAATGCTTCGTAAGCTGTGGGTAACAAGCAAAACAAGTCGTCCCTGCTCTTGCGAAAGGGAAGATAGCAATTCGGTAATTTCCTCCTCCGATTTTGGGTCTAGTCCGCTGGTGACTTCGTCGGCAAGAAGAAGGCTGGGTTGTGTGGTGAGCTCCATAGCTAATCCCAAGCGTCGGAGTTGTCCGCCCGATAGGACACCGGCCATGCGATTCTGTAGTTCGGTAAGCCCAGTCTCCTCAGATACCTGATCAACGGTGGATGCAATTTCTTGAGGTGTGCCTTTTTTTCTGAGGCGAGCGCAGTAGAGAAGATTTTCTCGAACAGTCAGGCGGGGGTGTGTACAGCTGAACTGGGGGACGTAGCCCAGCTGATGGGCGGGAAGATCCTCGTTTTCAAGGTTTTTACCCTGCCAGAAAAGGGACCCAGACGTATGAGGGAGGATACCTGCGATGACTTTGAGTAAGGTACTCTTCCCGCAACCAGAAGGGCCTAAAATTGCCCCAAAATGACTTGCTGGATATAAAACTGAAATATTGGAGAGCAGAGGGGTCTCTTCTCCCTGGATTTGAAGTTGGATCGAATCAAGTACAAGCACTCAACAAGAGAAAACCCTTTATGGTGCAAAGGCAACGTGGAAAAGTGCTCCCGCCCAGAGAGCTTTATGCTAAAACTTGGGAATGAACCAATCCCAACAGGCGCACAAGGGGTCTTCACTACGATGGATTTTGGGTGGGGGGGTTGTCCTTCTTGTCATCATAGGAGTTGCTCTAGCTGCCTTTTTGCCTGTTTGGGTCGTTCAGTGGTTGGGGGGCAAGGATTTTCAAAGATTAGCATCCCAGCAAGTTTCTTCTCTTCTCCAGACTGAGGGAGACTTTCAACCGCTAGAATGGTCCTCTTTTTCTGTCTACACACCAGGATTCAAGAGTCGCCCTGGAGCGGTAGGACCGTGGATTTGGGATTTCCAAGATATCCGGACGGAGATCTCTCCACGCTCTCTCTTGGACCGAATTCTTCGTTTTTCAGAAATCACAATTGGACGTCTCGCCATTCAATCAGGGAGTAATGTAACCATACCTCGGGAGGTTTCTCCTGCTCCTGCGTCTCGTGAGGGCTCTAGCGCGGAACTCTTTCGCGATGTGCAGGTAGGGAAGGTCGAAATTCGTGATTTTCAAATCACCCCGTCTTCAGGAACAAGTGGATGGGGCGCAAAGGGAATTTTTGCTCAGATTAAACCGAGCAAGCAAAAGACGGATTTCACATTCCAGCATGGTTTCATACAAACACCATTGAACTGGCTGGGTGAGGTTTCTCTAGTTGAAGCGAAGGGAAGATATGTAGAGCCTACGCTTTTTCTGACCGAACTTTTACTTAAAGGAAAATCGGGGGGATCGATGGACATGTCCGGTGAAATAACTCCCGGGACAACGCCACAAGCGAAGGGAAGAGTTTCCTGGGAGAAGTGGCCTATACCAGGAGGAAAGATTGGTGTTGGTTTATTTGAGATTCCCGCATCGATGTCAGGGGAGTTTATTTTACAAGAATTTCGAAAGGATGGTCCTGTCGGGAAAGGGCAGGTTCGTCTGGTGGATGCTAGGCTTGAGCCTGGCAAGGGTTCTGAAACCGTGTTGGGTCTTCTAGGATTGCTTACGGGAGAACCCAGGTTGCGGGGATGTCCTCTAACCACGGCTAAGGCAACTTGGTTCATGCAACCCAACGCTTATGATATCACCGAGATTGTGGCCGAGGCTCCAGGCCTCTTACGCGCAGTTGGTCAAATCCAAATCCGAGGTCAAGGGCTGAGCGGAAGAATTGAATTAGGCTTAGAGGGAGATTTAGGGCGCAAAGTGAATGCCTTGACCGGTGGCGAATGTTTTTCTCGTTTGGAAAACGGTTACTCGGTTCAGGCAATTCAGATCTCAGGGACGATGGATTCGCCTCGAAATGATCTCCAGCCCAAGCTCACCGCTGCACTAACTCGAACCGCAATTCGCACGGGAGCACAAATCTTGGAAAAAGCAGCTGGGGCTCAGGGGTCAGGGGATGCTGCGGGTGCTGCGGTGAACGTTCTTAAGAGTTTATTTGGTCCCGCACCCAAGTAAATTCCTCAGGCTCTATCCGTAGCTTTTAAAGTACTTCTTTTTCTCGTCTGCCTCTGCCGTAACAGTTTGGGCAGGGGAGGGAGTTGTCTTTGGCGCTGCAGGGCTTGGAGTCTCTTCAGAAATCATTTCCTCTTCCTCAAGTGCAGACATGTCAACTTGAGGACCACGATCCGGCATCATTCCGACAGGAGTTCCGCCACTCGCCTCCACAAAGGCCAACTGGACCTGCTGGAGGGCTTCCGTAATAATCTTAGTCTCTTGGGGTGATAGGTTTCCCTCCGTTTTGATGCGAATCAGTTCAAGGTGATCAATCATCATTTTTGCCGCTTGTAGATTAGGAGGGATTCGATCGCCCTCAGGAGTGGGAATGCGACCTAAAACGTATAGAATATTCTGAGCCTGAACCATGACGAACTGGACAAACCGCTTCGTCATTTCCGAGTTCAAGGCAGGGTTATTCTTTTGGATCTCGGCCATATTACGATTTCTTTTGGGAAGACGTAGAGTCGGACTTTCTTTTTCTGCGTACCGCAGACGAAGGGGCGACTTCCCGACGGACCTTTTTGAGTTGAGGCTTGTTTTGGGAGGGCTGAAATGGAGTCACAAAAGCCTCGGTGAACGTCCATATTTCTTGAAAATCCTCCGGTCGATCCGTCTCGCTCTTGCCCAAGATTCCATATTGAACCAGGTGAAACACAATATCTCCTACCTGAGCACAGTTTTGTAACCCCCACTCATTTAAAACAGTTTTGGCCATTGGGCCGAATTCATTGAGTGCTAGCTGGCGAAAACCCTCCAAAAGCTCATGCCCACGGACATGGGAGGGCTTTTTGTCTTCCCCCCGTCCTAGTTTTCGGAGGGACTGATCCAGAGAACGTCTTACAAAATCGAATGCGGCTGGGGCAAAGCGAGGATCGGTTTCCCGTATCTTCTTAATGGCTTCGGGTAGTGAAAGGAGGCTCACGACAAAATTATGATCGAAGGTTGATGATTTGTCTACGGGTTACGCAAAGTTACGCCATCCCTGCCAAGCGGAGACAAGCAGAAGCAGTAGGCCAAGCCCGAGAATTAGGGCTCTTTCGCGACGTCTTAAATCCCAGCTTTTCACGGGCAGATACAGTTCACAATTCTTCCGGGAACAATAATAATCTTCTCAATTTTCTTCCCAGAACTCCAAGCCGATAGGTCGGGATGATTGCGAACAACAGCCTCAATTTCCTCCCGCGTCGCAGAAGGGGAGACCACAATCTTGCCCCTGACTTTGCTATTGATCTGAATTGGTAATTCTACGGTTGTTTCCACGAGATCCTCAGACCGAAAAGTGGGCCACTCGGATAAACTGACCAATCCCTTTCCACCTAAGCGAGACCAGACTTCTTCGGCTAGATGGGGAGCGAATGGCGCAAGGAGGCGGCTTAGCTGAAGAACTGCTTTTTTCGGGCGCTTAGGAAGTCCTGTGAGGTGATTCACCAGAATCATGAGTGCGGAAATCGCCGTGTTCATCTGCAGGTTCTCAATATCCTCCGTGACCTTCGCTGTGGTTTTTGCCAATGCCCGAACGGTTTCTGGATCAGGATTGGTGTCGGTTAAGGACGGGGAATCGATCCAATCCCCCGATTCAGTTTCCTCGCAAATGAGACGCCAGACTCGGGCAAGAAAACGGACGGCCCCTTCCATCCCTTTCGAACTCCATGGCTTCATCTGCTCCAGCGGTCCCATAAACATTTCAAATACACGCAAAGCGTCCGCACCATGTTCTGCAATGACCTCATCAGGGTTCACCACATTACCAACCGACTTTGACATTTTGCGGTTATCCTCCCCAAGAATAATCCCTTGGTTGACCAATCTGCCGAATGGTTCGGGATGGGAAACGATTTTTAGATCAAAAAGTACTTTATGCCAAAAGCGGGCGTACAAAAGATGAAGGACTGCATGTTCAGCTCCGCCCACATAAAGATCCACTCCACCTTGGCTCATCCAATATTTCTCAGCATCTGCACCACACAGGGATTGAGTGTTCTGAGCATCGCAAAAACGCAAGTAGTACCAACAAGATCCCGCCCACTGGGGCATGGTGTTGGTTTCCCTCATTCGACCATCCGGCATCGTTCGCCAAGCCACAGCCTTGGACAAAGGGGGTTCGCCTGAAGGGGAGGGCTGATAGTCCACCATCTCGGGCAGGGTGAGGGGGAGATCTTGCTCGGATAACGACTCATGACGATCTCCTCGCCAAGCAATCGGGAAAGGTTCGCCCCAATATCTTTGACGGGAAAAAAGCCAGTCTCGTAATTTGTAGCGAATTTGAGGCCGCCCCTTGTCGTTCTTTTCAAGCCACCTCACAACTTCCTTCTTGGCTTCGGAGGTTTTTTTTCCATCGAGAAAACCCGAGTTGAAATTCACGCCCTCTCCTGAAAAGCAAATCCTGGGTTTATGATTTTGAGGGGGTTGAACTACAAACCGAATCGGTAGTTTAAAAGTCTCCGCAAACGCGAAATCCCGTTCGTCATGGGCGGGGACAGCCATGACAGCTCCTGTTCCGTATGATGCGAGGACATAATCAGCAATCCAGATCGGGATCTTATCTCCGTTGACGGGATTGATGGCAAAGACTCCCAAGGGGACACCCGTCTTTGTTTTTGCAAGGTCGGTTCGATCTAAATCGGATTTAGAGGCGCTACTCTTTCGATAGGCTTCCACAGCCAATCGCTGTTCAGGAGATGTTAGAGAGGAAACGCTAGGATGCTCAGGGGACAGAACGACATAAGTGGCTCCAAAAAGCGTGTCGGGGCGGGTCGTGTATACGGGGATTTTTTGATCCGTCCCATCCACCAAGAAGTCCACCTCGGCCCCTTCGCTTTTTCCAATCCAGTTACGCTGCATCTCCTTCAACGACTCTGGCCAATCAAGGAGATCGAGGTCCTGGAGTAGACGTTCGGCATATGCAGTAATCTTGAGCATCCATTGACGCATCGGCCGTCTCTCCACGGGGTGATTGCCACGCTCTGATTGGGGGCCGTCTGGTGTATTGAGAATCTCTTCATTGGCGAGGACGGTTCCAAGGGCAGGGCAGTACCAAACGGGCGCTTCAGCCACATAGGCGAGACCTTTCTCGTAAAGCTTTAGAAAGATCCACTGTGTCCAACGAAAATATTTTGGATCGGTGGTATCAATCTCGC
Organism: Methylacidiphilales bacterium; assembly: GCA_040397425.1. GTDB lineage: Bacteria > Verrucomicrobiota > Verrucomicrobiia > Methylacidiphilales > Verrucolacustridaceae > Verrucolacustris. Next base: position 17,190 of record JBBAWA010000003.1, read on the forward strand.
GGGACCAGTCATAACTAAAGCCCATGGCCTGAATCTGCCTCTTGAAGTTAGCAATATTCTTTGCCGTCGTGACTCGGGGGTGTGTACCCGTTTGAACCGCATGCTGCTCCGCAGGGAGTCCAAAAGCGTCCCATCCCATGGGGTGCAGAACATTGTAACCCTTCATTCTCCAGTATCGCGCCACGATATCGGTCGCAGTGTATCCTTCGAGATGTCCGACGTGGAGTCCCGAACCGGAAGGGTAGGGGAACATATCTAAAATATATTTCTTTGGCTTCTCGGAGCCAGGTTGACCAGGTTGGGCCGCGCGAAAGCTGTCTGCTTTGGCCCAAGCGGCCTGCCAGCGTGGTTCGATCTCAGTAAATGGATAGGGCGCGCGGGTTGGCATAAGGACGTTAAGGAGTTATTAAACGCAAAGCGCTATGCCAAGTCCAACATCCACTGCCAGACCCACTTTATGGATTGCCACTAAAAATCGAGGCAAAACACGAGAATTTAAGCTTCTTCTCGCGAGATGGGCTTTTATTCGTGATCTTTACTCCTATCCAAAACTTCCTGATATCAAGGAGACGGGAGACACATTCCTCGCCAACGCAAAGATCAAAGCGGTCACTTTGAGCCGGCATTTGTGCGGAAGACTCATTCTTGCGGACGACAGCGGTCTGATTGTGCCAGCACTGGGGGGTCATCCTGGAGTTCGTTCAGCAAGGTATGCGGGACCTCAATCCACCCCAGAAAAGAATCGCCGTAAGCTATTAAAAAAGATGGTTGGGCTTAGTGGGAGTGGTCGCAAGGCTTACTTCCAGGCCACCTTGGTTTTAGCTAAGAACGGGCGAATTTTGGGCACGAAAAGCGCCCGGATTTGGGGTCAAATTACCATGCTGGAACGGGGGTCAGGGGGCTTTGGATATGACCCAATATTTCAACCACGCGGCTTTCGTAAGACCTTTGGAGAGCTTCCTGCGTCTCTAAAAAAACGGATAAGCCATAGGGCACGTGCCGCACGAGCAATCGGAACCTTATTGAGCAGGGAAATTAAGATTACGCTAGCTAAAGTGTAAGTTTGATACAATATTTATTGTGCGACAAATAGGCCTAATTCAGGGCAGATCCATTACCTATCGAATCCAGCCCCAGCGGCTAGTGAACGGCCAATAAACAAAGGCGCCTTTTCCAACCAGATTAGCTGCTGGTACGGCTCCCCAGCCCCTTGAATCAAAGCTATTCGGGCTATTGTCTCCCATGGCCCAGTAATCACGTCCAGGAACACGGTACGTATCGTTTGGGTTATTTAGGTAGGATTGCCCCAATGTATATCCAGGATAGCCATTCGTTTTGCTCGCGACTCGAATGTGTGCGGGATCAGTCGCAGGAGCTCCATCAATCCAAAGTTCTGGCGGTCTGACCTGCAAAAGATCTCCACCCAGGGCCACGCACCGTTTGATATAGTATTGAGACCCTTCGATTCCTCGTAACCGTAGCCCTGACTCGATCCCATCAATTTTTTCGGTCGTAAAAACGAAGGTTTCAGCCCTTTTGGGCTTCCGAAAGTGGTAGATAAATTTGTTTACAAAAAGGTGATCTCCAGTTGCTGAGCTGAAATTTAATAGCACATCCCCCTTTTTGACCTGATCCCCACTTCGAACCTTAAGGCCCCCTTCTCGGGCCTCTTGAAGGCCGCACACCACGAACTCTTTCCAGCCATCCGCAAGAATCTCAGTAGTTGTCCAAGGGATAAATCCAAACAGACGCCCTTCACGAACGGATACAATCTGACCTTCGCGTGGCGCTACTGCCTTATGATAACTTTTCCCTTCTTTTGCCAACTCAAAGATCCGCATTGGCCATGAGGGTGGATTCTTATCTTCAGGCTGGTTTAAAATTCCAAGAAGCGTGGGCCGCATCGAGTGGGTTGGAATCTTGAAGGGCTGTAAAAAATAAGCCCGTACTCCTAAGGCTAAAACAATCGCGACGAGTGCGACTTCAGCATTTTCCTTGCGCCCATGATGTCGATCGGTTCGAAGTAAATCGCCATACTCTTTTTCTAATTGCGCCAGAAGGTCGCTTCGGCGTTGCCCTGGAGTTGTGATGCGCAAACCCTCAGCGCAAAGCTCTCGTGCTTGATTCAGTCGTTCCACCAGTTTCTCGGGCAAAATATCCCGCCCGTAATGAACTCGCTTGGCAAGAAAGTGAGCCATCGCATGGAGGTGCTTCCTCTCCTCCTTGGCTCTTCCAAAAAAAAGAAAATCGATCACAGCTTTAGTCTCCGAATGCCTTAAGAACTTGGAGAAAGGCCTCCTGGGGAATGTTCACCTTCCCAAACTGCTTCATCCTCTTTTTTCCCTCTTTCTGTTTCTCTAGGAGTTTTCGTTTTCGCGAAATATCTCCTCCATAGCACTTTGCTATAACATTCTTTCCGAAGCTCTTCACGTCCTCCCTCGCCACAATTTTTCCCCCAATGGCCGCCTGAAGAGACACCTTGAACAACTGGGGTGGAATCACTTCCTTGAGTTTTGCCGTCAGCGCCCTACCCCGAGCCGGTGCTTTCTCGCGATGTACAATGCAGGAAAAAGCATCCATCGGTTCACCGTTCACCAAGATTTCCAGTTTAACTAAGTCATCCGCCCGATACGCCCCGTGCTCATAATCCATGGACCCATACCCGCGAGTAATGCTCTTAATGCGATCACTAAAATCGACCAAAATCTCGCTCAAAGGGATCTCCGTCGTAAGCATAACCCGTTTCGCATCCAAGGAATCGGTCTTGGTCACCTCGCCTCGTTTTTCCCGAACCATAGCCACCAAATCACCGATGTTCTCGTTGGGGCAAAGTAAAAACACAGTCACCATGGGTTCTCGGATCTCTTCGATCACGCTTGGATCCGGTAGTTGAACAGGATTTTCAACAGAAAGAACTTTCCCACTGGTCAGTCGAACCTCGTAGATCACGCTTGGGTAAGTCGAAAGAACTTCCATCCCAAATTCTCGGGAGAGCCTCTCCTGAACGATCTCCATGTGTAAAAGACCCAAAAAACCACATCGAAATCCATAACCTAAGGCGGGAGAACTTTCAGGAATAAAGACAAGGGAGGAGTCATTGACCTGCAGTTTTCCCAGAGCCAGCTTCAGTTTCTCAAAGTCATCCGTATTGATGGGATAAAGGCCCGAGAAAACCATCGGTTGGACTTTTCGAAAACCTGTTAGCGCCTCCTTTGCCGGGTAGATCGCATTCGTAATTGTATCTCCAATGTCGATTTCCGCAGTGGTTTTAAGATTTGCGACCAGATAGCCCGAGTCCCCTGGACCTAGTTTTTTTCCAATCGTCATTTTCGGGCTAAAGGTGCCCACCTCCTTGACCTCATATTTTCGGCCACTTTGCATCAGCATAATCGGAGTCCCTGCCGTCAACTCTCCTGAAATCACCCGAACATAGGCAATGACGCCTCGAAAAGTGTCGAAAACACTATCAAAAACAAGAGCCTTGAGTTCCTTTCCATCTGCACCTTTAGGAGCGGGTAGTCGGGCAACGATCGCCTCAAGAACATCCTCAATCCCCTGCCCTGTTTTTGCGCTGACCAAAATTGCTTCTTCCCCGGGAATCGTGAGGATCTCTTCTAGTTGCTTTTTGACTCCGGGTATGTCGGAACTAGGTAAATCGATTTTATTGATAATCGGGATGAGCGTTAAACCCTCTTTGTTTGCCAGATGAACATTTGCCACGGTCTGGGCCTCGACCCCCTGGGCAGCATCCACAACAAGAAGGGCCCCCTCACATGCGGCAAGGGAGCGCGAAACTTCATACGAAAAATCCACATGACCCGGAGTGTCGATGAGGTTCAATCGATACGTTTTGCCGTTCTTTGCGGTATAATTGAGGGTCACAGGATGGGCTTTAATTGTGATTCCCCGTTCCCTCTCGAGATCCATCGAATCCAGCAACTGCGCTTGCATATCTCGCTCCGCGATCAGTCCAGTGACTTGAAGCAAGCGATCCGAAAGCGTGGTCTTGCCGTGGTCGACATGCGCAATGATACAGAAATTACGAATGAGGCTTGGGTCCATAGAGAAAGACGAAATCAGGCTTCAGCCTGAAACATTTGCCGCTGTTGCAGCCGATCGCATTGCAGAGACCGCTTGGGTCAGGTCAGTTTGCGCAAACAGGAAAGATCCTGACACAAGGATATTTCCACCTGAACCGACACATCGAGCTGCCGTTTCGTTATTAATTCCACCATCCACAGTGATATCGACCTGATAATTCTGACGCACAATCACTTCCCGAGCTTCACGGATTTTCGGCAAAACTTCGGCGAGGAAAGGTTGTCCTCCAAAGCCAGGATTTACTGTCATGCAGAGAAGTTGATCACACAGGGGAAGTAATGGAATCGCGTGCTTGAGAAGCGTGGCAGGGTTGATTGCCAATCCAGTGCGACAACCCCTTTGACGTATTGCTTCCAAGGTACGGGCCGATTGATGTCGTGCCTCAAGATGAATGTTTAAACAGTCTGCCCCAGCATCAATAAACTCATTTGCATAACGATCCGGCTGCTCAATCATGAGATGAACATCCAAAGTAGCCTCCCCCATTAACCGGCGTAGGGTTCGGACCATATTGACGCCAAAGGAAATGTTGGGAACAAAGTGCCCGTCCATAATATCCACATGAACCCACTCCGCCCCGCTGGCCTTAATTCTCTCGGCTTCCGCCTCAATACGGCCCAGATCCGCCCCCAAAATAGAAGGTGCGATATGAATCGGTCGATTGGTCACAGAACACTCCTTCTTTCAAGCAATCCAGGTCCACAGCCAAAGTTTGAAAGGCTTAGGAAGGGCCAGAACAGTCCTGTGTGCAGACAATGATACAGTTTCATATCCAGACATCATTCCCTCCCCGTCCCCTTCCGTCGAACAGTAATCTCTCTTTATTCTGTTTCTGATTTGGACCCACGATCTAAGAGAGCCAGCAACCCCTCTTTGGGTGACTTCTTTCCCTGCAAAACTTGAAAGAGCTCCTGAGCAATCGGGGCTTCGATCTTTTTACTTTCAAGAATTTTATGCAAAGCCTCCGTGGTGGGTACCCCCTCACAAACGCCGTCAACGGATGCCAATGCCTGCGCGACAGTGTCACCCATCCCTAGACGTTCTCCTACACAACGATTTCGGCTGGAGCGACTATAAGAAGTTAGAATCAGGTCACCCACTCCACTCAAACCCTGAACCGTTTCCTCCTGTGCACCAAAATGGACGGCCACACGGGTCATCTCCCTCAAGCTCCGAGTGGTTAAGCCAGCCAAACTATTTTCCCCCAAACCCAAACCCGCGCACATGCCAGCCGCAAGCGCATACACATTTTTTAGCGCTCCTCCCCACTCTACTCCGATCAAATCGATGCTGCGATATACCCGAAGGGCGGGTCCATGAAGTGCCTTCTGAACCAGCAGTGCAAGTGACTCATGCGTGGAAGCCGCAACCAAAGCAGTTGGCACTTTTTTGAGAATTTCCCCGGCGAGACTAGGCCCCGATACCGCCGCAAGAGGCGATTGGGGATAGGATTGTCCAAGGATTTCGCTCACTCGTTTTCCCGTACCGATTTCAATTCCTTTGGAAAGGCTGACGATGGGAGTTTTTGCCGGAAGCCCTTTTATGTTCTTAAGGCACTCCCGTACCACTTGCGTAGGAAGCGCAATCCAAAGAAGATCCGTCTTCGATGGGATTTCGAAATCCCCCTTATCCAGCCAGTGCACTAAATTTCCTCGTTCTTGCAGAGCCTGACCTATCGCCTGTCCCCAGGCCCCTTTCCCTAAAATAGTATGGTTCATGGTTTCTCTGGTTTTACAAAACGGTTCTCTTTCCCTTGAAAAAGTCTCTTGAGGTTATCCCGATGTCGAAACCAAACCAGCACAGTCATCCCGATCGAGATCCACTGAAAGACTTTCTGCTCTGGCATAAGCCAAAAAACGAACAAGGGAAAAGCAGTTGCTGCACACAAGGAGGCTACCGAAACAGTTCGACTCATTTGAAATGCAAGGAACCAGATCAGTGCCACACCCAGGGCAACCCAGGGTGCTAACCCGATCAGTATCCCCGCTGAAGTGGCCACGCCTTTGCCTCCTCGAAATCCAAGCCAAGGTGAAAAGACATGCCCCAATACTGCAAAAACACCCACAGTGACAGACCAAGTCTCCGGTAAATTGCCCACACTCTTGGCCAGAGCGACTGAGATCCACCCCTTTCCTAGATCTAAAACAAACACAAAAATCCCCCACTTCTTTCCAAGAACACGCCCGACATTCGTTGCTCCTGTGTTTCCGCTTCCCTGTCCTCTTAAATCGACTCCACGAGCCAAGGCCAGCCAGTGACCAAAGGGTAAAGACCCCAAGAAAAAGGCTGTCAGGACGTAAAAGACAGGGTTGTGCATGGGAAGCGAGTTGGCCTAGTGAAACGAAAAGGGCAAGGAAAACCCCGCAAGAATTTCCGTTGGGTCAAAAGTCCTTTTGAGGTATTCTTTCTTACTATGCCAGAGATTACATCCGCCCAATTGACGGGTTCCAATTTGGAAACCTTTCGAAAGGCCAAGGATGCGATGGCGCGGCAAAATCATGATTATGTCATCATGTTGATGCCTCCGGTTCTCGAAGCCAATCCTGGGCTTTTGGAGGGCCGTAAAATCCTACGGGCCAGCCAGATCGCAAAGGCGAAAAGCGCCTCAAAAATGGATAAAAGCATGGCCGCTGTCCGAATCGCCCCAGCTGTCATGCAAGCCAAGTCAGCGGTTGGAAAATCGCTGGGTGCTGGTTTGGCGAAACTTGAAGAGGCTTTAACTCTCGATCCTTTTAGTCCTCAGGCCAACGGGGCTTTGGGCGAAATTTCACTAGAGAACGATCTCCCAGGCACAGCCGTATTTGCTTTTGAGACTGTTCGATCTGGCAAACCCCAAGATACCCAAAATTTACACGGATTGGCTCGTGCCTTAATTGCCGCCAAGCAGATGTCGAAAGCCCGCGATATTTATCAAACCATTCTCGAAATTACACCGACTGATGGGGCGGCATTAAAGGGAATGAAGGATGCCAGCGCCCTTGTCGCAACCCAGTCAGGCGGTTGGGAGAAGTCGGAGGATTTTCGTGATTCCCTAAAGAACAAAGACGAGAGCGCAGCACTGGAGTCCGCTTCCAAAGTCGTGAAATCTGCAGAGGCGATTGCAGAACAGTTGGCCCGCCTTCATGCCCAGTTTGAAAATGAACCCCAGAACGTAACACTGGCCAAACAAATAGCGGAGTTGTGTGAGGTTCAGGGATCCTTGGATCATGCCCTCCAATGGTTTCAATTTGCGCATGAACTCACCCAAAAGACTGACCCTGCCCTAGAGAAAGCAGTGTTTCGCCTTCAGTGCGCCCTTCTCGATTCTGAGTTAGATCAGGCGAAAGCTGCTGGATCTGAGGAATCGGTTTGTGAAGAAATTATAGCTCGAAAGAAATCTGTTATTCTGGAAGGGGCGAAGGAGCGGGTGAAGCGGTATCCTAACGATCTTCAGTACAGGTTCGATTTAGGCGAAGCTCTCATTGATAACGGCCAGTATAAAGAGGCCGTTCCAGAACTTCAGCAGGCTCTCCGTCAGCCCTCGGTTCGGCATCGGGCGCTGAATCTGCTTGGGGTTTCTTATCAGAAACGAAAGATGCTGGATCTTGCTGCAAAACAGTACGCTCTTGCTGCATCCGAAATTGTGGCCATGGATAATGTCAAAAAAGACGCGATCTACTGTTTAGGGGTGATTCTTGAGGAAATGGGTAAAAAGGAGGAGGCCTTGGAGGAATTTAAGAAAATCTACGAGGTGGACAGCCAGTTTCGGGACATTGCGGACCGAGTGGAAGCAGCGTATCAGCAGAGCGGTTGATCGATAAAAGGCGAAGGCCGGATGGCCTTTTCGCCACCCGGCCCTCGTTCCTGTGGAATCCGTAAGCCGGATTCTGTGGTTCTTTAAGTTTCCTTCAAAGAACTGGCAGCCATTTCTCTAACCCGCCCGAAGGCGAATTTCGGTTCCGTGTTGCCACTTCCCCGATGCGGCTCCAACCCGGGAGTGTCTCGCTTACGCGAGACGGGCGGATCACCCGTTCCCCCTGCTCGGCCTTGCACCATCCGTGGTTTGTCATTCTCCTCGGTTGCCCGAGAAGCGGTGGGCTCTTACCCCGCCTTTTCACCCTTACCTAACTTGCGTTAGGCGGTATTTTTTCTGTGACACTTTCCGTCATCCTCAACTTTCGCTGAAGATGCCCCCAGCTTTCCCAGGGCGGATTATCCTGTGGTGTCCGGACTTTCCTCCCCCAGACTAGCTGAGGGCGACTGCCCTGATTCCAATTAAGATAGTAAGGGCTAAAATCTTTCTGACAACACCCGACCCGAGTCAAACGTTAACGAACATTACTCCATCCAAATCAACGGGTTCCAAGAGCACAGAGCCATCCACTCGATCACTAGTAAAATAATGGCAGAAGGAATAAGAATGGTAAGTCCGAAGCCTACTACAATGGGAAAATGCGGTATATCTTTACGATGTTTCACAAGTTGGGCTCCCCCAGCAAGAACAGCAACAGCACCTAATGTCATAGAGGTTAAAATCATGTACTTCTATCTAACTACGAATCTGATCAAGACAAGGAAACTCCCCACCCAGATCAATCCAAAGGTTTCCCCTTGGTATCGATCGTTCGAGACTGGTTTCCAACACGAACGTGAGCCTTCCCATTATGAAAATCTGTTGCTTCATCAAACTCTGGAGCTATCGCAATTCCTCCTTTTGAATTGATATACCCAAACTTGCCTGCAATCCGGTCCTCCAGCTGAACGCGAGCCAACCCCTCAGAAAATCCTCCTGCCCAAGCATACTTTGAGTCAAAAGGGCTTTTGCCATCAGGCTGAATAAAAACCCAAGTCTTTTTATCTCCGGGGGGACCACTTTTTTGAGCGGGAGCAAGACCCTCTGAAAAACCACCAACTTGATCAAAGTCAGGCTCGACCACGAGCTTTCCCTTGGCATCTACAAAACCCCACTTGGATCCATCTTTAACAGCCCCATATCCCCCTTGAAAAGGTCGCGTCCAATCATACTCAGGCTCAATGGCCCATCTGCCTTGGCGATCGATATACCCAAACTTGCCCGTCAAGCGATCACCCTCGGACGCAGGGGCCAGATTTTCTGAAAACTCGCCCGCCCAAGAAAAGCGAGGCGGTATTTTCCAGTTTCCAGTCGCATCAATGTAGCCCCATTTATCCTTCTCCCGTGCCGCCGCCACATCTCCTTGAAAAGGTTTCACCTCAATAAATTTCGCCTCCACAGCCCAGGTCCCGTCCGGGGATAAAAACCCCCACTTCCCATTTTCACCCTTGGCGGGGGCAGGTCCTTTAGCAAAAAGAAGCTTCTCGGCCTCGTCTTGGGCCCGAGCAGTAAAAGTCGAACCCCCGATCACTAGCCCCATGGCAAAGATAGAGACCCACTTCATCTCTATAGGCATAGGATTAGAAAAAAAGGGGTCAAGGCAGGGCTGGCACTTTATCCAGAACATCGGATAATGAACCAATGACAACTCCTCTCCTCCTACCCCTCCTCTGCCTCCTCTCCATTTTATCCTTCCCCATTTCTGCTCCTTCTCAAGACATCGGTTTTGAAGGTGGCGCTAGCCCATATACACCCCAGCAACTTCACGAGCTTCTCGTTGGACAGAACAACATTGGAGTTATCAATTTCTTTGGACGCACTCCAAACCATCAGCAGGGCTTCGACTGGATCTACAATCGTCTTCTCATCGAAATCCCGGAACGCAACCAGTACTTCACAACCGCTGTGGTATGCTTTTCACACGGTGACCATAGGGTATGGCAGGTGGTTTGTTATCCGTAAGGTTTTCTACTACAGTAAACCATGTTACTTCGCGCGCTTAGCTCAGCGGTAGAGCGGCTGCCTTACACGCAGTTGGTCGGAGGTTCAAATCCTTCAGCGCGCATTCTACTGCTCACTCTTTTCTTTTCGAGTTGCCCCTTTACTTATTCTGCCCCGACGTCGCCTGCAGGTCCCGTCTATGTCCTTCCGATTCAGGGCGAGATTCAAAAAGGAACCGTCTATGTGGTTCGCCGTGGAGTGAAAGCAGCACTCGAAGCCAATGCCTCAGCACTTGTTTTAGACATGAATACCCCTGGCGGAGAGGGAGAGGCAATGAAGGAGGTCATGGCAACGATTGCGAAATTTGAACCAGCAGACCAAACCTACACTTATGTAAATCGAGAGGCCTTCTCTGCGGGTGCTTTTATCTCTGCCTCCACTCGCCACATATGGATGGCCCCCGGTTCCATTATCGGCGCTGCCTCGCCCGTGACCTTAGGACAAGAGGGACCGAAGGAGCTTCCGCCTAAATTTGTTTCGGGTTATGCGGCGATGATTCGCGCAGCTGCAGAACAAAACGGCCACAACCCCGCCATATTCGATGCCATGGTAAACAAGCAGATAGGCCTCAACATCGACGGCCGTGAAATTGTTGCCAAGGGCGATATTCTCACCCTCACAACCCAAGAAGCGACTCGTCGTTTGGGATCCCCACCCCGCCCCCTCTTGGCTGAGGGGGTTGTATCTAACCTTGAAACTCTAATTCAAAAGACCGTATTCCCAGGCGCAACGATCGTAAAAATTCAGCCCACAGGTTTTGAGAGCATCAGCCGATGGATTATTACCATCTCACCCCTGCTCCTCAGTGCCGCATTTCTTTTTGGTTATCTCGAGTTTAAAACTCCGGGCTTTGGTTTGTTTGGAGTTCTTTGTGGTATCTGCGCCTTCATCTTTCTCTTTGGGCACTATATTGCCGGCTTATCTGGATACGAAAACGCTCTCCTTCTTCTGCTTGGAGTGGCTCTATTGATCGTGGAACTATTTGTTTTTCCTGGAACACTGATTCCAGGTCTTCTCGGGTTTGCTCTTATTCTGTATGCGGCCCTTAACACGATGATCGATCGCTACCCCTCAGATGCCACCCTTCCTACCCTCGCACAACTTCACTCTCCTGCGTTGAACCTGTCCTTAGGATTCTTTGGTGGGCTAGCAGCGATACTACTGGCTGCTCGATATCTTCCAGAAACCATACTATTTCGACCTTTTCGCTTGAGCACGACCTCTCCGACCCCATCCCTCCCTCTTGAACTGAACCTCCCTCCGCGAACAAAAGGAACGGCTCTGACGGATCTCCGCCCGAGTGGAACAGCCGAGTTTCATGGGAAAACATTCGATGTTTTAGCGGAAGGACAATTTATTCCTCGAGGTGGCGGCATTCGAATTCATAAGGTCGAAGGATCGACGATCTTTGTTGAGGCCATCCAAAGCGCAAAAAAGAAGAAGTAACCTCATCCCTTCACGTTCATATCGGTTGGAAGTCAACTTTCTACTTCCTGCGGGGTTCCTTTCACCATAAAAATAGAACATGCCTATATTCCTTCTTATCGCAGTTGGTGTTGTTGGTTTGGTGTTTGCTGTTGTCCTGATTAATTTTTTCGGTCTTTGGCTTCGAGCCCTCACCTCGGGAGCCCCAGTGGGGATTCCGACACTGATTGCGATGCGTCTACGCGGAATTCCCAACTCTCTCATCGTGAATGCACGAATTACGGCCGTTCGGGCAGGAATTGAGGTTTCCACAGCACAACTCGAGACCCACTACCTTGCAGGGGGTAGCGTGGATCAAGTCATTCGAGCCCTCATTGCTGCAGACAAGGCCGGCATTAAGCTCGATTTTAATCGGTGCTGCGCAATCGATTTAGCAACGTCAGGTTCTGGAAAAACCGTATTTGATGCAGTTCGCACCAGCGTGAATCCAAGAGTGATCGATTGCCCTGGCACCGATTCAGGAAAAGGCACGATCGATGGTGTCGCGAAAGATGGAATCACTGTTCGGGCACGGGCCCGTGTCACCGTTCGCTCCAACTTGGATCGTTTTGTTGGAGGTGCTACAGAAGAGACCATCATCGCTCGAGTGGGAGAAGGAATCGTGCGGGCCATCGGCTCCAAAGAGACGTACAAAGGTGTTCTGGAAAATCCCCAGGACATTTCCAAAGATGTGTTGAACCGCGGTCTCGATGCCGGAACAGCTTATGAAATTCTTTCCATCGATATTGCCGACGTGGGAGTCGGAACCAATATCGGGGCCAAGCTTCAAGCCGAACAGGCGGATGCCGACAAACAAGTTGCCCAGGCGAAGGCAGAGATGAGACGTGCCGCCGCTGTCGCAGCCGAACAGGAAATGCGCGCGAAAGTTGTCGAGGCTGAAGCTCAGGTTCCGCTCGCAATAGCGGAAGCTTTTCGTAAGGGCAACCTAGGCATTATGGACTACCAAAAGATCCGAAACGTTTCTGCAGATACCGATATGCGATCCTCCATTGCGAAGGACGCGGGCAAGACAAACTAAAATCACGATCCTTTGACATGGAATGGCTTGTTCCGATTCTCTTTGTCTTAGTTAGTATTGCCCAATGGTGGATTAGGCGTCGTCACGTAGTTCCGCCCTCCTCCCCTACTCACCAAGAGCGTGATCCCGCTCCGAGTGCAGATCCAATGGATGAGTTCGGGGATCTTCTTGAGGCACTCGGCAGGAGACGACATGAATCACCCCCTGCCCCTCCTAAAACAGAAAAGCCATTACCCCCACGAATTCTCCCTCCTCTCGAGCCCATGTCTCCAACCCTCACTCCATCTGTTGAAGTTGCCACAATGCCTTTACCCCGTATCGCACAGCATGAAGCCTCTTTGCCCAAGCAATCAAACGTTCAAACAAAAAAGGATCCTTACGCCTTAAAATCCCTTTTTCGTGGCGTTCCTACAGACTGGCCAAGGGCAGTTGTTCTTTCCGAAGTGCTCGCTCCTCCCGTTGCTTTACGCTGATATACCCCTATGTCTCACCCCAAGAAAATCTCTGTCGCACTCATTCAGATGTCCTGTAGTGCTGACCCAGCTCGCAACCTTCGAACTGCACTGGATAAAATCGCTTCGGCAGTAAAAAAAGGAGCCAAACTTGTATGTTTGCCTGAGCTTTTTCGATCGCTCTACTTTTGTCAAAAGCAGGATTACAAATGCTTTCAGCTGGCTGAACCCATTCCCGGGCCCACGACTCAGGCGCTATCCAGTGCGGCAAAAAAACATAAGATCACACTTGTCTCCAGCCTTTTTGAGAAACGCACGGGAGGTCTCTACCACAACACGGCAGTTGTTTTTGGACCTAATGGCAAAATTCTTGGGACCTATCGCAAAATGCATATTCCGGATGACCCTGGGTTCAATGAGAAGTTCTACTTCACGCCTGGGGATACAGGATTCCAACCGATTGACACACCTGCGGGCCGTTTGGGGGTTCTCGTGTGTTGGGACCAGTGGTATCCCGAAGCTGCTCGATTAATGGCTCTCCGTGGGGCACAGATTCTAATTTACCCAACGGCAATTGGTTGGGCACGTGGAGAGAAAAAAGAAGTCTGTCAGGATCAACGAAGCGCTTGGCAGACCATCCAAAGAAGCCATGCAATAGCGAACGGACTTTTTGTTCTCTCCATCAATCGAACAGGTCGTGAAAATAACTTAGACTTCTGGGGCACCTCTTTTATCAGCAACCCGATTGGGAATGTGGTTTCAGAAGCCCCCACCGATCGACCCGAAATCCTTCATGCCACCCTGAATCTTTCCGAAACAACGACTACGCGACAACACTGGCCTTTTCTGAGGGATCGGCGTATCGATGCTTACGCAGGCCTAGATCAACGTTTTCTTAAAACTTGAAACAGCCGATTTCTAGTCACTCGTTCGACGGATCCACTTACCGTCTTCCAGCTGAATGGGAAAAACACGAGGCTACATTCCTCGCTTGGCCTCACAACTCAGAGACATGGCCAGGGCTTCTGGCAGGCGTTCAGAAGACTTACCTTAAGATCATTCAAGCCCTCGTGCCTGGAGAAAAAGTTTATCTGCTCGCGAAAGATTGCGAAGCGGCTGAGGAGATTAATGAGACGTTGCAAAAGTCAAAGGTTCACTCTCCTAACCTAAAGGTCCTTATCATTCCGAATGACGATGCATGGGTTCGAGATAGCGGCCCGATCTTCATTTTGAGGCGGGACGAAGGATCTCCCCGCCGAGTCGCTCACGACTTCACCTTCAATAGCTGGGGAAGGAAATATGGCCCATGGGATAATGACGATGTCATTCCGCAACAGGCATCGAAAATGCTCGATTTCCCAATTGTGACTCACGACTTCGTCCTTGAGGGAGGTTCCTTAGACACGGATGGCGAAGGAACACTTCTAACCACGGAAAAATGCCTCCTGAATCCGAATCGGAATCCCTCCTTAAACCGAAATGAAATTGAGAAACGCCTTTGTAACTGGTTTGGGATTCAGAAAATTATTTGGCTTCACGATGGAGTAGAAGGAGATGACACAGACGGTCATGTTGATGATATTTCCCGATTTATAGCTCCTGGAGTTGTGGTGACGGTTGTCGAACCGAACAAACAAGATGCAAACCATGCGCCTCTGGCTGAGAATCTGCTTCGACTTAAAAGCGCAACAAACGCGAAGGGCCAACCATTAAAAGTCCTCGAGATGCCTATGCCACCCCGTGCCGATGGCCCGCACCATCGAAACCCTGCAAGTCATGCAAACTTCTATATCGGAAATTCGGCTGTTCTCGTGCCAGTTTTTGAGTCCCCCACAGACTCGGTCGCTTTAGATCTACTTCGACCATACTTCCCTGATCGTTCAGTGATAGGTATCGATTGCCGCGATCTCGTGTCAGGCCTTGGAGCCATTCACTGCATCACTCAGCAGATGCCTGCTATTTCCTCCACCTCTTGATCCTCTCAAGGGAACCCAAACGGGTGGGTTGAGTCTTACGCCATTTCCGACTACCCTTTCAAACGATGAAACCCTTACGCATTGGTCTCCCCTCCGGAAGCCTCCAAGAGGCCACCCTAGATCTATTCCGCAGGGCTGGTTACTCGATTTCTCGCGCCTCACGCACCTACCGTCCTGCTATTGACGACCCTAATTTCGAGGTCCGACTTCTGCGGGCTCAAGAAATTGCAGCCTATGTGCAAGATGGTTTCCTTGATCTAGGCCTTACCGGAAGTGATTGGATTCAGGAGACAAAAGCAAAAGTTCAAGCCGTTTCCACGCTTCGATTTAGCAAGGCAACGGCCCAACCTGCTCGTTGGGTTATTGCTGTGCCGAACCGATCCCCGATCCGTCGACCTGCCCAGCTTCGCGGCAAGCGAATCGCCACCGAGGCAGTTGGACTGGTTCGCCAATATCTGGCAAAGCGAAAGATCAAGGCCAAGGTCGAATTTTCATGGGGAGCTACCGAGGTCAAGGTCCCGGAATTAGCGGATGCGGTGGCCGACATTACTGAGACTGGATCCTCACTTGTAGCAAACGGGCTTCGAATTTTAGACACGATTCTCGAGTCCTACCCCCAACTGATTGCAAATCGAAAAGTTTGGGCCAGCACTTCTGACAGAACCCGAATCCAAAACTTATCGATGCTTTTGGAGGGTGCCTTGCGTGCGAGGGATCTTGTCGGTCTTAAAATGAATGTTCCTCAAAAGTGTTTGCGGTCTGTGAACTCCACCCTTTCCTCCCTGAGAGACCCGACGATATCGCCACTCGCAAGGAGCGGATGGGTAGCAGTTGAGACTGTGATGGAGGAAAAGACCGTCCGCTCCATTATTCCCCGTCTCAAGGAGTTAGGGGCAGAAGGAATCATTGAATACCCGCTGAATAAGGTTGTCAGTTAAGCCTTCGAACGCCACGATGCCTGTATGGGATCAGTCAAAAAGAAGCGGAAATCAAAAATCGCCAAGCATAAACGCCGCAAGCGTAGCCGCGCGAACCGCCATAAGAAGCGTCTCCGGTATAAGACGTAAAGTTGGGGCGTTCTTCGCCCTGCTTTCGTTGGTTGCCTTTCCGCTTATAGCCGCTGAATCGGCAAGGTCGGGTCGTGTCGAATCTGCACTATCCTTCGCAGAAGGTCGCCGAGCAGATGGCCTTGGATTAACCCATATCGCTCTCCAGGCTTACTCTCGAGCCCTAGAGTTCGATCCTTCGTCCCGACAAGCTGCTCTAGCCAAATCAGCGTCTCTTCTCGATCTAGGCAGAGCGGAGGATGCTCGAACTCTTCTAGAGTCTTTAGCGCCCTCCCCAGAGGACGAGGCCGAACGCTCTACCCTCCTCTGCCTTGCCTTGATTCAGTGCAAGCAGGGTGAAGCTGCAAGTCTCGCACAGCGAGACGCCCTAACAGCCCTTGCAGGATGGCAAATTGAAGATCCTGCCAGACTTGCACGTGTAGCTGAGGGGCTTCTACGATCTGGAGCTTCCCTTTCACGCAAATCACAACGAGAAATCGCCTCGTCGGTTTTACCTGCCTTTGTCCGTGCAGCCGACCTGAACACAGGCCTGGGAGGCTTTACCTTACGTGCTGCTGAGATCGCCTTAGTGGCCGACGATCTGCCCACAGCGATCCGCTACTTTCGTGATTTTGTTGATGAGCAGCCCAACGAAGTCTCATTCCTTGAACAGCTTGCGGCGGTTCTAATTCTCAATGGTCAGCCTGCCGAAGCTGATACCCTTCTCCAACGCGCAGAGATCGAGAAACCTAGCAGATCCAATCTCTATCCCGTAATGGCGAATCTTTACGAGGAGCTTAATCTACCAGCACGTGCTGAGATTTACCGCGTTCTGGCTCTTCACACCTCACCCAAGCCAACGGTTTTGGATTATCTGCGTTTAGCTCTCATGCAACTTAAGCAAAATCAAACGCGGAGGACTCACCAAACCCTCTCTCAAGCTGCCATAGCACATCCAGACTCACTCCAGCTTCTTTTAGTTCGAGGCCTGACCGAAAAAGCTGAAAATCGAATGTCGGATGCCGCCTCTTCCTTCGCTCAAGTCGAAAGATTGGCAAAAGGAAAATCAGACATTCTCGATGCAGGGTTCTACTTTGAGTATGGATCTGCCTGTGAGCAGGCGGGTCAACCCCAACGCTCGGAAGCCGCCCTTCGGCGTGCATTGCAGTTGAACCCGAATCATCACCAGTCTCTTAACTACCTGGGATACATGTGGGCGGAGCGAAACAAAAACCTTCCAGAAGCCCTTATTTTAATCGAAAAAGCATTATCGTTGAGCCCTGAAAATCCAGCTTACCTAGATAGTCAGGCTTGGGCTCTCTTTCGCCTTGGGAACCCTGCTGCAGCTCGACCTCTGATTGAGGAAGCTTTAAAACAGGTTCCTGACGACCCCACACTCTTGGAACACTTTGGAGATGTGGCAAGCCGTCTTGGCTTACGAAATGAGGCAAGTGATGCTTATCAAAAAGCCATACAGCAAGGTGGGCCACGGGTCCTTCTTCAGGATAAGATTCGAATGCAACCCCCGCATCCTCAGGAAAAATAAGGCCAAGACATGAATATTGATTCAATGATTTCGAACGTTGCGTCATTCGTTTGGGGACCTTGGTTGGTGGCTCTTCTTTTTGGGACACACCTTTACCTCACTTACCGAACAGGCTGGATCCAGAGGCATCTTTTTCATGCGATACGCCTTTCCATCACAAAAGAACCCGGTGCCCCAGGAGACGTCTCCGCATTTGGCTCTCTGACTACAGCTCTCGCTGCGACAATCGGTACAGGAAATATTTACGGGGTTGCAGGTGCAGTGCTTCTTGGAGGACCAGGGGCCGTTTTTTGGATGTGGTTAACGGGTGTGTTCGGAATCGCAACAAAGTACGCGGAGGCTCTCCTGAGCGTAAAATATCGCATCATAAATCGTCACGGCCAGATGTCGGGAGGCCCCATGTATGTGCTCGAGCGTGCTCTGAATGCACGTTGGGCAGGTGTACTCTTTGCTGTTTTTACTGCGATCGCAGCATTTGGCATCGGTAATATGGCTCAATCCAATGCTATTGCAGACATGATCGTCGCAAAGAAGCTGGATATATCCCTGAATTTTCCTGATGCCTCAATCAAGTTCTGGACGGGAATCATCCTCAGCGTAAGTACGGCCCTAGTCATTCTCGGAGGGATTCGATCCATCGCAGGGTTTTGCCAAATTCTCGTTCCATTTATGGCACTCTTTTATGTCCTTGGGTGCTTGATCATTTTGGGGGCCGGCTGGGAGAAAATACCCGCAACTCTATCTTTAATCTTCACCTCTGCCTTCACTGGGCAAGCTGCAGTCGGGGGATTTGTGGGCGCTGGGATTGCTGAGGCCATGCGCTTTGGAATCGCAAGGGGTCTTTTTTCGAATGAGTCTGGTCTTGGAAGCGCCCCCATCGTGGCGGCTGCAGCACAAACCAAAGACCCAGTTCGTCAGGCTCTGGTTTCAAGTACAGGAACCTTTTGGGATACTGTTGTGGTATGTGCCCTCACAGGTCTTGTCATTGTCAGTTCTGGTACATGGAGTGGTCCGGAATTAACAAAAGCAACACTTTGCAATCAATCGTTTAACCAACTGGGACATTTTGGATCTCTCATTCTCATTGGCGGACTCTTCACATTTGTTTTTTCGACGATCATCGGTTGGGGTTACTACGGCGAAAAAGCTTTGGAGTACCTTTTTGGAATTCGCGCCATTCTCCCCTACCGATGGTTATGGATCGTGATGGTCTTTTTAGGGGCAGTTTGGAAAAGTGAAAACGTATGGAACTTATCGGACATCATGAATGGGTTGATGGCCTTGCCAAATATAGCCTCCCTTCTCCTGCTCAGCGGCGTAGTGGCATCTGAAACCCGACGCTATTTTAAGAATACTCCCCCATCCTCATGACAGGTGGAGTGCGCCCACTTACTCTTTTGCTTTAAGTTTTGTAGGGTCGCCTCCCCAAGCGGCAACCTTTGCTTTGCC
>JBBAWA010000003.1:36195-48161 GCA_040397425.1 Methylacidiphilales bacterium
CCGATGGCTATCACTTTAGGCTCAGTACTCCATCGCGGAATGATCTTCCGAAATCGCTCAGCTGCTGTTCCGCTTGCAAAAACCACCCAATCTGCTCCCTCTGTGCGTAAAACGCGAAGGACGGGATCAGGCACTTCTTCCCCAACGCTATTTTTATAAATGACCAGTCGCTCTGATGAAAAACCCATTTTTCGAAAACCTTTCACAAGGTCTCCATTTCCCGCATCCCCTGTTAAATGAAGGATTCTCCCTTGAGCCTTTTTCGGCCATCCGGAAAGCAACTCTTTCGACCCTGGACCCGCCCCGACCCAATCCGGAAACAAGCCGATAGAACGCAGGACTTGAGCCGTTGACTTTCCAACGGCTGCGATTTTACAGCGGGAAATACCCCTTAAATCCCCAGCAACAGATGGAAAAGCACGCACGGCCGCTGCACTGGTAAAGACTAGCCAATCGGATTTAAGCACTTGGGCTCTCCACTTCTTCTGCACAGGCAGCGCCGCAATACGAGTCATCGGAATCTCCCACACCTCTGCTCCCTGCTCCTCAAATACCCTGCGCCACTCTTTCCCCAGATTTTCACTTACGGTCAGAATAATCCTTTTCCCAAAGAGGGGTTTCTGGGTTTTGGGGGTACAACGGTTGCGAAGCGAGACAACCTCCCCAACAACAATGACAGCAGGGGCCTGTACCCTTAGCTTGTTTGCCATTTTGGCAAGGGTACCCACAGTCCCAATTACCACCCTTTGCTTAGTCGTTGTTCCTCTCTCAATCAGGCTGGCCGGAGTTCTATTGGTGAAGCCCAACTCTGTTGCATTAGCTAAAAACTGATCCAAACTATCCACTGACATATACCCCACCAGAGTCTTACCGGAGACAGTTCCTTCCGCTCGACTTCCTATTCGAAAAACAGCCTCCGTGCTGATTCCTCTGTGAGTGACAGGAATCCCTGCATAAGAAGGAGCAGCGATCCCTGCTGTAACTCCAGGAACGACTTCAAACGAAACACCTGCACGAACCAAGGCATCTGCCTCCTCCCCACCCCTCCCAAAGACATATGGATCCCCTCCCTTTAATCGAACTACATTCAATCCCTTTTTTGCGAAACGAATCAAAAGACGATGAATCTCATTTTGTTCCATTCTCTTCCCGCGAGGGGTTTTTCCTGCGTCGACAAAGAGCGTCTTGGGGCGAGTCCCAAGCAAAATACCGGGGTTAACTAAACGATCATACAAAACAACTTGGGCTTGAAGTAGGACCTCTTTTCCGCGTTGTGTAATTAAGCCCATTGCACCCGGTCCTGCGCCTACCAACCACACTTTTCCCGACTTAGCCACAACGCATCACCTCAGCGAGTTTCCCGCCCAAAAGCTCTTCCTCAGAACATGGGCCCTCAAGCTTGGCTCGATACACTCCGCCTGAAACGCTCTTTACGCCTGCCTGAATCAGAAGTGTTTGATTTGGCTGAATCTGCGCAAATACACCTAAAGATTCTGAACATCCCCCTCCGAAACTCTGCAAAAAACTCCTCTCCGCAGTTACGCAGCAGCGAACTTCTTTGTCGTCGATTTTACTAAGTGCCTGAATCACCTGCTTATTCTCTTTTCTGCACTGAACCGCGATAGCGCCCTGCCCAGGGGCAGGAATCATCGAGTTTACTTCAAGGCGTTCCATCTTCAGACCAACAGGAACTCCACCAAGACGATCAATTCCTGCACACGCCAAAATAACCCCCTTCCAATCTTCGTCACTTGCACAGCGCTCCATTCTGCGATCCACATTTCCCCTGATATTCTTAAATTGAGCCAAGGGATCCCTCTCCGCCCAAAATAACCTTCGGCGTGGGCTTTCAGTTCCAACCCATCGCCCCTCCTTTTTCATAGGCTTCTGTTCTGCCTGAGAAACCCAAGCATCCCGAGGATCTGCACGCTCCGGATAAGCGCCTACCATCAAGGAATCGGGCATCTTTGTAGGTAGATCCTTTGCGCTATGAACAGCCGCATCAATGTCATTCGAAATGAGAGCTTTTTCGAGCTCAGAACTAAACTCCCCCACAGTATTCGAAATCTCATCTCCGAATTCAGATCGCACATCTCCAGATGTTTTTAGAATTACAAGTTCGACCCCGATTCCAGGACATTTGCTCCGAATCAAATCCGCAACGACTCTGGCCTGGACAAGTGCAAGGCGACTACCGCGAGTTCCCAGCCGTAACCTCATTCTCCGAACACCATGCTCCCATCTCTACGGACTCGACCCAATACATAGGACTCCTCGTGCTTCCTTAAAACCTCCTCCGCACGGTGAATGGCCTGCAGGGAGCTTGGCTTCACTTCGCTTCTTCTAGCCAACTCCTCCAGATCCACCCATTTGGATTGGGGAAATGATCGCCGCAGACCTGTTAATGTTCGGGGAACTCCTAAATCAAGTAGAAGCTCGGGTCCCCGAGTCTCACATTCAGACCATGGTAGCTCACCCCCAGCCAGAGCGGAAACTACCACCGATGCAGCTTTCACTGCTCGTGGCCAATCGCTCCAATGGACAGCTTCAGCCCCGACATCTTGGGCAAACTGTTTCAGGCGTTCTTCAGAGCGAGAAGAGACCCAAATAGGACGATTTGAAAAAGTTTTCTCGGCTAAAATGAAACTTCTCGCGGTAAGCCCTGAACCTAAAACCAGAAGGGGTCGGCGCTCCTTGCCCTCTAAGATTTCATCCATCGCTTCCGAAGCCAGTTTTCCAACGGATGCATCCCCCTTCCCAAACCCAGCAGCTAAACGAGCAGCTTTCGCCGCCCTGAGGGAGGATTGAAATAGGGCATGCATGGCCTTACCTGACCCACCCGCTTCGTGGGAGGCGCCATAAGCTTGACGGACTTGAGCTAAGATTTCGGACTCGCCCACCACCATGGACCGCAACCCGGAGGCGACCTCCGCAAGATGGCGCCAACAAGAAATTCCTTCATGCAAATAGACACCACATGCATCTCTCCAGTTATTACCTAGCTCATGAGGAAGGGCCTGTGCAAGGGCAGAGAGAATCTCAAGCCCTCTCCTTTCAGTCCTTCCATAGATCTCTACCCGATTGCAGGTGCTCAAGAAAACGACTTCGTCTGCACCCCGGTATTCAATCAGATGAGGAATCCAGCGCTCAGGAGCTGAAGCTGCAAGAATCTCCCTGATTCTTAAAGGAGTCGCATGATGGTCGACGCCCACACAAAAAATGGATTGAGAGGTACTCATCCTTTGCGCATGAGAATCTTAGACTTTTTAGGTATGGCGTCAGGAGGCGTGGGAACGGGTTTGCCTAACAGTTTTTCAATCTCCGCTTGTAGGGATGCTGGTGTTCTCAAATTCACATTTGACCATACCACATCTCCATTCATCCCGAAGATCGATACTTTCATTTTCGTGTCATCACCACCCCAACCCAAGGACTCAGTGACCTTTCCATCAAAATCGGCAATACCACACAGGTCAGGCCGGGGATTATTTGGATTTTTATTGGCTCTGTACCATGGAATCAGTCTCTCCGCCTCCTCGTCCAGATCTGCCCTCATCTTTCCAACGGTCCAACCCTTGAAAAGAGTTCCCAGAGATTTTCTTAAATCTACAACGACAATAACGCGAAACTCACTTCTCCCCTGCCATCCGTAGACTGCCCGCCCAAATTCCCGGGTGGTATCCGCCAAGGGTTGGCTGCTTGCCAGCACAACTGTGATTCTGTTCGTTGGATTGAGTTCCACGACCTTCCCGTCGCAATCCTTGGGATGCGCCAACTCCTTCGCGCCCAAAGGAGCGCATATGAACAGCAGCGCCAGCGCAAAGAGCCTCATTTCACCTCCAGAAGAAAGCCGCTCAAATAGCGACTTTCAGAAAAAGCTGGGTCCACAGGATGATCGGATGACTGTCCAAGGGTGGTCTTGATCTGCAAGATCCGACCCTCCTCTTTGGCAACTTGTTTGACCATACCTAACAATTCCTCACTGCCGACGCGGTGCGAGCAAGAAAATGTGGCCAGCAATCCACCCCTAGCAAGGACCTTCATAGAGCTGCGATGAAGTTCAGCCATCACCCTCGTTCCTCCCTCCGCACTATCACGGCTTTTGACTAAGCCTGGTGGATCTAAAATCACCAGATCGTACTCCCCCTTGCGACATGTCCGAAGAAACCGTGTCACGTCTTCCTGAGCCCACCGAACCTTCAATCCATGATGCTCGGCACTCTGCCGAGCCAACTCCAAGGAAGGACGAGAACTATCCACTCCAGTCACCTCGATCGCACCAGCACGTGCTGAACGAAGGGCAAACCCCCCAGTGTGACAAAAGAGATCAAGAACCTTTCGACCCTTACTCTCCTGCGCGACGATCCCGTAATTCTCCTGCTGATCCAAATAGGTGCCTGTCTTCTGTCCGGCACGCAAATCGACCCAGACATGCATTTCAGCAATTTCAACCAAGACAGGCTTTTCCGGGACTGTTCCGAATGCCTCGCCCGGCAGAATCTCCATCCCTTCGAGTTTTCTTCCTGAAGCATCCCTACGGATCCATATGCCCTCAGGCTGAAGGACCTTTTCTGTGGCACAGCGAACAAGCTCCCAATTCCTTTCCATCCCCTCGGTAGTGATCTGTGCCACTAGATACTTTCCATACTGATCCAGCACCAGTCCTGGCATCGAGTCCGCTTCCGACCAGACAATCCTCCGTGCAGGCGTTTCCTTACGCTTTTGTAGGGCTAGCTGCAAAGTCTTCTCCACGAAACCTGCATCAAAATCACCGACATCTTTGCGAAATCTTCGCCAGGCCACCCTTGCCCCCTCGCGATAAAAACCGGTCCCAATCAACTGCCCCTGCTGACCCGTTGCTACGACCGATTGACCACTCCACTCCTTGCCGAGTTCAGCTTCGATTTCCGACTTAAGAATCCAAGGGTGCCCAGCGAGAGCTTTTGATCGTACGCCCGGTTTCAGCCGAAGCGTCGGACGGTCTATAGAGGTCAACCGCGAAGGTCGGCTATACGAGTTTGGCCGATTTCAGGGTATTCATACACATCACCCTTATAGTTTTTTAGAATTACGCGATTATCCGCCATTCCAACGATGTAGTTAGGGCCAATGGGGATCTTGCCCCCTCCTCCTGGCCCATCCACGACGTATGTAGGAACAGCATAGCCAGTAGTATGCCCGCGTAGTTGTTCCATGATCTCCTGTCCCTCTCGAATGGTTGTTCGCAAATGAGCCGAACCGCTAAT
Organism: Methylacidiphilales bacterium; assembly: GCA_040397425.1. Taxonomy (GTDB): domain Bacteria; phylum Verrucomicrobiota; class Verrucomicrobiia; order Methylacidiphilales; family Verrucolacustridaceae; genus Verrucolacustris. Next base: position 41,442 of record JBBAWA010000003.1, read on the forward strand.
CAGATCACACTGATAGAGGTAGTAGGGACGAACTCGACACAGAAGGAGCTTGTGAAAAAGGGACTTTAATGTGTCCGCACGATCATTCACTCCCTTCAAAAGAACACTCTGATTTCCTAAAGGAATACCTGCGTCCGCGAGTCGACCTAACGCCATTCGCACTTCCTGCGTCAACTCCTTAGGATGATTGGAATGCACGCTCATCCATAGGGGATGATGTTTCTTCAACACATTCAGAAGGTCCGTGGTAATGCGTTGAGGTAGAAAGATAGGAATTCGTGTTCCAATACGAATGAACTCAATCGTCGGGATCTGCCTTAGCCGCGTCAGGATTGCATCCAGTTTACTATCCGAAAGAAGAAGCGGATCACCGCCTGAAAGAAGGACATCACGAACCTCGGGATGCTTCTCCAAGTAAGCGAAAGCCCCCTCCAGATCCATGGTTAGCTCCTGCTCCCCAGCTCCACTAACAACCCTGCTTCGCGTACAGTAACGGCAGTAGGAAGCGCAGCGGTCGGTAACAAGAAGTAGAACCCGATCGGGATACCGGTGAACAAGACCTGGAACTGGCATGTTGGAATCCTCTCCGCACGGATCCAGCATCTCGTCGGGAGCAGTATTGGACTCCTCAATACGTGGCACGACTTGGCGACGAATCGGGCAATCAGGATCCTCCCGATCAATCAGGTTGAAAAAGTGGGGGGTAATTCCAAGGGCCAACTTCTTTCCTGCTAAAATCGTTCCCGCCCTCTCCTCGGGAGTCAAAGGTAGGCGCGACTCCAGTTGGGCTAGGTTTTGGATCCGATTACGAAACTGCCACGACCAGTCGTTCCACTGTTCAGTGGATACTGCGCCCCAAGGCTCGGAAGGATTCGCGGGAAAGTCGCGTGAAGTCACTTAAGTTTTACAACTATACCCCACCCCTAAGCTCGCGCCACCCCTTTGTTCTTTAAGGTATACAACTTTAGCGGCGTGTTCTTGCTAGTTGCAAAATACGCTCTTTAACGTCCGCTGTGGCTTGAGCGCCCTCATCCCCCTTTTCCCGACTACGAACCGCAACCTGACCAGCCTCAGCCTCCCTGTTTCCGCAAACCAATAAAAATGGAACTTTCTCCAACTGACCCCTGCGAATCTGACCTCCCAATTTATCCCCCTTCTTATCCACTGAGACTCTTAACCCGGCGGCCTTAAACTCCTCTGCGCACTTCTCTGCATAAGCAACCATCTGATCATTCACGGGGAGAAAACGAGCCTGCTCAGGAGCAAGCCAAACAGGAAAGGCTCCGCGGTAATGCTCGATCAGAACCCCTGTAAAACGCTCAAGGGAACCAAAAGGAGCACGATGAATCATAACAGGGCGATGCTTCTGATTGTCGGAACCGGTGTAGGTCAAATCAAAGCGCTCAGGCAGATTGTAGTCGACCTGGACGGTTCCCAACTGCCACTCCCTCCCAATCACATCCTTAACAACAAAATCGATTTTGGGTCCGTAAAAAGCAGCCTCCCCAGGCTCTTCACTCGTCTGCACCCCAAGCTTCTTTGCTGCTTCCTTCACCGCTTTTTCCGCTTTGTCCCAACCCTCTTTAGATCCAACATATTTATCTGAGGCAGGATCTCGGAGCCCAACCCGAACCCTGAAATCACCAATACCGAGGGTATCTAAAACAAGACGCACCATCTCTAAACATCCTTCTACTTCTTTCGCGACCTGTTCCTCGGTACAAAATAAGTGGGCATCGTCCTGAGTAAAGCCACGTACCCGAGTCATTCCATTGAGCTCACCCGACTGTTCCCAACGATACACAGTTCCAAACTCGGCCAAACGAACAGGCAGATCCCGATATGACCTAGGGCGAGAAGCATAAATCCGAATATGCATCGGGCAGTTCATCGGCTTGAGCAGATATCCCTCAATCTCGCCCTTCCCGATCTTGTTACTTAGGTCAGCACATGAACAACCCTCCTTGGAGAGCTTTTCCATCGTCTCCCGGTCGATGATCGGAGGGTACTGTGACTCTTGATAGTAGGGAAAATGCCCAGAGGTGCGGTAAAGCCCAAGTCTGCCGATGTGTGGGGTAAAGACCTGCTCGTATCCACGCTTCCCCAATTCCTCCAAAAGAAACTTCTGCATCTCATGTCGGACGATTGCCCCGTTGGGAGTCCACATTACAAGTCCCTGGCCCACCTCGTCATCGATCAGGAACAGATCCAACTCCTTGCCCAACTTACGATGATCACGCTGTAGGGCTTCCTCTTGGGCCTTAAGACTAGCCTCCAGCTCTTCCTTGCTTGGGAAAGCTGTCCCGTAGATCCGTTGTAGCATCTTGTTCTTTTCGTCTCCGCGGTGATAAGCCCCAGCCAACCGCAACAACTTGAACGCCTTAATCTCTCCTGTGCTCTTCACATGGGTGCCAGCACAGAGATCAGTGAACTCGCCGTTGGTATAAAAAGAAATTGCCTCTCCCTCAGGGATGTCGCCTAACCGACCAATCTTGTAGGACTGCTTCTTCCCTTCAAAGAATGACTTTGCTTCGGCCCGACTTACCTCCTTACGGGTGAACGGTTGGTTCTCCTTAACCACCTTTTTCATCTCCGCTTCGATTTTCGCAAAATCCTCGTCACTAAATCGGTGAGACAAATCAAAGTCGTAATAGAATCCGGCGTCTGTCGGGGGACCGATATCCAGCAAGGCATCCGGCCATAACCGAAGCACCGCCGCCGCCAGTACGTGCGCGGTCGAATGTCTCAGCTCCTCAAGAGGGGTCATGGCCATCGCTAGAACCTAGGGAGTTCCTAGCTTCCGCACCAGCCGCCAACTGCCTGCCGCATCCCTCACCTCCCACCCATGCTTGGCCAACTCATCCCGTAACCGATCCGACTCTTTCCAGTCTTTCGCTTTGCGGGCCGCCTCCCGGGCTTCCCCCATTTTTCTGATTTCATCTGGTGCCTCTACAGTTTTCTCAAAAGCTGGTTCCACCCCAAAAACAGAAAGAATCCGATCCAATCCCGCCAGTTCCTTGGCAGCCTCTTCAGGGTTCAGACCCGTTTTTCGCTTCTGCTCAAGTTCCCCCACTGCCGTGTACATCGCCCCAAGAGCCTTGGGCGTCTCCAAATCTTCCTTCAAAGCATCCCAAGCCGACTGAAAGGAGCCCCAGCCCTTCCCCTTCTCTCCTTTGGAGCTTTCCTCTAACCAGCTGCGCAATCTTCCCAACCTTTCCCTGCCGTGATGAACCGCACTCATCGTGTCCCAAGAAAAGTTCAAAGGTTGGCGATAGTGACCGGAAAGCAGCACCAACCGAAGATCCGAGGAGTCCCATCCCCGAGACGTCACATCGTCCAGAGTATAAAGATTGCCAAGACTTTTACTCATCTTCCGGTTTTCCACCAAAAGATGGGAAACGTGAAACCAGTGACGGACAAACGCCTTACCGGTAGCCGCTTCGCTTTGGGCGATCTCGTTCTCGTGATGAGGGAAGATCAGGTCGGCTCCACCTCCGTGAAGGTCAATCGTCTCCCCCAGAATCTCCATTGCCATCGCACTACACTCCAGATGCCACCCCGGTCGACCCTTTCCCCAAGGACTTTCCCAGAAAACGTCTCCATCCTCCTCCTTATAGGCTTTCCATAGAACAAAGTCGGCCGCCTGCTCCCGGGCGTACTCGTCCGCATCCGCCCGACCCGAAGCCCCCTCCTTCACCTCCCGCTCATCCAGATGGGATAGCTTCCCATAGGAAGCGAAGGATTTGACCCGAAAATAGACCGAACCCCCCGCCTCGTAGGCATGTCCTCCCTGGATCAATTTCTCAACCAGGGAAATCTGTTTCGGAATAAACTCCGTGGCACGAGGCTCCTTAGTTGGTTTCTGCAACCCAAGAGCCTGCCCGTCCTTCCAAAAACGGTCGGTCCATCCTTGGGTGAAATCTCCCAGCTTTTGCTTGGCTTCTCGCGCTCCACGGATCGTCTTGTCGTCTACATCGGTCAGATTTCGTACGTGCTGAACCTTCCCTCCAGCCTCCTGCCAAACCCGGACAAGTAAATCCTGCGCCACAAAGGTCCTGAAATTGCCGATATGGGCAGGACCGTACACCGTTGGCCCGCAGGCATAGAACTTCAGTGCCTTTCCGTCGGAAGCCGAAAGAGGCTTAACCGATCGACTCGCTGTATCAAAAAGCCTGACTTCCTCCATCCGCGGAATCTAGGCAGCTGGGGGCAAAACTTAAATCATTTCTCTGCTCAAATTGATCATGGTTGGATTTATGGAGAGGTTGAATCTGCAAACCTAACTCAGCTACGCTCATCCATATGGACTTCTCCTCGCTTCACCAAGCCCTCACGACCGCCTTTTCCTTGGGTATGGTGGTGCTGCTCAGTCCGGAGGTGTTTGTTCTGGCTCTTGTTATGGCAGCCCACAAATCCCGTGCCCGCCTCAATTCCATCGTTTTTTTTCTCGGCTCATCAATCGGCCTCTTTTTTGCTATTGGGATTGGTCTTTGGATCACTCCGAACCCGACTCCAGGTGTGCAGCATCCCTCATGGATCCACTTTGCCGTACGGGCAAGCATTGGAACGGCACTCCTTTGGGTGGGCATCTACCGGACCTGGCAGTTCTTGACCGGAAAGGATGACCGTAAACCAAAGAAAGAATCATCCCCAACAGGACTCAAGGCAAAGTTCCTCGCCTTTTTTCCTTCGCTGAACACAAACTCCGAGCCCCCCATCGGCATTCACTATATTTCGAGTACTTTCCTGATCGGCCTTTTCACCACTGGTCTTCACCCCAAAACTTCGATTCTCGCCATCACCGTTGGGCATCAAATCACCCGGGCGAGTGGCAATCTGGCCAAAGTTTCCGCCTTTGCCCTTTTTAGCTTCCTGTCCCTCCTCCCTGCGATTGTACCTCTTCTTTTGGCCATCTTCCGACCTGAGGCTGGTCCAGCCATCAAGCAGAAGTGTTCCGACTTTCTAGAGAAGAATGGACGCTGGATCGCAGCACTGATCTGCTTTGCTTTTGCCTTCGTTCTCTGGAAAGACGCCCTGACCTCCCTCCCCCGCTGATTCTCGCATCGGACAGATTCTTTTAGTAAGATCCTCGTTCCGTGAAGAAAGAAAAGGCACTCAATATCCGCATCCGTTCCCGACGTCTCCGTAGGACTTCCGGAATCCGCAGGCTTTTCTCTGAGACTGCTGTGTCTCCTTCTCATCTCGTCGCCCCGCTTTTCGTTATAGATGGCCAGGGCAAACCGGAGTCCATCCCCAGTCTTCCCGGTCATTTCCGCTTTCCCATCCCCGCTCTCGTTCGGGAGGTACAGCGACTCGCTCGTCGCGGTGTCGGGGGAATCGCCATCTTCCCATGCATTCCCCAAAGACTACGCACCCCCAACGCAAATGAGGCCCTGAATCCCAAAGGGCTGATCTATCGCGCTATCCGAACCATTAAGAAGGAGCTCCCGGAGTTTCCTGTTTTTGCTGACGTCGCCCTCGACCCCTACACCTCCCACGGCCATGACGGCCTCCTGAATCGTTCTGGCAACGATGTCGACAACGATTCAACTGTTCGCCTCTTAATGAAACAGGCTGTCCTTTTAGCTGATGCAGGTGCCGATTTTGTCGCACCCTCCGATATGATGGACGGTCGAATTGGATACATTCGCGGGGCCCTAGACAAAGCAGGATTCACCGAAACCGGGATTCTTTCGTATGCAGCTAAGTTTGCCTCCTCCCTTTACGGACCTTTTCGTGATGCAGTAGGTAGCGCCCAATCTGCAGGAACCCATTCCCTCGATAAGCGCGGCTATCAGGGTGATCCCGCCAGCCGCAGAGCCATTCTAAAGGATGCACTAATGGATGAAAAAGAAGGTGCCGATGTCCTGATGGTCAAACCGGCCGGACCTTATCTTGATATCATTCGTGATCTTCGAGAGAACACCCGGCTTCCCCTCGCAGCCTATCAGGTCTCAGGCGAATACGCCCAGATTCACGCCGCAGCGCTGAAAGGCTGGGGCGATCTACGGAAAGCCAGAGATGAGTCCTTACTCTCCATCCGCCGAGCCGGGGCAGACCTGATTTTCACCTATTTTGCCAAGGATATGTGACCAGCACGGGGAGTTACCGATAACCGCCTCTCGCATTGCACCTTCCACTGTCCCCTCCCCGTTCTTTCCTTCCCGATAGTCCGCCTTACAATAATCAAATGCCCGTGGAACCCGAATATCAGCTGATTGAGGTCAAAGTCCAAACCCTCCAGCAGATCTTTAACTCGATGGATCCATCCCCCTTTCATGAGCGGGACCTCGATCGCGAAGCTGAGGAGTTCATCATTAGCTGGGCCAAGGAGCACTCTTCCCGCAAACCCTACAAACTGATTGTTCATCTCGGCCAAGGCACGGATCGAGCCGACGCTGTACAAATCCTCTCCGAGTCGATCCGAAACTATTTCGCCTATCGTGCAGAAATGAACCGTCGCGAACTCAAACAACTTCTTCACTACGGCTGGATCAGTCTCATTATCGCCACTCTGTTTTTGGGGCTTTGTGTCACGGTCGCGCAAACGGTCGACCCAGAACTCGGTCGCTTCCGCCCCATCCTGCGCGAAGGACTGATCATTCTTGGGTGGGTAGCCATGTGGCGCCCACTCGATGTCTACCTGTATCGCTGGTGGCCCGTCCACCGCTTGGGCCGGATCTACCGCGGGTTGAGCAAGATGCCGATCGAGATTCAAAC
>JBBAWA010000004.1:0-16066 GCA_040397425.1 Methylacidiphilales bacterium
AGATGCTATGTCTAGATTCGCACGGAAAATGAAAATCGTCGAAAAATATCTTTGGCGCTCGGTCCTACTCCCCCTTGTCTTTGTCATTACCGCCCTATTCGTGCTTTGGCTTATGTTTGATATTTTCGACAAATTGGGACGCCTCGTTGAAAAAAATCCGCCTTTTCCTCTTTTGGTAAAGTACTTTCTAATCCAACTTCCCGATCTAGCTCAGTCGATCCTACCCGTGGCCGTCCTCTTCGCCACTCTCTACGTCTTGGCTTACTTTTCCAGACACCGCGAATCGGTGGCTCTTCTCGCTTCTGGAATGAGCCCTGTGACTCTGGCGAAACCATTCCTCGTCTGTAGTGCGGGTCTCTCCGTTATTCTCTACCTACTCTCCTACTCTCTCTCCCCTACCGCCCAAGCAGGCAGGGAAAAGGTAAAAAAGCAGATCAAACAAGAAGCTTTGGAAGAAAACACATTTCAACAGATCGTATACCGCTCGCCCATGCTGCCCAACGCCACCCAAAGTGAAATCTGGTACATCGGCCGTATCCACCTGAAAGAAAAAAAAGCGGAAAACCTCGAAGTTCTATTTCGCTCCGAGCCCGATGGTCGGGACCTCTCCAAACTATTCGCCACCTCTGCCTTCTACCAAGGAGGGGTTTGGCACTTTCAAGGAGTTCGTCGCGCCGAGTACAGCGCTGCCACAAACAGACAAGAAACACTCGGCCCCCTTTTGGATGAGCTTGTTCTGCCCGAGTGCACAGCCCCGCCTGAAACACTAGCCTCACGTCTTCTTCCCCCCGATGAACTCCCTTGGCCCGATGTCGCTCGGCTTGCCTTTGATCACTCACGCCTCAATGATCGCCTTCGCGCTCCCTACGAGACGGAGCACTGGAATCGCTTGGCCTATCCTTTGGCTTGTCCTCTCCTCTGCCTCTTTGGTATCGCGTTTGGCATGACCGATGCCAGACGGAACGTCGCCGCCACTATTTTTAGCAGTGTCTTTGTTCTTTTCGGTTTTCTCGTTTGGACCCGCCTCTCGATTGCCCTAGGGCAAGGAAACCGCATTCCCTCCTTCTTGGCTGGAACTAGCTCCATCTTTCTTTTTGGGGCCGGCGGTCTCTATCTCTTTGCGGAAAAAGTCGGATGGTTGTGGGAACTTCAAGGCTGGAGTGAGCACCATCCCCGTGCCGCAGTTTGGCTTCGCAGAGTAGGACTGATCACATGAAGCGCAGAATCTTTCTCATCCTAGCTCTGACTTCAATGAGTGCTCTTGCCCGCGATCCCGTTGAATCTGTTGAGCCTGATCCCATGGGAGGGGGAAACCCCGTCGCAACTAACTCGCCTACTTCTGCTGCTGCAAAAGAAATTCCTGCCGCCGACCCTATGGGAGGTGCCACTGCCCGCACATCAGACGCAACAACTAATCAAGCGCAGGAACCCATTGAAGAGTCTGCACCGACGCCTTCAGCCGAAAAATATGCAGTCACCCCACCCAAACCTCTGCTCACACCTGAAATCGCTAATTTAAATTTACCCTCAGAGGTTGAGGTTCCCAACGAAGATCCAGACAAAGTTCTTTTTCTCCCTGCGGGTACCTATCGGCAGATTCTACAAATCCCGATCGACTCACCGACAATGCAGTCGGCTAATCAACTCCGGATTCAAAGAGGTCAGGAGGTGAAGATTGCCCCTGTCCTTCCTCAAAAACCAGCACCCAACACAAAACCTCTGTGGATTCGATACGAGTCCCTTGAAAAAATAAAAATAGGCGGTAAAGAGCGCAGGGGAGGAATTGACCTCCCTGTGAACAGCCCCATCGAACTCAAACCTCGGCTGTGGTACGCAAAGTCAGAAACAGCAGATACATGGAGTTCTCTGTTCTATTTTGTTTTCGGAGGTGCGGGGTATACCGCTGCAAACTTAGCTGGTTGGTCAGCAGGAAATGTAAGAGAGATCCCCGTCGACTTCCCTTACCGCCTCATTAGAAAATAAGCTCTAGGGCGGCCCACTGGTTGAGGCTGTGGTTGGCGATCCAGCCGTAGGATTCAGAGGCTGCCCACTCACATCTAGAATTCTCGGAGTCACAAAAATCAGAGTATTCTTTTTAACCGCCTGTTCAGTCTTACCCTGGAAGGCTCGCCCAAAGATGGGTATATCGCCAAGAAGAGGGATTTTTTCGTCAACGTTTTGAATATCCTCCCGAAGGAGTCCTCCCAAGAGCAGAGTATATCCGTCGGATACCTCTATGGGCGCCAGTTTTACCTCTCTTTTAACAAAAACGGGTTGATTGATGACATTCGTTATTATCAATACTTGATTTGTTGCCGCGATAACCGGGGAATTAGGTCTATTAGCATAAACAGAGTATATATCTGCACCATAATTAATGTTTCCCTCAAAATCCTGAAACGTAGGTTGTAGTTCGAGGAGAACGCGATCACTCCCAATGACATCGGGCTTAACTCCTAATTCGACCCCAATTGGAACCACATCACTAATTTGAGAAGGGTAGGATCCCAACACAGTTTCAGGCCCAGGAACAGTAGCGCCGCCAAGCACGGTAATCTGAGCAATACTACTTTGGGGGTCGCTATACTCCTTCACATATTTGAACTCTTGAATGGATGAAAGTTTCCCCTGCTGTCCTCTTTTCAATACAAGCGAAGGATTGGCTAAGACATTTGCGCTATTTTTCTGTGAGATGGCCGTAATCAAGCTGCTGAACTGCATGGTATTAAGAAATCCCCCTAGCGTCATCGTATTTAGATCATAGCTGGCGTTTGAATTTGTCCCTGCAAGCACTCCAGGTGTCAGAAAAGCCGTCAGATTATTATTCGCCAAAAGACCAGTACCTTGAATTTGGTTGAGTTGGCCATTCACACCCACCCCACCCGCAGGGGTGATGGGCGTGACGCCGGCCCCGTTCGTCGTAAGTGCAGCTGGCAACGCAACTCCAAGAGCAGCCGTTCCAAATTTACTATTCATAGTAATACTATCTAGGTCAGTCTGATTAATCTCAATCAGCCGAACACCGACTTGGATGAGCAGCGTTTCTTCTTCAGAGGCACTAATTAATTGCCCAATCAAATCAAGCATCTCCGCATTGTTCAATACCTTCAGAATGGAAGTGCTTCTATTGTACACAGCATAAGCACCGGTCGGAAATACAACTCCTAACTCAACTAATCTTTGCTGCTCATTTCTCCCAAGACTCGCCCCCTCTACTGACTCGGCACTTCCGTATTTAGGAGCGGTTGTTGCAACACCTGCATCTGTAGAGGCCCGAAAGAAGGATGGACTTACCCGAAAATCTCTGGGTATCAAGTCGGGGCTCGTTTCAACCACAGGACTAAAAGCAACGCCAATGTCTGTATTTCGTACTTTTACGCCCGCAATTTGTGAAATATATCGAACCACTTCTGCCAAAGTAGCCCCCCGTAATCGTAAGGTTACAGGCTGGGCATTCACCACGTCTGTACTAACGATAAAATTCACTCCGCTTTTACCTGGTTCGGGGTCGTAGGTACGGCTCAAACTGATCAGAGCACGGCGAATTGTCTCAAGGTCGGCTTCATTAAAATCAACCTGAGGGATAATAGTTTTCTGCATCTTTTTTTCTAATGCATAAGAAGGAGATGCAGTCAGTGGACCAGATATTTCAATCCCACCTGCTTGGCTACTACTTTTAGGGTAGATATTATTCCATGCCTCCCTTACTTCTCTTTTCATCTGTAAATTGGAAAGGTCTCTCGATTTATCCGCAACCAATAGACGCTCTTCATAGATCTTCTTGATGCCTTCTGTGGCAACCTGATTAAAAGGATCTACTTCCAAGACATCCTCATACCTCTCCTCAGCTTTCTTTAATTGGCCCGTCTCGCGAAAGGCCTGAGCTTCCTCCAGTCCGCTCCGTACATCGGATAAACGGTCAAAGAATTTTGTTGTGAGAGCTGGATTCACATCCTGACCTGCTACAACACCGCGTCGCAAAACATCATCGCAGTTTTTTAATTGTGCAAGGCCGTCGGTATTCTGAGGATCATATCTAAGGCAAGCCAAAGCTCTTTTTCTGGCTTCCGGCCATCGGTTTTGCGTTGCAGCGGCACCAGCTAATTCTGCCTCAAGCTTTGCCAGGGTCTGTCTAACTTCTTTAGCTAAGGTTGTAGCGCGCAAGGACTCGTCAAGAGAATCAAATGCCTGAGCCAACTGGTCGCAGGCCGTTTCACGATTCCCCTCAAGAACAAGTTTTTTACACCCCTTATATGCATCACGTAAAGGTTGCAACTTCTGCTCTCTTCTGGCCGACTCTTTTTCAATTTGCTCCTCCAGAGAACCCGCCTGCAGAGCTACCCCAGGCGAAATTACGGCACTAAAGATAAATAGGAGTAAAAGTTTTTTCATGGGACGGACGGCATCATCTCGGCAGAACCACCTTGAGCAAATTCCGGATTCTCTTCATCCTCAGGAAATTGAAGCGTCCCATCAGGTTTGATAATTCTCACAGTTGTGAAGATAACCAAATTATTTTTAACCCTCTGAGAGACCTCACTTCTGAAAAGACGTCCTGCTATTGGCAGATTCCCTAGAATGGGCACGCTGTCATCAACCATCTGATCGGCCTCAGCCAGTAACCCACCAATCGCAAACGTTTGACCATCCAGCATCCTAATCTGAGACGTAATTGATTTTTTTGCAAAAACTGGAACTAAATAGGGCGACTGAGATGGTTGCGTCGCTTGAGGCGGAACCGTGGCAGTCCCGAACGTTACCGAATTGATGAGTGTCCCGTAATTTAGGAAGCCAGAAAAATCAACGATTTCCAACTTATCAATTTTTATATCAACAGCGGTAGGAAGAACAGTTGAACTCGCATTAACCTTCATCGTGACACCGACAGAACGCGACTCAAAAGATCCTGGATTACCCGGCAAAATGAAACCTGCACCTTGTCCAGTGTCATTTTGAGGCACTACAGGTTGGGTATATGTCGTAGGATATAGCATTTCCCGACCTATAAATATTTCTGAATCTTTGCCATCAGCGGATATTACCCTCGGGGCTGCCACCAGGTCCTTTCCTAAGGCGTTCTGAAGAAGCTGCAGAATCGCGGCAAAACCTTTATTGAAGATCTGGCCATTGACCCCAATCTGATTTGAGCTTGCCTGCAGATTATTCGGATCAAGCAGTTGCTTTAAACCGGCCAAAGCAATTCCATTAGGATCCAATCCATTGACTCCTCTTAGCCCTGTCGTTTGTGTTCCTGCCCCGATGGGATTTGGAGTGTCACCAGGGACAAGACTGTTTGGGATGGAGGCGGTAGCACTCACATTATAGTTGAATGTGAAGTTCTTAAGATCGTTCTCTGTAAATTGCAAAAATTTAGACTCGATCTCAAACTGCTTTTGCGGGTTTTCATTTGAGGAGTCACGGATTCTCTGTTCAATCTTAGCATGCTCACGGGCAATATTTCTCACAACCAGTTTTCCCGTATCCCGAAAACATACCGCTTTCGATCCTTGTATTTTCGCATCCGCACCAATGTTGGATAATACAAGATCTCCCACCTTGGCTGGATCGGTTTCTGATGTGCTTAAGTCGGCTATAAGCGTTGGAGGTAAGGTATAACTGCGCGTCTCCAATTCTCCGCCCGACTCCGTCGCTGGAAGTAGGAAAACAGCGTTGTCCTCGACTTCGAATCGCAATTTCTCTCCACCACGAATTTGCTCACACAAATACTTCAGTGCCGTTTGCAATTTGACCTTGCGCAATTCCAGACTGACGGTGGCCGATTCAGGATCTGCACCTGCCCCAGAAGGAAGACGTAAAACAAAATTAATCCCCTTCTTATTTGGATCGTTCTGCTCACTTAATCGCTGAAGCTCTTCAACAGCTGCTCGTAATGGTTTCTCGCTAAAGATGACTTCTGGAATTTCTATGCTCGCAAGCTCTCTCATAATCTCCGCAGCTTTCGAGGGACCGGCAGATCCCGTTCCGCGAGCCTTGGAGGGATCTACTTTGGCAGGCGGTGGAGGGATCCATGCCTCTGTCACTTGCGCAAGCGCTTTGACGCGACTGGCATCATATCTTTTATTCGCCACCAGTAGCCTTTTTTGCTCAACCAACTCAATCTTCTTTTTCGCTGCCCCGTTGTACGGGTCGACACTTAACACATCATCCAACTTTTGACGCGCTGAACGGTACTGCCCCGTCTCAATCAACTGATCCGCAAGAGAGAGAAGCTTTTTTATTTCCTTCGTTTTCTCAACAAGGTCAGCGGTTGCGGCAATGTTTCCATTAAATGGATCAGAGGCTCTCGACGCTTCCTCCTGCATCGTTGCCGCTTGTTTTGCAACTTGGGCGTTGGCAGGATCCAGATCCGCCGCTTGCTTCATCAAGCCAGCAGCCTCTGACGTCTTGCCCTCTTTTTCTTGCGCCAACGCCTGAGCAGCCAAGCACTTTGCGACACCCACCCGAGCCCGATGATAAAATCCCGACGTGTTGGTTTGCGGATCTGTCTGCTTCATCACCAAGCGAAACTTCGCCTGCGCATGCTCCCACTCCCCCGCCAAATATAGCCGTTCGGCTAAGTCCAGATTTTCATTCATACGAAAGGTGGCCTCTCGACGACGATCAATTTCCCTCTGAGTCATTTCAGCAGAGGTCACTGTTTTTGCGATACTCGTGGGTTCAGACCCGACACTCTCGGGCTCCATTTCAGCATGCAACCCGTGCACCGCAATTGATGCAAAAAAGAAACAAGCCAGGAACCAGTTCATAATTAGTATCCTAGATTACCCATCGTCACTCCCGTCAACGAATGCCAGCCCCAAGGAGTGATTAACTTGGGAATGACTAAGGATTACTTGGTGACAACTTCTCTAGAGGGGGCGGCAAAACGTACCGCATATCACCTTGTGGCTTCATTTGTAGTGTTACTTTACTGGGTGAACCCTCTATCACGGCGAACTGCTGACCAGAGTATGCGAATGTTTGTCCTTCTCGATAAGGCCCCATTTCTCCCTCCCCTGGAACGGAGGAGCGCAAACGAATGTCTCCCACATTCCATGCAGCTCCTCGGCTAAAACCCTGATCATTCAGCATAATTTTAATAGTACCACCTAAAGCGTCCTGCCTATCGAGTATCAGCATCGAATCATCGTAATCATTTTCTGTCTGAGTATTTGGATTGATTCTCCTGCCTACATCCTCTTTGTAATCCTTTATAATGAAGGGAATCGCATGCGGACACTCCATCTTTGCCGTGGCCTGCCTTATCTCATCCGTCATTTCACCTTTAAAAATCTTTACCCCTGAAGAACCAGTAACCACCCATAACTTGTCACCAACTTGAACACTTTCTTCTACATTTTTACCGTCTTTCCCAACTTTAAAACGCAAGGTGTATCGACCCTGACTTTTTCCCGTAAGGCTTATAACCATTATCTTTTTTTCAACTGAGGAGATTCTTACCTTATCCCATTTGGGTGGACTACTTGCGGGGTCTTGGGGGTTCGTCTTCTTTTCATACTCCTCCAAGTTGGTAAACCCGTCTTGATCCTCATCTTGTGCTGCAATCCCTGGATCCTCTGGCGAAAATCCATACCTTAGCTTCCACCCAACCTGAATTCCGTCATCCGTCACCTGATCAGGATTCAGTGGCTGGACGGGTTCCGCCTGTTTAGGCAAGAACACCAAGCTTCGAGAGACAAATACCCGGTGCTTGCTTAGTTCATCCTTCATCTTTTTCTTACTCTCGTCCAATTTTCCCACTTTTGATCTAAAATCTGTTGTTTTCTGTTTAATCTCTGCGACTGACGATGTGCCACTACTTCCAGGAATTTCTACTGGGTCAGGCCACCCAGGCTGCAAAAAACCGACCGCAACCGCGACCAACCCAAAAACAGTCAGTCCTAAACCTCCGCCTATCCACCATGGATTGAGTTTCATTAGGTTTTTCCCTTTTCAGAAGGTTTTCCGGCTACTGGTACTCTCCAACCAACGAATTCAATCCGCACCACAACTTTCAATCGTTCTTTCCCTGCCAACACCACGAGCAATGGGGGTTGAATTGATGCTCCGCCGGTTCCGACCGCCCCATCCACCCCGCTTTCTACGTTCTCTTTAGACCCCAGTGACCCATCCCCCGCGTTTTTTCCTTCCGAAAATTTTCTAGCTATCTCGCTACGCTTTGGAAACTCCTTCATATCGTTCTCAAGCTTTAAGTTCACAATCACAAAAAGCCAGGGGTCGGCCACCACTCTTTGTACGAATCCGTATAAAACCTCTGGAGAACACTCAAACTGTAATGTATATCCCTCCCGAAGATAACTTGTTGAATTCACACCTTGCTTTGATTTATCACTTCCCATTTTGGCAGCATCTGATTCGGAAACCCCAGGCCCAACGATCGACTGCATTACACACTGAGTAGGGTAAGCCTCCTTAGCCATTTTTTTTGAGTCTATCAAAAGCTCCACTAGTTTTTCCGCAACCGATAGTTGTCTTGCCAAATCCGGCAGTTTCTCAGCTGGCGGAGTCTGCTGCTTATAATCCTGTAATCCTAAATAAAAATCATCTTCCAAAATTACGCGACTGTTGTCCCCTTTTTTTCCTGACTGCTTTTTTAATCGATCATAGGCTGCAATTAGACGATCCTTCCACTGATTCGGGTCTTGTGACCAACCTTGCCCCACTCCAGACGCTTGGGCAAACCCCTCTCGCCAACTTCCGACTAAACCCTCCTCTCCTTGGGCTATTTCCTCCTCCAATTTAACAATTTCACCAGCCTCCTTTCGCGCCGCCCCTGCCCCTCCAGGCCTCGTCAAAACCGCTGCAAGCTCAGGCTTCACTTTTCGCTCCGCTAAAGCCTGTGCCTGACCCTGCACCTCACCTAATGAACACCATCCAAAATATCCCGCAGCAACAACAACAAGCAAAAACCCTCCTCCAGCAGCAGCCAAAACTATCTGGGGTTGAGTCATCTTACCGTTCATGGATGAACTGCCTTTTTCGCTGCTTCCACAGGGGCAACTCCGCCCACAGGCCACTCGGCCCTCATGGCAAATTTTAATGCGACCTGTTCGGTTTTCCCATCCACCCTCTCAGGGTTGTCTCGCTGCGTTGTCGTTACGTTTTGTAAAATCCCACCCTCACTCAAACCCCTACGAAAGTCCTCTACCACTTTCGCATCCACAGCTTCTGATTGCGTCTCAAAGAATCCACCTATTTCCAAAATAGGGACAAAAGTCTTCGCATTTCCCGGCTTTGTAGTTGCACCCTCCCCCTCCGCTCTGGGGGCGCTTTCACTCAGTTTAAGAGATGTTACCCACAACCCAGGCAAACTTTTCGAGCGAATCTCCTCCAGCAAGATAGGCCATCTCATTCGTTCCTCTTCCAAAACAAGAGCCTGATTTGCTAGATTCAAAAGGTCAGTCGCTTTTTTTTGCTCAGTGCTTACCTGTGTCAATGCCCCTTCCGCTTCATCCACTTCGGCAGTCTGGGGTGATAATACTGCTCTCAGGCGGGCGGATTGCCAAAACTCGTGGATTCCTGGAAGTAAAAGCATGAGGCCAACTGCCGCTGCTACCGCTACCATCGCAGGTCGATCTTTTACACGTCCAGCAGCCGCTTTTTGTGCTGAACCTAAAATATTAATTTTGCAAGGGGTGTCTGGTAATCCCCGTAACGCAGCTCCAACCCAACTTGCCCACGCAGGGAAATTTTTTGCGATCTCAGCCCGATTGACACCCGCCCCAAACGACATCCTTCGAAACGGCTGAAAATACTCAACAGGAATTTTTAACTTATCGCGAAAAAAAAGATCGGTTAGACCCAAAGCCGATCCTCCTCCTGCCAAAAGCGCCCGGGCTGGCCTACTCCCTGCCTGTTGACTTCGATAAAAGGTAATCGAGCGCTCCACTTCCGTGTGCAATCTCGTCATCACTCCACGAGCCAACTTGCTGATACGTGCCACCTGCTCCTCCGCAGGCTCCTCATACGAGCCTCCCGGATGGACAAACCCTTTGGCTTTTTTTAGCACCTCTGCCCCTTCATATGACTCCTGCAAATCCGTGGCAATCGCCTGCGTCACACTCGCTCCACCCAGGGGCACAACCCGACAAAAAATCTTTTTTCCCTCAACGAGCAAAATATTTGTCGATCTAGCTCCGATTTCCAAAATGAGTGTACAAGCCTCCACCTCAGGATACTGATATCGAAATGCGTTGATCAATGCTGTGGGGGAAAGATCAACAATGTCTGTCTTCAACCCAGCCGCCGAGGCCGCTGCCATGCTCTCGGTGACCGTCTCTGTCTTCATCGCTACAATCAGAGCCTCCAGTTCGGCCGCTCCCGCTTGACCTGGGGGAAACACTTGAAAATCCCAACTTGCCTCGTTAATCGCAGGCACCGCCTGCTGAGCCTCAAACCCCACCATCTGCTCGACCTGTCCCGGATCACTCAACGGAAGCTTGATCACCCGTGTGAAAACTGAGGGGCCACCCAAACAAAGTGTGCTCAAACTCAACTTGAGACCCGAATCTTTAACCAAAGAGCCTAACGACTGCATTACAGCTGGAAAAAATTCCGCTGGTTTCGTCGGATCTATGTTCAGATTAATCGACGTTAAAAGAGTGATAACTGGTATGCCACGTTTGTCCGGGCTGATTTCACCTATTCGGATCGACCCAGCCCCAACATCCAACACAACTCTTCGTGCAAAAGTCGCCATAAAAGCGTCTATGCGTCAGGGCTTTTTAGGCTGAGGATAACGCTTATAATCTTTAGGCCAAAAAGGGGTGTCGCAGATGGGAAGTAGGGCGCCAGTTACCTCTTGTGCCTCGGTGCTTTTATTCCATTCAGGATCTTTTTTACCACCACGCCCGGATAACCCAGCCTCTTTCTCTCCCTGTAGATCAAATGATTTTTCGATAGGTGATCCACCATCCATTGCTTCAACTTTCAGATTCATCCGACCACCCTTCCAATCCTCTTCCCCATTAGGTTTATGGGATGAAAAGCGCAAGACAGCCGCAGGGGGTAAGAAAACTCCAGCAAAATGTTTTTTTCCAGCTGGAACATCGCGATAGGTTGTCTCACCTGTTAGAATGACGAACTTCTCTTTCGCTTTACCACCGTCTGTTGCAGGCAATTTTTCATAGCCCTCCAAGTAAAATTTAAACTTCACCTCAGGCGTAAACTTATTTGTGGTGGAAAAAGGCACATCAATTCTCAGCCACCTCCCCTCTTGCGTAGCTTTACTATCATCCACAACCGGTGCTGACTTTCCCCCAGAACCGACCGAATCGGGTACTGTGACCAAATCCATCTGCAAATCCAGGATCTTACCAAACTCCAAATTTGATTTCTCCTTCTTTTCCTCCTGCGCACCCACCCCGAGGGGCACTCCAGCCGCCAAAATCATAATCCAAAGAATTTTTAAAGAGCTCATACACATAATCTAAAGGGGCTAGGTTTAGGGTCAATGGAATTGAACCCTCCTCCCACCAACACTTTGGAAAAAACTTACTCTTTGGGATCGTATGCCAAATTAGGCCTCAGCCACCTTTCGGTCTCTTCGACGGCCACTCCCTTTCGCCCCGCATAGTCTTCCACCTGATCTCGACCAATCGGACCTACTGCGAAGTACCGAGCTTCAGGATGCCCTAAATAAAGGCCACTCACAGAGCTCGCAGGTGTCATCGCACAATTTTCTGTGAGCTGAATTCCCACACTTGTCTCTGCATCCAATAACGCCATCAACCCCCTTTTCTCTGTATGGTCAGGACAAGCTGGATAACCCGCAGCAGGTCGAATCCCACGGTACTTTTCATCAATCAAATCTTCCTTGGATAAGCCCTCTTTTTTACCAAATCCCCAAGCCGATCGAGCCAACTCATGCATTCTCTCCGCAAACGCCTCGGCACACCGATCCGCTAAGGCCTTCAACATGATCGCCTGGTAGTCGTCGTTCCCTTTTTCTAAATCCTTGGCCCAATCCTCCACTCCGTGCCCCGCAGTGACCGCAAATGCCCCTAAATAATCTTTTTTCCCACTGCTCACAGGCGCCAAAAAGTCCGAAAGACAACGATTGGGTTCCCCGTCGCTCCTCGCCATCTGCTGCCGCAACCCGTGAACTTTGGCTTTCACTTTCTTTCGAGAGTCATCCTCATACAGCAAAATGTCGTCCCCATCTGAGTTGGCAGGGAAAAAAGCCATCACACCCCGAGCTCGGATTCGCTTTTCCTTCAAAATCTTGGCCAGCAGGATTCTCGCATCGTCATACAGCTTTTTCGACTCCACCCCCACCACTGGATCTTCAAGGATTTTTGGAAATCGTCCCCGTAGCTCCCACGCATGAAAGAACGGGGACCAGTCGATATACCCCGCCAGCTCCTCCAAGGGATAATTTTCGAAAACCTTGACCCCCAAAAACTCAGGCTTCTCAGGATCCTTTGACCAATCGAACTTTGCCGCTCGCTTCCGTGCCTCCCCAATCGAAAGAAGTTTCTGCGCTGCCCGACGAGCCTCATAATCCTTCCTCGCCTTCTCCTGATCCGCACGAACTTGACTCAAATACGCCCCCCGATTCTCAGTCGACAGCAACTTCTGCGCTACTCCGACCACCCGCGAGGCATCAATCACATGCACCACCGATCCTGTATACGCAGGAGCAATCTTCACTGCCGTATGAGCCGCACTGGTCGTCGCTCCACCAATCAACAAGGGAATTTCAAATTTTTCACGACTCATCTCCTCCGCCACTGTCACCATCTCGTCCAAGGAAGGTGTAATAAGCCCACTCAGGCCAATCAGATCTACCCCTCGTGATTTTGCCTCAGCTAAAATCTTCTCACACGGGACCATTACGCCCAGATCCACCACCTCATACCCGTTGCAGGCCAAAACCACTCCCACAATATTTTTCCCAATGTCATGTACGTCCCCTTTGACCGTGGCCATGAGAATTTTCCCCGCTCCTTTGCTCTTGTCTCCAGCCTTCTCCTTCTCTTTTTCCATGTAGGGTGTCAGATACGCCACCGCTTTTTTCATCACGCGGGCACTCTTTACCACTTGCGGAAGAAACATTTTTCCCGCACCGAAAAGATCCCCCACATGCCGCATTCCTCCCATCAAAGGCCCCTCGATCACTTGCAAAGGGCGTCCGTACTTCTGGCGTGCCTCCTCCGTATCCACATCAATGAAATCCGTAATTCCCTTAAGTAGGGCGTGGAGCAGTCTCTCATCGACAGAGCCTTTCCTCCACTCCTCGTCCTTAACCACGGCTTTTCCACCCGCTTTGACCGTCTCCGCAAATTCCAACAAACGCTCCGTTGCGTCTGGACGACGATTCAGGAGAACATCCTCCACTCTCTCCTTAAGGTCAGCGGGAATCTCTTCATACACCGCCAATTGCCCCGCATTCACAATCGCCATATCCAACCCAGCTTGAATCGCATGATAAAGGAAACAGCAGTGCATGGCCTCCCGGACCGGATTATTTCCGCGGAATGAAAAGGATATATTGCTTAATCCGCCGCTTGTTTTGCACCCAGGTAACGTCTTTTTAATCTCTCGGACCGCTTCAATGAATTCCACTGCGTAGTTGTTGTGCTCCTCAATTCCCGTCGCCACGGTTAAAATATTTACGTCAAAGATGATATCTTCTGGCGCCAACCCAGCTTTTTGGGTTAACAGCTGATACGCCCTTCGACAGATCGCCACTTTCCTCTTTGCATCGGCCGCTTGGCCCTCCTCATCAAACGCCATCACAATGACGGCCGCTCCATAGCGCCGGACTTTTTTGGCCTGCTCCAAAAAGACCTTCTCCCCCTCCTTTAAGCTGATCGAATTCACCACCGCTTTGCCCTGAACACACTGCAAGCCCGCCTCCAGAACCGACCACTTGGAGCTGTCCAAAATAAATGGAATCCGCGAAATTTCCGGCTCACTTCCGATCAGATGGAGAAAGCGTGTCATGCTTGCCTCCCCATCCAGCAAGGCTTCATCGAAATTGAGATCGATCATATTCGCACCTGCTTCGACCTGTTGCCTTGCGACCGCCACAGCCTCCTCAAACTTTTCTTCTTTGATTAAAGCGGAGAATTTTGGCGACCCCGTAACGTTCGTTCTCTCACCAATTGAGGTGAAAGATCCACCCGTTCCAATCTCATAAGGCTCAAGCCCCGCCAGAATGGTAGAGTGGCCTGGCCTTGCAGGGATTCTGGGCTTTGCTTTCGCCACGGCCTGACGGATCACCGCAATATGATCCGGTGTCGTCCCGCAACAACCTCCCACCATGTTCAAAAATCCTGCTTGCGCAAATTCCCCTAAAACCTCCGCCATCTGCTCGGGAGTCTCGTCATACCCACCAAATGCATTCGGTAGCCCCGCGTTGGGGTAACAACTGACAAAACAGTTGGCCAACTTGGATAGCGTCGCCATATAAGGACGCATCTCCTTCGGACCCAATGCACAATTAATTCCCACACTGAAGGGCTGGGCATGCCGGATCGAATGCCAGAACGCCTCAGTTGTCTGCCCGGACAAAGTTCTTCCCGATGCATCGGTAATCGTCACTGAAATCATAACCGGTAATCGATACCCCAACTCGTCAAAAACCTCCTCCATGGCCCACAACGCTGCCTTTAGATTTAAAGTGTCAAAAGTCGTCTCGGGAAGAAGCACATCCACTCCTCCCTCAATTAAGGCTCTTACCTGCTCCCCATACGCTTCGGAAAGCTGCCGGAAGGACACCGCACGATACTCGGGTCGGTTCACATCGGGTGACATCGATGCCGTTCGGTTGGTCGGCCCCACCGCCCCTGCGACCCAAGCCAATTTACTAGGATTGGCTTTCATGTACTCATCCGCCACTTTTCGCGCCAAGCGAGCCGCCTCAAGGTTGATCTCTCTCACAGCCCCCTCCAATCCGTAGTCAGCTTGAGAAATCGAAGTCGAATTAAACGTGTTCGTCTCAATTATTTCTGCCCCTCCCTCCAAATACGCCCGATGGATTCCTCCAATGACATCGGGTCGGGTCAGCGTGAGAAGATCATTATTTCCCTTCAGGTCACTCGGGTGATTCGCATACTTTTCCCCACGGAAATCCTTTTCCGTCAACTTATGCCGTTGGATCATCGTCCCCATCGCCCCATCCATCATGACAATCCTCTCCCGAAGGGCCTTTTCGAGTTGCCCCCTACGCAAAATAACTCTTTCACGCGATTCCATGATCTTAGTCTAGACAGGTTTTACCCTCTGTCGATATATATATCAACTTATCATGATATATCGATATATCTATAACTACACGAGAACCTTTGCCTTGGCCTAATCTGCAGGTGAGATACTCTTTTCAACTTCTCGGCGCTGTCGTCTAGAGGCCTAGGACAGGTCCCTTTCAAGGACCATACACGGGTTCGAATCCCGTCAGCGCCAACTACTTGCTTCCAGCCTTTAACCAAACTTCGGCCAGCTGCCAATCCGACGCTAGCGTGATCTTCAGATTGGGTTCGGTCGCCTCGACCAAAATTCCCTTCACCCCCGCCAGCTCCGCCGCCGCCATACAATCCGTCACCGTCTTTCCCTCAGCCCGTGCCTTCTGTAAACCCTGCCGCAAAATCGTCCCCCGCACCACCTGCGGGGTCTCCATCCTCCACAACCCCTCCCGATCTAACAGACGCACAACATTTCCCTGCCCATCCGCCTCTCTTACTGTATCACTCATCTTTCGAGCCGCCGCGGCGGCTCCCGACCTTTTAGCCCCCGCCATCACTCTCTCAATCAGCCCCGCCGTTGTTAAAACTCGTGCCGCGTCGTGCACCACTGCCCACTCAGCCCCACCCCCTAACGCCTCCAACCCCTCCCAAACCGAGTCCTGCCTCTCCTTACCCCCAACAATCACCTCCACTCTCTTGGCCTCATTTGGATAATTCTTCCCAATCCAAAGTTTCGCCTCCTCCTTTACATCCACACGCACAGCCACGACCACCTTCTCGATATCACGAATCCCTAGCAACACCTCCAACCCGTACGCCAGAACAGGACGCCCCGCGATGGCCGTGATCGATTTATC
>JBBAWA010000004.1:16166-28519 GCA_040397425.1 Methylacidiphilales bacterium
CTCCTTGCCGCGGATCGAATATCATCCAAGGCAGGGCCCGCCGAAGCCAGCATCGCATTTAAACCCGCCTCCTGCTCCCCCTTCACTCTCTCCCCAGGCTGAATAAATGTTCCGTCCATGCTCTCAGGAGGAACGACCCGAACAAACCGATCTCCCAACATCCCATACTGATCAATCCTGAATTTCGAATGGGCAGGCAACTGAGTCCCATCATCGATCCGTAGGGTCAACTCCACGTAATTTTGACCCACCCGATAGATGGGAGTATCCGAAACAATTCCAATCTGAGCTCCCCGAAGCAAAACCTTTGAATTTTTTAGAATATCCCTCGCATCCTCAAACTCCACGATCACAGGATACGTTTTACGAAAGTAATTCCCCAGCTTTCCAAAAGCCACAATCAGGGTGGCGGTAGCCACGAGGCCCGCGATAACGAAGAACCCCACTTTTGTCTCTAAATTTCCTTCTTTCATAAGACTCCTTTCCTTATCCTGTGATTCCGATTCCTTCAGCATGCCCGCGAACAAAGTCGCGTACCAGAGGATCCTCACACCGATCCACCTGTTCAGGCGTGCCTTCGAAGTAAATCTTGCCCTCGTGCAAATAAGAAATCCTTTCCCCAACCATTCGCGCACTCACCATATCGTGCGTCACCACAATCGAGGCCATACCAAACATCTTCCCTAAATGCAGGATCAGTCGATTAATGCTGTCCGCCACAATCGGGTCCAGCCCCGTCGTGGGCTCATCGTACAACATAACGTCAGGCCGGGAAATAATGGCCCTCGCCAACGCCGCCCTTTTCTTCATTCCACCACTCAACTCCGCAGGCATCTTCTCCTCCGTCCCACTGAGGGAAACAATCTTCAGAGCCTCAGCCACCTTGTCCCTTAGCACGGCGTCACTTTTCTCTCCCTGCTCCCGCAAAGGAAACGCCAGATTATCAAAAACCGTCAGCGAATCGAACAGCGCAGCTCCTTGAAAAAGCATTCCAATCTTCCTCCGGTACGGGTTCCACTCTTCCTCACTCAGCCCAGTCAGCTTCTTACCTTCAAAAAAAACTTCCCCTGCCTCGGGCTGCAAGAGCCCCATGATCACACGAAGCATCACACTCTTGCCACACCCGCTTCGCCCAATCACAACCACACGCTCCGCCGGCCCTAATCTCAAATTGACGCCTCGCAAAACCTCTTGGCCCCCCATGCTTTTCCATATTTCTTTGAGTTGTAACATTGATTTTCTCAGTTGGAGTAGAGGAGCGCATTCAAAAGCACCGTCAGAAAGAAGTTCACAATCAAAAGAGCCAGAGATGCGTTAACGACTGCCTCGGTCGTCGTCTTGCCCACCCCCGCCGTGCCAGGCGGGCAGTTCATTCCCTTATGACAAGCGATCGCCGCAATAATTACTGCAAAAATGAAGGACTTGATCAGCGCAATCACCACGTCCTTGCTGTCCGTAAATTTAATCGTGTTATCCCAGTAGTATGCCCCATCCACACCAAATATTTTTACCGCAACGAAATATCCGCATCCGATTCCCGTGACCAATGCCAATCCGGTCAAAATGGGCGCCGATATCACCAAAGCCAAAAATCTCGGCACAATCAGATACTCCGTCGGATAGACCCCCAACGCCCGCAGGGCGTCCACCTGCTCGGTAATCTTCATGGAACTCAACTCCGCAGCCATCGCTGCTCCCACTCGTCCCGCCAAAAGCAAACAACATAAAACTGGGCCTAACTCTCGACACATTGCAATCGAGACTGTCGGCCCGATGGCGGACTCCATGCCAAATCTTTTAAACTGAAACCATACCTGCGCCGCAAATACGGCGCCCGTAAACGCCCCCGTCGTCAAAACCACGACCTGCGAGCGAATTCCAATGAAGTACATCTGCTCCCAAAGCTGATCCCAGCGAATTCGATACTGCACCATGCTGCGCAAGGTATCGCCGAGAAGAATGAAGACCGATCCAGCCGTCCGACAGGAGTCCGTAAAAACGGCTCCAAATTTACCCGCCAAATACACGGCCCAGCCCATCTATCCGTTCTAGGGATTACCTACCCCCGCATCAAGCCGACTGCCCAAACCAACTTTCAACCTCCTGAATGCTAAGCTCATCCAGCCTCTCAACCTCCCGATCCACACTCTCCAAGTGCCCCCCAGGATGCGTTGTCGTCACTCCAACCACCCTCATTCCTGCCGCCCGCCCTGCCTCCACCCCCGCCGGCGCATCCTCAAAAACCACACAATTCGCAGGGTCGACCCCAAAACGCCTAGCCACCTCTAAAAAAACATCCGGAGCAGGCTTCCCCCTCTTCACATGCTCCGCTGTCACTGCTGTTTGAAAAAACATACCCAAGCCCAAAATCTCTAAACCCAGCTTTACGTTCTTCTCCTCCGTAGAGGAGCCGATTCCACACGCGATCCCCCCCTCTCGAAGCCTCTCCAACCACCGCCGAACCCCAGGAAGTGGCTCAATACCCCAATCCTTTACCACCTCCCGATACAACTCCTCTTTCCTCAAACTAAGCCTCTGAATTTCATTCAAATCCTTAGACCAGTGAAGCATATCCCTCATGATCTCCACATTCCTCCTCCCAAATCCTTTCAAAAAATGCCCCTCTGGCAAAATCTTGCCCTCCTCCCTCGCCAATCTTTCCCAACTCTCCTCATGATGACGCGAGCTGTCCAAGATCACCCCATCCCAATCAAAAATTGCCGTCCAAAGAGCTTTCACCTTCTGTGGGCATAGCGACCCACCTTCCCACTTTCAAACTTTCCTCCTTCCGTCATCCTTGTCCCATGTCCTCCAAACCCCTCGAAAAACTCAACACCCCTTCGGGCGATGCCATCGAACAGTCCCTCCGGCCCTCACGCCTCACCGATTTCACAGGACAACCCAAACTCAAAGACCGCCTCGGCATCCTGATTGACTCCGCCCGCGCCCGATCGCAACCCCTCGATCACCTTCTCCTCAGTGGACCCCCTGGCCTGGGCAAAACAACCCTCGCTCACATTCTGGGCGCAGAGATGAATGCCACGGTCCGTACCACCTCAGGCCCTGCCATCGAGAAAGCAGGCGACCTCGCCGGTCTACTCACGGGCCTGCAAGAAGGAGATATCCTCTTCATCGACGAAATTCATCGCCTCTCCAAAGTCATCGAAGAGTACCTCTACCCCGCCGTAGAGGATTTTCGAATCGATATCGTCATCGATCAAGGCCCCGCCGCCCGCTCCGTTCGCCTTAACCTTCCCCGCTTTACGTTGATCGGAGCCACCACACGTGCGGGCCTTCTCAGCGCTCCCCTGCGCTCCCGATTCGGAGTCGCCCACCGACTCGACTACTACTCGGTCGAAGATCTGACGACTATCGTCCAACGCTCCGCTTCTCTCCTGGAAGTTAAACTCGAGCCACAAGCCGCCCCCGAAATCGCTCGGCGGTGCCGAGGCACCCCGCGCATCGCAAACAACCTCCTCCGCTGGGTTCGTGATTATTCGCTAGCCCGTACCCAAGGCACCGCCTCCGCTGCTACCGCGATTGTCGCCCTCGAGATGCTTGAGATCGATCAACACGGTTTGGACGAAATGGACAAACGCCTCCTCCAAGCACTCACGGGCAAATGGAAGGGAGGACCTGCAGGACTCCACTCCCTTGCCGCCTCCGTAGGAGAGGAACCAGGCACTCTCGAGGAGGTCCACGAACCGTACCTCATCCTCGAAGGCTATATACAACGCACCCAACAAGGACGTGTCGCTCTTCCTCGTGCGTATGAAGTCCTCGGGCTCAAACCCCCCGCATCCCAAAACACACTGCTCTAAAATCAACGCCGGCCATATACGGCATGAAACTTTCACTTTTTCTCTTTGCTACCTTTCTTCCTTTTCTCACTTTTTCGGAAGAAGAAAAACTTTGGCCTCCCCGCGGAAATAACCGCCCCCTGATTGCTGCTACGCAAGCCCTCTGGTGGAATAAAGACGACCCCGAGGCTCGCAAACTCAAAGCCCGTGCACTCGATTTTGCAGGACGATATGCAGAGGCAGAAAAAGCTGCCCGCTACGCTCTTCTTGTCGCCCCTCAAGATCCCGAAATCCAGCGCATCCTCGGCAGGAGTCTTCTTCACCAAGGAAAACTCGCTCAAGCTAAAGCCGCCTTGGAACGTGCAGGACAACTCGGCGATCCACTCTCCCGCTCTCTTGCAACCATGCTTCGCCCCGACCGAATGACTCTCGGCCTCCTGAATCCAAAGATCTCCCGCGCTCTCGTCCAAATCCAAGATGATCAAGGAAGAGGCATCGGATCGGGCTCTTTCGTTTCCTCAAACGGCGTCGTTCTCACAGCTGCCCACGTTGTCGCGGGACGTAAAAGAGTTATGATTCGAAATTCTCTTGGCCAAATTTTTCCCGCAAAAACCGTCTGTCCTGGTGACTTCTCTGCCGACGCTGTTTTGATTCAAACCGCAGCCCCATCCGAATACTATCTCGTTCTCGCCGATCACGATCCTGCTCCCTACGAATCCCTAACCGTGTCCGGCTTTCCTCTCTCCATTGATCTTCCTCTTACTTCTCGGGGCCAAAGTAGAGCCAAAGTAAAAGACGGAACTTTATCCACTACCATACCCCTCATGCCCGGTCAGTCAGGCTCCCCTGTTCTCAACTCCCAAAACCAAATTGTTGGCTTGGCCTCCCGCGGATCTCTCCCCCTACTCGCCCGAAGCGCCCCCGCCCGCTCCGAGGCAGTTGCAAACTCCGCCCTCACCTCTCTTTGGAATGCCACGCGTCAGCCCGGCCAGTTCTCCGATATTCGGACTCTTTCAAAATGGACAGATCGGAATACTTTCTTTGATCCCGCCGTCTCCTCCGCCGAACAGACCGTTCTGGATCAAGATTTTGCCCAATCGGAAAAAGCCATCACCCAAGTCATCGAAAAACATCCAAGTGACGCCGGACTCCTTCTTCGACGAGCGCTCACTCGCCTCGCCCTGAATCACCCCAATGAGGCCGAAGCGGATATCCGCCTCGCCATTTTGAAAGACCCGCAAAATCCCGAACCCCACCGCTTTCTTTCAGGCCTGCTTCTCCAAACGGATCGCCCAGCTTTCGCGATTGAGGAGATGGAAGTTGCCTATCGCCTCGACCCCGAAGACGCCGATACGGCGGAGGGCCTCAGCGAGCTTTACCTCTCCCAAGGCCAATTCGAGAAAGCTAAATCACCATCCCAAGACGCCACGCGATTAAACCCCGAATCTTCCCGCGCATGGTCCATTCTTTCTGCCTGTCGCCTTGCAACAGGGCACCTAGCCGACGCCCGGCAAGCTGCCGAATTTGCCACAAAGTACGGGCCTGAGGATCCACGCGCATGGGTTCAACTCGCAGCCAGCTTAAACGCCGCTCACGACTTCGCAGATGCTGTGACCGCGTCTGAAACTGCAACCCAACTCGCCCCAACCGAATCTCGCGCTTGGCTAAACTTGGCCACAGCATATGCAGGCTTGGATCGTTATGCTGAAGCTTTGCCCCACGCCGAACGCGCCACCCAACTGGAGCCCAAAAATCGTGCTAGCTGGAGTCTTCTTGCTGCTCTCTATCGTGAACTTGATCAACCTGACAACGCGAGTGCTGCATCCGCCCAGTTACAGTCTCTCGATGCATCTACAGCAGGACGTTGACCCCGCCCCTCGCAACGATATTCTTGTGACATGAAATTCATCCATCACCTGACTCTACCCGTCCTCCTACTTCTTCCCTTCCTATCCCTTGTCCAAGCCGAACCATGTCAGAAACATTGCAACGAATGCTGTACTACCAATGCACCTTGCTGCTCCACCCCCAACTGCACCAAGTTGTGCAACGAGTGCTGCAAATCAGACGAATCCTGCTGCTCCAGCAAGAAATCAAAATGTTCCTCCTCATCCTCTGTTCCCTTGGAGCGGGGTGGTAAGAAAAGTTCCCCCTTCGCTGACAAAGGCACTCCCCGCCGCTACTAACCTTCCCCCCAACAAAAAAAAGGGGGCGTGTACCCCGAAGGATACACGCCCCAATAGGCTAACTCAGGCTCAGCACCCGCAATCGCAGGTCTGACATTCGCCTGGTTGGCACTTGGCGCATTTGCACCCACAGCAGTCGGCCGCGAAGGCCAATCCTGCGGTGAAGAGCACCGCCATAGCCAAGAGAACATATTTCATATTTTTATCTCCTGATTGAAGTTTCAAAGAACCGACGTGAAAGCCCCGGAATCGTTGCCGGGCACGTCGCGAATCAGGAGAGAATTCGTGGAGGCGTCAGAAGAGGCCGCTCCGTGCGGACCGAAGCAGAAAAGACTTTCTGCTCGGAGCTTATCGGAGAGGAGGTGGGCAACGACAACTCTACCCTTGCAGAAGGAAGTGCCATCACCAAAGCAGAAAGAGTAGGACAAGCAGAACAAGGAGCTGGAACCGCCGGAGAGTGACAAGGCTGATCGGTCTCCCCACAACAGCAGGATTTCACCGGCCCCGCTTGAACTGGCACGGGAATATTGGAAAAAAGCACTCCAACCAAGGCCATTGCAAGAAAGGCGATCTTCATAAATGAAACGTACTGCTCCTATGCGGCAAAGCAAATGACCCACTTGCCTCAGGAGGGATTAAGTCCAGAATGCTGAGATGAAATTAAAAGCTTATCCCCTCCTGATTTGCCTTCTCCTTGGCTCCCTCACCTTGGGCCATTCCGAAGAAAACAAGACGCCTGCATCGAAATCCGCCCAGATCGTCAAAACTCCTGAAGATAAGGCGAAAGCTGTTGAATTGGAGAAGTCTTACCCCCTTACGACCTGCGTTGTTTCTCACGATGGCTTAGGAGGCATGGGCGAAACAGTGGATGCCCTGTACGAGGGCCGGTTGATTCGTTTTTGCTGTAAAGGTTGCGTCAAATCCTTCAACAAGAATCCCGACAAATATCTCAAAGAGCTCGATGCTGCAAAAAAGCCAGCTGCGTAGCCCAGCAACCTCGTGTGTCATAAAATCTCCAAGGGCTTGACCTGCCCTGCAGATTGATTAATTTACATCCAGCATTCCGAGTACTTCCGTTGCAAGATGGAGGTCCGCCAACCGGGGCTGGAGAAACCCACGGTGGCTGGAAAAAGACCCAAGGTCCTTTTCCGATGTGCGAGACAGGAAGATCCTGACTCGAACAAAGTTCTCCGCAGGCCAACCGCCCGCACAGGAATGTGTAGGCGGTTTTTTTGTATCTGCATCGGGATGCGTCAACCAAAGGAGACGCATCAACATGAGCACTGCAACCCTAGAAGCCCCTTGGGCTACCCTTAGTATCAAAATCGATTCGGAGAATCCGGATCATCACCTCTGGAATAACCACGGCACCTGGTGGATTCACTACACCGTCCACCAAGCGGACTACACGAAACGTCGGGTCCGAGTTTCACTCGAAACCCGAAACTTGCGTGAGGCACGGGAACGCCGAAACGCACTCTTCAACCACCTTGAGGAGGAGGGCATCCAAACCACCTGAAGAAAAGAAGGCGGGTCCCAAAAACGGGACCCGCCTTTTTTTCATTATCCTTAGCTCTGCTGAAAGTTCGCTCGCCAGAGAAGGAAGAATCCATAACCCTGCAGTAATAAGTTGGGCATCCAGACAATCAACTCTGGATAAGCCCCTCCCCGATTCTTCAACCCCTCGGCCAGCAGAATCAACGCGTAGTAAGCCATCACCAAAAAGAAGCTGATAACCACTCCAACCGAGGTCTCCTTTCTTTGCACACGAATCCCCAAAGGAATTCCCACCAACAAGAGAGTAAAGGGTGCCAAAGCAAAACTGATCCTTTTCTGCATTTCCGTCAGCATCGGATACATCTGTTTGGGATCCACATAGCCCTCAACCGGACTTAGAATCCTGTTCGTCAGATCTCCCAACCCCGCAATTCGAATATCCTTCATGTCGTCAGGATTCAAAAAACTGCGAAGAGAGATTTTTAACGGCAACTGATCCGCGCTCAACCCAGCACGGATACCATTCAAATCCGCCGCATTCTCTCCCCTCTCCTCCTGCCGTGCTTTCTGGAGCGTGATCGTCAAACTTAAGTCATCCAGATCGGCAGAGAGTGAGCCCTTTTCAGCTCTAATATTTCTTCTCGGCACTCCGCTTGGATCCAGCTCCCAGATATTAATATCCGACAAGTCGGTGCCGTTCTTTTTTCCTATGTAAATACGGTATCCAGGAAACCGATCCATCGCCTCTCCCGCCCGAATCAGAAAGGCAGGATTATCTCGTCCAATATCGAGAAGAACGGACTTAAACTTCTGCAGAGTCAGCGGCACGACCACAGCGTTGTTGTAGAAACATACAGCCGACAGGAAGAGCCCGAAAAGGATCACCGGCGCGACCAGTGGAACGAGTCCGATGCCTGCCGCGCGAATTGCCTGTAACTCCAAGTCTTGCGACATGCGCCCAAAAACAATGAGAGCCGCCACCAGAATCCCCCACGGCATGGTAAAAGTCAGAGCCTGCGGAATGAGCAAGCCTACCATTTTGAAAATAAGCGAGATCGGAAGCTCGTCGTTTACAAGAAGTTCAAAGATCTGCTTGAAGGCGTTTCCTAAAACAATAATCAACGATAACACAGCCACCGCACCCGCTGTGGCAGCCATCATTTGGCCCGTCAAATAGCGATAAAGGATTCTCACGGGTTCTTTCGGGTATACTCCAGCCTGTCCTGCCACGTGGTGGGTTGTCCACTCTTCAGCCCCCGACACTCATAAAAATGGAAGGTAGGCCCCGTTGGCACTCCCCACGTCGATCTGCGATAGGTGCCGACCACACGAACGCTTTCAAAGTCTCGCGCGATCGGTGGTAAAGGGTTGGGCTGCTCAGCCACATACAAACCTGTACTACCAGCAGGAAACTTCTCCCGATAGCTCGGCCAGATCGAGTACTGGGTCATCATTTGAGGCCAGTCAGGGGTAAAAGCCCGAGGCCGATCCGGCAGGTAAAAGGAGAGCAGACTCGCGGTCTGATACTCATCCGCCACAACAAAGTCTGCACCGATTCTTTTTCGCACTTGCTCCGCCTCCCCTGCCAAGTCCGCCCAACCCTTGGCACGATCCAGCGGATTGTTTTTAAAATGAAGGGGCAGAAAGTCGTGCAGCAGCGCCGTCTCCACAAACCCGATCAGCAAGGCAACTGCCATAACCCACCGCCATACCATCCTTCTCTCATCCCATTTCTGAACCGCCCAACCAGCACCCAAAAGAAGCCCCGCAACGAGAGCAGGAGCCGTCCAATTTCCATTGGCTGTCTTATTAAAGCTGATCCACGCGTAAGCCAAAAAGAGAGGCCAGAAAAGGGTAAGCAGATATTTTTTCCCCTCGTCTCCAAACTTTGTGCTCACCGGCCGTATCGCCCCCATAAGCATTAGAACAAAGAGCAGAGGAGAAACCACAATCGCCTGCAGTAGCCAAAAACCCGCGAATTTCCCCCAATTCAGCTGAAACCCTCGATTTAGATCTCCCCCCTCAAACACATGCATAGCCGTGATCCAGCCATAAAAAGCATTCCAGAAAACGATCGGCAGGGCCAAGAGCACAAAGGTTCCAAGTAGAAGCACCATTTTTCCTGAAAACAGGAGCTTTCGCTTGGAAGGCACGATCAACAGAAAAAGAGCAAAGGATATAAGCTCTGCTGCATTGGTATATTTGGCCTGGAATCCCAGCCCAATCCACAACCCAGTCAGAATCCAAAACCTCTTTTTCCCCGTTTGCACCCCTTCCCAAAAAGAGAGTGCAGCAGCCGCCCAAAAAAAGACGCTCAGCGGATCGATCGTCATTAGAATGCTGCCAATTGCGAAGAGGGGCATAAGAGATGCCGCAACTACGGCCACAAGCCCGACCCTCTCGCTATAAAGTTTCCGGCCTAACAAGAAAATCAGCCAACCTGTCCCCGCCGAAAGCAAAACTGCTGGAAGTCGGAGCGCCCAAACATGGTCTCCCAACAAAACGGTGAAGACACGAATGACAAACGCCGCCCCTGGCCCCTTCCCATAATGATTCCAATCTAAAGAACGTCCGCACTCCCAGTAGTGCGCCTCATCTCCCACCAGATCCAAATGGGGCGCAAACCACAACCGAAACAGGGTGATAACCCCAATCCAGCCTAAAGCCAATCGGGCCTCTAGACTTTGGGGCAGAAAACGCATTCCTCACTCTATCCATCCTTATGCCGTCTCGCAAAGATTGTGTGCTTACCGTTTGACCCCTGCTTGCTGGCTGGTTGAGTAGCAACATGTCCTTAGCCCTTAAAATCGACGAACAGATCAAAGAAGCCATGAAATCCAAGGATGCCGATCGTCTCGGCGTTCTCCGAATGCTCAAGTCTGCCATGAAGTATGCAGTGATCGAAAAGTACGGTGCTGAGGGTGAGGCAAAGGATGAGGACGTTCTGGCTGCAGTACGTAAAGAGATCAAAAAACGTCAGGACTCGATTGAAGCATTCGAAAAAGGCGGCCGTCCCGATCAGGCCACCAAAGAAAAGGCCGAGATGAAAATTCTCGAAACCTACCTACCTGCCGCCATGTCCGAAGCCGATCTTGAGAAACTAGTCAAAGCCGTCATTGCCGAACTGGGTGCGACGGACAAAAAGGCGATGGGTGCCGTGATGAAAGCCTGTCAGACAAAAGCCGCTGGCCGAGCTGACAACAGGGCTCTCAGCGCCCTCGTCGGCAAACTTCTTCCCTAGTTCTGCTGGCTGGGAGGCCGCTTTTTCCCACCACCTCCGCCGCCTCCAGGACCCCGTCGGGCTTTCTGGGGAATATCTTTCACATACTCTTGGAACGCCTGCGTAAGTTCCTGAACAATCTCCGGATGCTGAATTGAAAGATCGTTCTTCTCCGAGGGATCGGACACCACATCAAACAACATCGGTGCCGATCCCTGCCCCTGACGAGAGGTAATCAACTTCCAAGGAGGTCGGAAAACTGCGATCTCTTTGTTCCCCATAAAAAAGACAGGGTGCTCTGTCGTCCGCCCTTCCTTCAAGGCGGGCCAGATATCTTTCCCATCAAAACTTGGCGAAGACGCCATCTTGACTCCCGTAACATCCAAAATGGTCGGAAAAAGGTCAGCAACACAAAGGAACTGCTCACTCCTCTGACCCGGCGCAAGAACTCCCGGCCAGTTCACCGCTGCTGGAACACGTATTCCTCCCTCAAAAACTGTTCCCTTTCCCTCCCGCAGATTTAGGTTCGTCGAACCTTTTGTGATATCCCCTCCATTATCGGAAAAGAAAATCACCAACGTATTTTTTCTCAATCCGCCCTTATCCAACTCTGCCATCACCCGCCCTACCGCCGCATCCAACCCACCCATTGCAGCCAAAAGAGCAGGCCGCCCACGTGTTTTCCCGCCTGTCGCATCACCGGGAGGCACAGAGATCGGACCATGAATCGCGTTAAAAGCCAAATACAGGAGAAACGGACGGCTCTTGTCGCGCTTCTGAATCAAACCGATCGCTTCATTCGCCAACAGATCGGTTGAATAGCCCTCCTCTGTCACAGCTTGCCCATTCCGCCACCAGTCCAACTCCTGCGTTTTTGGCTTCATGTGGGTGTTGTAATCGACCGCACCTCCCAACAGGCCGTAGTGATGATCGAATCCGCGATTCGTTGGCAGATATTCCGGTTCCGGATGGCTGTTCTCCTTAGCCCCACCCAGATGCCATTTCCCGCACATCCAAGTCTGATACCCCGCATCATGCAGGGCCTGAGGAAGTGTCTGATACTTCAAATCAAGGCCGTTAAAGTTTTCTACCCCCGTCCGCAGGGTATGCATTCCCGTCATAAGAGCGGCTCGGGTCACACTACAAATCGGGTTGGCATAAAAATGTTCCAACCTCACACCCTCCGCAGCGAGTTTGTCTAGGTTCGGCGTCTTAACTTCAGGATTGTTCCAACCGATATCTCCCCATCCCTCATCATCTGCCACAAGAATAACCACATTCGGCCTTTCCGTTGCGCCGAAAACCCAACTCGCCAAAAGCATTACGGATAAAAACAAAATTCGATTCATGGCTTTTCCAGAGGCGGGGGACGAGGAAATGAAAAGCCCTCTCCCTGCGAATACTTCTCCCACATCTTCATCGCTACCGCCTTTAACTCCTCCAAAGAAATTGATCCGTCGCTATTCCCATCGACTTCAGAAAAATGCTGTTTCACAAATCCAGCCATAGATGACCGCACCCCCGGTCCATTCGCCTCCCCCTGACTAATCTTCCCATCTCGATCCGCGTCGTAGCCGCTGAAAGTCTTACTCACCTCCGTCATCATCTCCTCCTGACTCAGTTTACCATCCTGGTTCCCATCCATTTCCG
>JBBAWA010000004.1:28619-47609 GCA_040397425.1 Methylacidiphilales bacterium
CCCCCGTTGATATAGGGGTAACTTTTACTTGCGTGATAGTGATACTCTCCTGCCGCATTCGTGTGACCGTGGAATGAATCAAGTCCACTCACCTCTCCTCCATCCGCCTCTTTCAGACCGTAAATCGGATATCCATCTAGTGCATAAGCCAACGGCAAGTTCGGCCCCAGTTTTTCGGCCAAATGCCAAGGCGCGATATGGTAGTGATAATCATCCGCCCGACCACAGTGCCCTCCATACTCATCTAGCTCTCCCGCCAAATAAGTGTCGGTCCTCCCATCGTTCTTGATCGGATTAAAAATCGGAATTCCGTTCGCCGCCACAGCAATCGCTCCCCTAAAGAAGTTCGTCTTGGCAGACATCCCAACTTTCGCGGGAACTGGATTGAGAGGAATCGACCAAGCATTTCCTAAATAATACGACTGGGGAAGCGGCACCTGTTGCTGCCACGCCGTAATTCCCACCATCATCGGATGGTCAGGCAACCCATCCGACCCCACATAGAGATACTTCTCATCCCAATCCACAAGAACAGCGTCAGGAAACTTCAAAAAGGGTTCGGCAGTTTTCGGGGCTGGACCCGTCTGGGCAGATGCCTTCTTTTTCATCGCTTGATAATCCGCATCTTCGATTCGATGCGCGGAAGCCAATCCCACCCAACCAAAAATAAGGATAAGAATAAATCGAAAAGCTGTCACTGCGGAGGTTGGCCTCCGCCTCCAGGCCCACCTCCTTGCCCTCTAGGAGTTGGTAGAGACTTCGCCTCTTCCGCATCGATCCATCCATCCCCATTGGTGTCATGCTGGGAAAAATTGGCCTTCATCGGCGGAGGCGCTTCCTCCATCGAAATTTTCCCATCTCCATTTTTATCAAATTTCTGAATCGGATTTCCTCCGGCCGCCTGCCCCATACCTCCAGATTTTCCCCCTTGTTGTCCCCCAGACCCACCTACCCCCTTCATCTGACTGCCCCCTCCAGCCCCCCCTCCGGGCGGTCCTCGATGAAAGCTCGCGTCGGGAGTTCCTCTCAGCATCCGCGGGTAAAAAGGAAATCCCGCAGTGGCCACATAGTAGTAAGTCCCTCCCGGATATTCGGAGGTCACCCCAGTTTTTCCATTCGCCTCATCCAGATCCCCCGAGCCTTGGACAAACTCATAGTCCGCTTCATAAGTCCCGTCGTAGGTTCCCCCGGGCCCGGCCGCCCCTGAGGGGCGAGATCCTTTTTTTAACTGATAACTCGATCTGTTTTGTGAAGTCTGCGCATAGATCGGGAACCCGTCCGCAGCATACCCGATCAACTTGGGTTCTTTCTGTTCGCTCATAGTTGCAAGAAGCCCCGTAGGAATTCCGTGGTAGTGATACGCCCCGTTCGGCTGAACGTGAGCAAGGTTCCGATCCAGTCCTAAACTTTTTCCACCACCAATCGCCTCAATATGCCATCCAGAAGTTCGATCGTTTTTCCAATACTCCGCCGTTCCAGGATCAAAAGGGACTCCATTCAACGCCACGCCAATCGCCTGCTGTTTCAGTTTTGTGAAAGTGGCATTGGTTTTGGGCTGAAGAGGCATGCGGAAACTGTAACTCTGCGCCGAGGCCGCGTTAGGACACCCAGGACCAGGAAATTGACCGATCTCATGATTCGGCACCCCATTCGCTTGAATCACTCGATATCCACCCTGTTCCGAAATTCTTACTTCAGAGGGCGGCAATCCCGACGCTCCCCCCGCAGCCGTGCTCACATCCTCCACATGCCCCGGATGCCCATATAAATGACCCGCCAAAATCAAGCCTCCCCACCTCAAAAGAGTTTTGTTCATATGGATTAAACTGATGATAGAGCAAAAGGGTTCGGTTCTCTGAAAATATATTCTTAAGGTTTCTTATCCCTTTTGGACAGGGAGATGCACCTCAGATCTCTTAAGAAACCAGATCATAAAAGGACTGTTCCAGTACACCGCATAGGGTTCCCCTGCCACTTTCCAACCGGGTTGACTTCGAACCCAATCCATCAGCTTTTTTGAATTTTCCTCAAAACTCTCTTTCGAATATCCACCCCGGATTCCCACCGATGCCACGACTCTCTCTTGCACCGCCAACCTCTCCACCCCCGTCTCAAGATTCAGGTTCGATCGTTGCGCCGATTTTGGATCGAGATAAAAAATCATCGTTCCAGGCCGAATTTCCGCCTCGACTGGGGTCGTCATCGGCACCTGATTCTTCTGAATCGCCTCGAACAACCGCCTAAAAAGCCCATTGTTCTCCGAAAAATACTCCTTACTCGACCTCGCCTTTAACACCACCCCCGCCGGCAACGTTTTGATCTCGCAAACTCCCGCCTCCGTCATCGGGTACGCTGCTTCGTAAGCCATTGCGTTGAATCCAAACAGCCCAAAAACACCAACAAAAGAAAAAACCAAAAACCTCAAGGAGCCACCTCGCCGGGTGACACCACCCTCCCACTGATCGGCCACGGCAGCGGCCCCTCCAACGGACGGTGCGCCTCTAATAACCCCGCTCCGTCCCCTTTTCCTCGAGCATAGCTCAACCGCAACATCTCCATCTTCGCATCGATATTGTCGATATGGTGCAACAGAAACGCCTCGGGTGTTTTGGGTGCCACGGGAGATCCAAACTCCTTCGTTCCATGGTGCGACGCGATCAGATGTAAGAGATGATCCCGCAACTCCTCAGAACCAGGCTTTAACTCACCCCAAGCCTTCCCCTCCGCCGCCTCACCCTCACGCCACAACGCATTCGCCACCTCCACCCCTAACGAAATATGCCCAATCATCTCTCCCCGCCGACTCGGCACCGATCCAAACCCCCTCTCTCCAGTATCATTCTCCCAAAGTTTTCCAATATCGTGAAAAAGCACCCCTGCCGCCAAAAGATCTCCATCCACTTCCGGATAAAGCGGCGCCAACGCCCGCGCCACTCGCCACATCTGAGTCGTATGATCCATCAATCCTCCCCGCCTCGCATGATGATTTTTTCTGGCCGCGGCCGCCCTCCTCCACTTCTCCGCATACTTTTCCAAAGCCCTCTGACACACCCACCGTAGCCTTGGATCTTTCATCTCCCCAGCCCACTGGAAACAGATGTCCCACGCTTTCTGAATTTGCGCTTTCCTGTCCTCACCCCCGTCAAAAAAAGCTTCCACCTCATTCGGTTTCAACCCCCGCGCGGATGGCCCCTCCACATTCGGCCCGTAATCACTCGGCCCAAATACTCCCGTAAGCTCCAAACACTCCCCAATCTCTGCCGTTGCAAAATACTCATACGCACTCGAACCCGAAAACAGATTCAGTCCCAACCGCTCCGTCTCATCCGCCAGCTCGACCCTCAAAAACGGTTTGCCGTTTCTCGCCGTTTGCTCCTTCCTAGCGATGAGTTGAGCCCGCACCGCCCCTTTGGCCGGCCCCGACAGTTTTGAAAATTCTCGCAGGGTCATTCGCTCACCCCGGAATACGTAATCAGGAGAGCTTATCCCCGGACCCACTCCGACCATTTGTCACCACAAGCCAAACCAACCCACTCGCAACCGACGCAGGCGCCGCCAACATGAAAAGCACACTCCAACCAAAGCCTAACCCCGTCGAATTCAAACCTTTCGAAACAAGCTTCGTCCCGTTGGCAGAATCCTCCTTTGTAAAACTGTCCTTACAAGTCGGACATGCCCTCACAGAAACCATCCCCAAGGAGCTTCCTAACAGCATCCCAAGGAGAATTTTTCTCAACTGCCTCATTAGGTAAATTTACCTCCCCCCAATCGCACTCGCAAGTGCCCCGTGCGATGCTCGACTTCCCCCCACCCATTTTCTAAATTCATAGGATGGACAAGGCGCTCACCCAAAAGATTATTGATCGCCTTGCTGCCTCTAAGAACCCCGCCATTCTCGCTCATATTCGGCCGGACGGGGACGCCTTCGGGAGTCTTTTAGGACTCGGGCACACCCTCAAAGAGCGCGGCCAAAAACCTTCGCTCTTTGTCGAAGGCGGAATGATCTCGATGTACCAGTTCCTTCCAGGTGCAAACCTTGTTCAAGATCTCCCAACCCAACTACCAGACGAAATAGACTGCGTCATCGCCCTCGATACTTCCACCCGGGAACGATTAGGTCAAAAAACCTTGGCTTGGCCCCAACCCATCGATGTGGTCATCGATCACCACATCAGCAATCCCGGTTACGGAAAACTCAACCTGATCATTTCCGAAATCCCCTCCACCACAGGAGTACTCTTTCAGATATTCCAGCAAGCCTCCTGGAAAGTAACCCCTGCCGCCGCCACCTGCCTCTTCACAGGTCTTACCACTGATACCGGATCCTTTCGTTACCGCGGGACAAATGCACTCACCCTCCACACCGCCGCCAAACTTGTGGAACTCGGTGCAGACCCAGCAGAAATCGCCAAACAGTGCTACCTATCTATATCCCACGAAAGATACGCCCTCCGTAAGCTGGTTACGGATACTATATCGATAAAGGATAGTAATAAATCAGCCTTCTTGACTATTTTGCCTGAGTTTTATGCCAAAAGTGGTGCTAAAAGTGAGGATACCGAGGGAATTATTGAAGATGTGTCATCGATTCAAGGAGTTGAGGTTGGCTCCCTGTTCGAGTTCACTTCCGACGGAGGTCTTCGCGTCAGTCTTCGTAGCAAAGGCAAAATCGACGTGAACTCCATCGCCTCCTCCTTCGGCGGGGGTGGCCACAAAGCCGCCGCTGGTATCCGCTTCACGAAAGATGCGGAAAAGAATCGCGACCTCGTCCTAGAAGCCATCTCCAAGGCTGTTGCCACCTTAAAATCCTAACGGTCGACTCTCCTCTAACCGCCAAAGACCCATCCTTGCATTCCCCCCGCCCTTCTCCATCTTGATTGTATCGTTGGTTCCAACCCAATTGCATGATCCCTATCTCATCCATTTCCGCTTTCTGACCGCCGAATTCCCGGAAATATGATCTCCCAACTCGACGGCCTACTCTTGGTTGATAAACCCCCAGGTCGCACTTCCCACGACATCGTCGACTTTGTTCGCCGACGCTTCAACCAACGAAAAGTCGGACACTGCGGAACTCTCGACCCCATCGCAACTGGCCTTCTTATGCTCGTGGTCGGTCGTGCCACACGCGTTCAAGATCTTCTCATGGCCGAAGACAAAGTCTACGAAGGCACTCTCAAACTCGGTGAAACAACCGACACTCAAGACTCGGCAGGAAAAGTTCTCGAAACTAAGCCTGTTCCCCCAATCGACTCAGCCACAATTCAAGCTGCGTTTGAAAAGTTTGCTGGCGAGTTTGATCAAATCCCCCCCATGGTCTCGGCGATCAAAAAAGACGGGGTTCCGCTCTACAAACTGGCTCGCGAAGGCAAAACCATCGATCGCCCGCCCCGTCGTGTTCGCATCGATAAGTACGAGATCCTGGAAGTGGCTCTTCCCATCGTTCGCTTTCGTATCCACTGCACGAAAGGCTTCTATGTTCGCACCTACTGCCACGACCTTGGAGCCATCCTCGGACCCGGAGGCCACATGTCTGCACTCATTCGCACCCGATCAGGAAATTTCGATCTCTCCAAAGCCGTTCGCTGGCCCGACCTCGAGGCGGCCGAGGGTGTAGACTACCTCGCCCGCCACCTCATCTCCCTTCCAGAAATTTCTCGTATCCGTCGCTCGTGAACCTAGCCGAATCTCTTTCCCCCACCCCTGCTGGCTCGAATCTTCGCCATCTTGCCCTCGGCTTCTTTGACGGCCTTCACCTCGGCCATCAAAGGGTCATTCTGGGCGGCACCACCCCACACATCCCCACCGCCACCGCTGTCCTCACCTTCCGCGAACATCCTCTCTCGATTCTCCACCCGGAAAAGCACCCCGCCCTTATCACAGGCCTTCCCCACAAACTTCGCGTCCTCGAACGATGGAACATCGGCCTCACCATCGCGCTCCCCTTCAACTCCACACGCTCGCAACAGGAACCCGCCGATTTCCTTGCAGAACTCTCCTCCGCTTTTCCCTCCCTGCAAACGCTGTCGGTCGGGCCCAACTGGCGTTTTGGAAAAAATCGCTCCGGGGATGTCGAGATGCTGGCCGCCTGGTGCGCAAAAAAATCCATCACTTTGGATAATCCAACCCCCGTCCTTTACGAAGGGGAACGAATCAGCAGCAGTCGAATCCGTACCGCCATTCAATCAGGACAACTCTCCGACGCCTCCGCTATGCTAGGCCGCCCCTTTACCATTCTAGGTAAAGTCAAAACCGGC
This sequence comes from Methylacidiphilales bacterium, assembly GCA_040397425.1. Classification (GTDB taxonomy): domain Bacteria; phylum Verrucomicrobiota; class Verrucomicrobiia; order Methylacidiphilales; family Verrucolacustridaceae; genus Verrucolacustris. Next base: position 34,877 of record JBBAWA010000004.1, read on the forward strand.
GAAGGCCGAGGCCACGATCTTGGATTTCCCACAGCGAACCTCGCCACCGAAGATGAGTGCCTACCTCCGGACGGTGTCTACGCAGGCCGCGCCATCTTGCCCGATGGAACTCCCCAGCTCGCCGCCATCAATCTGGGCACCTGCCCCACCTTCGGAGGTAAAAACCGCAATATTGAAGCACACTTGCCCAAATTTTCAGGCCAACTCCTTGGCCAAGAGATCGACTTGGAATTTCATCGCTACCTTCGCCCGGAAAAGAAATTTTCCGATGCCCGCGCCCTGTCCGATCAGATCCAAAAGGACGTCCAAGCCGTCCTTACCCCATCCTAGTTTTTCGAAAATTCCGACTCGTGCCGAATATCCTGTCCCGTGTACAGGTAGTAAACTTGCTCAGCAATATTCTTGGCATGATCCGCCGCCCGCTCAAAAAACCGAGCCACGAGCATCAAGTTCATGGCCCGGGTAATCGTTTTTGGGTTCTCCACCATAAAACAGGTTAATTCCCTCTCCAACTGCCGGTTAATGTCATCCACCCGCACATCCATCTGAATAATCTCTGCACACTTTTCGGGAGTAATTTCAACAAAAGCATCCGTAGCCCCACGGATCATTGCCAACACATCCCCACCCATTCTGGGAATATCCAGAAGTGGCTTGAGGGGCGGCTCATCCATCAAAATCATACTTCTCCGTGCAATCGAAACCGCTTGGTCTCCAATTCGCTCCAGATCACTCGAGAGTTTCGAAGCCGCCAACATCAACCGACAGGCCAAAGCCACAGGAGCCTGCGTCGCCATAAAACCTGCTACCAACTCATCCACCTCCACCTCCAACCGATCAATCTCCATGTCATCTCGGATGGCTTTTTGGGCTTTCTCGGCACTTCGCTCCACCAAAGATTCCAAAGCCAACTGCAAATTGGTATGGGCCAGACTGGCCATTTTCAGCAAGGTCTCGCGCAGGACCAGTAGATCGCCTCGGAAGTAGCTTCGTACCCTCTCCAGCTTTTCTTCGGTCGCCTCTAAAATAGGCGCATTCATCACCTACTACCTACTACTTAGAAAAGAAAAGTCAACGGGTTGTTCCTACTACCCGAACCTACCTGATATATAATCCTCCGTTTGCGGCTTTGCCGGATTGGTAAACATTCGGTTCGTCTCCCCAAACTCGATCAACTCCCCCAAATACATAAATGCTGTCATGTCGGAAATACGTCCCGCCTGCTGAAGATTGTGCGTCACAATCATCACCGTCACTCGCTTCTTAAGTTCCACAATCAACTCCTCAATCTTGGACGTCGCAATCGGGTCCAGCGCACTCGTCGGTTCATCGAACAGAACCACGTCCGGATCCGTCGCAATCGCACGAGCTATACAAAGACGCTGCTGCTGGCCCCCCGACAAGTTATGCGCCAACTGATGTAAACGGCTTTTCACCTCTTCCCAAAGAGCCGCCTCACGCAGCGCCTTCTCCACTCTCTCGTCCAGCTCCCGGCGACGATTCATTCCCTGCAAACGCAATCCGTACGCCACATTTTCATAAATACTTTTGGGGAACGGGTTTGGTTTTTGGAAAACCATTCCGAATCTCATCCTCACCTGAATCGGATCCATCCCTGGTCCCAGAATATCCGTACCATCCGGCTGCACCTGAATCGAACCCTCATATCGATTTCCAGGATAAAGATCGTGCATACGATTGAGGCATCGCAGGAGCGTCGTTTTTCCACAGCCCGAAGGACCAATCAAAGCCGTTACTTTCAGAGCAGGCACGTCCATCGATACATTTCGTAAAACCTGATGAGTTCCATAAAAGAAGTTCACTCCCCGAATCTGTACTTTTGGCAAAGCCTTACTTTCCGAGACAACTGCCTCAGGAACCGCTTGCCGCATGCTTTCGGAAGATAAGCTCACCAGGTGATATTCCTCTGGGCCCGCCTTCGGAGCAAGATCGCTGCTGCATTCATACTCAGGGTAATCACCATCAAAATCAGTCCTGCTGCTGCCGCATTCGCCTGAAACTCCTCGCCCGGCCTGGACACCCAGTTAAACATCTGAATCGGCAACGCCGTGAACGGAGAAAAAAGCCAATCCACTGAAACAAAGGGGGCTTGGGAAATCAATGGAGCAGGAGGAAGAAATGCAATAAAGGTCAACGCCCCGATCGTAATCAAAGGTGCACTTTCCCCGATCGCCCGAGACATCGCCAAGATCACTCCCGTTGCAATTCCCCCTGTCGAGTACGGCAGAAGATGATGCCATACCGCCTGCCAACGCGTGGCTCCCAAAGCAAACGCCGCTTCCCGTATGCCCGAGGGAATCGTTCGGAGAGATTCCCGCGTAGCAACAATCACGATCGGCAACACCAGACACCCCAAGGCCAACCCCCCTGACAGTAAACTTTGCCCAAAACGAAACTGATAAACAAAAAGCCCCAAGGCCATCAGCCCATAAAGAATCGAGGGCACCCCCGCCAGATTGGCGATATTGATCTCCACAAAATCAGTCCATCTGTTTTTTGGCGCGTACTCTTCCAGATAAATTCCCGCCGCCACCCCAAAAGGAATCGCCGCACTTGCCGTCACCAACATCAGAAGCAGTGTCCCCACCCAAGCCGAAAGAATCCCAGCCTCCCCAGCACGCCGCGACGGAAAAGAGGTCATAAACTGCCAATCGATCCGAGCCAACCCGTTCATCGCCAAATTGAGCATTAGAATTCCAAGAATTCCCAAGGTCGTTAGCGTTAATAGGAATCCCAGCCGACGAAAGTTTCTGTCGATCGTTCTTCGGCGGCGTGCCCGCTCCTCCTGATGTTTCTGCAACTGCTCAGGTAGCACGGTGAAACCTCCTTCGTAAGGCATGCCCCGCCAGATTGAAACCCAACGTCATAAGAAATAGAACCGCACCCGCGGCGAAGATCGACTGGTAGCCAATACTTCCGTGGGGCAAATCTCCCAAGCTCACCTGCACAATAAAAGCCGTCACCGTTGCCGCCGACTCTAGCGGATTCATTGTCATCTTCGGCTGCAATCCAGCCGCAATCGCCACAATCATCGTTTCTCCAACCGCCCGGGAAATCGCTAACACATATGCGGCCGCTAAACCTGAAAACGCTCCAGGAAAAACTACGCGGAGCGCCACACCTAGTTTTCCATCTCCCAAAGCAAACGCACCCTCCCTCAATAGCATCGGCACGCTTCGCATTGCATCCTCACCCAGTGAGGTCACATACGGAACGATCATCACTCCCATGATCAACCCCGCACTCAACATCGAAAACTGAGGAAGATCCGGAAATATTTTCTGCAAAATGGGCGTCAAGGTAAGTAGAGCAAAGTACCCGTACACCACCGTCGGCACTGCACTCAGTAACTCCAACATCGGCTTTACCCAATCCCGAAACTTCGGTTCAGCAAACTCGCTCAAATAAATCGCCAGAATCGTTCCCAAAGGAATTGCGACCAAGAGAGCCACTCCGGTCGTCACCAGGGTTCCCGCTAATAGTGCCCCGATTCCATATTGAGGTTGGTCAAAGAGAGGCGTCCACATCGTGTCCTGAAACAGTCGAATCAGGGGGACCTCCCTAAAAAAGGGCCACGACTCCGTCACCAGCGTGATCACAATTCCAAACGTGACCAGCACAGATGCCCAGCCCCCCGCACGAAGGACCCACACCATAAAGCCCTCCACTGCCTTATCCAACCGGCGGGAGGATGTGCGCGGAAAAACCTCCATGCGACTACTGCGTCAAGGGCCGATCCAAAATCTCACCAATCGGCACAGCCATGTCCCCATGTCCCGCAAAGGCTGTTCCTTTTTCTTTTTTCTCCAACCGTGCTTTGACGCGAACATACGACTCAGCTGGCAAGGGAATGTACTTCACTTCCTTGGCCAAGTTTTCGACATGCTTCAGGTAAAACTCCACAAACTTTTTTACCTCGGGCTTATCCAAAGACTTCACATTCACGTATAAAAAAAGCGGCCGAGAGAGCGGATTGTACAACCCCTGTAATACGGCCTCCTCAGACGGCTTAGTCGCAGGTTTCTGCTTCGCATCCCACTCCACCGCCAAAGCCTTCAACCGTTTTTGATGCGCCACATAGTACGCAAAGCCCATATACCCTAACGCGTGCTTGTCTCCCTCCACTCCTTGAACCAACACATTGTCGTCCTCACTAGCCGTATAATCTCCTCGGCTCGCCTTGCTCTTCCCATTGATCGCCTCCGTAAAGTAGTCAAATGTCCCGGAATCCGACCCCGCCCCATACAACTTAATCTCCTTATCAGGCCACTCGGGGCGGATCTGATTCCACTTTTTAATTTTCCCCTGCGCCTCGGGTTCCCAGATCTTTTTTAATTCAGAAACACGAATCGAATCGACCCAATCGTTTTTCGCATTCACGACCACCGTCAAAGCATCATACGCAATCGGTAACTCCAAATACTCGATCTTGCTTTGCTTGGCCGCCTCCATCTCGGACTTCAAAATCGGACGGCTTGCGTTCTGCACATCCGTCTCTCCACGAGTGAATTTCTTAAAACCCCCGCCCGTACCAGAAATTCCCACCGTGACCTTCGTGCCCGTCTCCTTTTGAAAATCCTCAGCAGCACCTTCCGTAATCGGATACACCGTGCTCGACCCATCGATCTTCACCACCTGATCCGCCTGCACGATCCCCGTTTGAGTCATAGAAAGACAAAAAACTGCCCCAAGGATTTGGCAAAAATTGTTTCTCATGATCTGACTAAAGAGTAGCCACCCAGCAAACCAAGCGTTTGATTGTGACAATATGATGGCATTTCGTATGAATGCATACTGCTTGTCACCAGTGCTTTACAATTTTTTGCCCGGAAGAGCCAGAATGATATGCGTTCCTTTTTGTAGCCCGTTTTTTGCCCAAACCCTGCCCTCATGTAACTGCACCAGATGCTTCACGATCGAAAGTCCTAACCCCGTACCCCCCTTCTCCCTCACCCTCCCCCCATCCACACGGAAAAAGCGCTCAAAAACCCGGTCTATCTTGTCCTCTGGAATTCCCTCTCCCTCATCCTCAACAGTAAATTCAATCTCCCGCCCTGACTCCCCCAGTTTTCCCGTCAACTTCACTTCGCTTCCCTCAGGCGCAAATCTCAGCGCATTTTCCATTAAATTGGAAAAGATCTGCCCCATCCGCAACGAATCCACCTGCACCGCCGGCAACTTTTCAGGACACTCCAATTTCAACTTCACTTTTTTAGAAGCGAAAGCCCTCTGCCAATCTTCATGCACCTCCTGCAAAATCTCCTTCGGTGACCGGGCGATCTTCTTCAGTTCCAGCTGACCCGAATCCATTCTCGACAACTCCAGCAAATCCCCCACCAGCAAGGTCAACCTCTCACAATTTCTTTGCAGCACAGCCCAGATCTTCTTTCCTTCCGAACCCTTCAACTGGTTCGGATCCTCTAACGTTTCCAAATATCCCGCCAAAATGGAAAGCGGAGTCCTCAACTCATGCGAAAGATTGGTCACGAACTCCTGCCGAACCACCTCCAATCTCCGCAACTTCGACAGATCATGAAAGACCACCACCACTCCGCTTCTCTCCTGATTTCCCTCCACTATCGCGGCCATGTTGACGGCTAGCGTCTGCGCCTGCCTGCTCTCACTCCCTGGCACCTGCACCTCCAACCCTCTCATTCCTCCCGCCTCATTAATTTCCTCCACCGCACGATCCACCTCAACTAATCGCGTCGCCTCCATCACCGTCCTTCTCAACGGCACATCCTCCAGATCGAACATTCGCAAAAACTGCCCGTTCGCTAAAACAATCTTCCCCTCCCGATCACTCACCAACACTCCCTCCGTCAAACTTCCCAAAATCGCCTGTAAATTCACCCTCTCGCTCTCCCCCTGCGAGGTCACTCCCTCCAACCTCGTCGCCACACGCTCCAACTGCCCAATCGACTCCTCCAATCCCCACGCCCCTCGGGCCACAAACCCCTTGGGTTTTTTCCCCTCCGACAACTCCCCAATCAACCTCTGCAACTGACGCAAAGGCCGAACCACCTCCCCCCAGAACCAGGTAATCCCTATGAAAAGAACCACCCCACCGATAAAAATGAGTATTCCCTCCATCCTCCTACCCTGCCCCCTCCCTACTCCACGGGCAAAACTGTTTATGCCGTTGCCGCACCCAACCGATACCCGCTCCCCCTCACCGTCTGAATCACCGCACCCGCTTTTCCTAACTTATCCCGCAACCGCCTCACATGCGTATCCACCGTCCGTGTGTCCAAACTCGCCTGATATCCCCACACTTCACTCAAAAGCGCCTCTCGCGACTGAATCGTTCCCGCCCTCCTGACAAGCAGATCCAGCAAACGATACTCCGTCGACGTCAACACCAGCTTCTTACTTCCAATCGTCGCCGTCATACTAGCTCGGTCCAGCGCAATACCCCCCGCCTTCACAGGCGCAGGCTTCGATGCCCCTTGATCCGGCTGACGTCGCGCCACAGCCCTCACCCGCAAAAGAAGTTCCCGTGGGCTGAACGGCTTCGTTACATAATCATCCGCACCCACCTCCAAACCCGCGACCTTGTCCTCCTCGGTCGACTTAGCCGTCAGCATTAAAATCGGAATGCGCGAGGTCGCAGGATTCCTTCGCAAGGCCCGACACACCTCCATGCCACTCATCTCTGGCATCATCAGATCCAAAATCACCACAGAGGGAAGTTCCGCCTTCGCGATCGCCAACCCCTCCGCCCCGTTTTGTGCCTCCAATACATCAAAGCCTCCCCCCTTTAGATTGAGTCGCAGCAGCTCCCTCACATCCTTTTCATCCTCTACGACTAAAACCCTGTCTCGCATTGCCTCCATTTATCCGCCCCCCACAACGCCCGAGCAAGTGCCCCAAAGTGACATTATCATGGCAGAATCAAGCTCCCCACGTGGCCGCTAAAGCCTCCACCTCCGACCTCAACCGATCCACCTCGCTCAACTTCACCTCAGGCTCAGGGACCAAGATCACCTCGCCCGTCACCTTATGCTCATACACCGTCACCCTCCCCTCAGGTCCCGTAGTCCGCTCCCGCACGAGTAAAATCTTCCTTCTCTCCAATAAAAGCGCAAAAAGGAAAATTACCCGCGCTTCGGGACTCTCCGTAGCCACAGGTTGACTCAACCTCCTGCGCAGCTCCGCCTCTGCCCGAGCCGCTGGAGGTTCCTTCTCCACCTCAGCCGGTTGCATTCGAAACTTCCCTTTCCAAAAGCAGAAGTACGTGGGCCGGTTCTCCTCCTGACTCCATACCTCTTCCGCATAATCCTTCCTCTCCATCCCACCCTCACCCGCGACCAGCACGGTGTACACCACCTGCCCGTCGGAAAAATCCTTTCCCGTTCCCGCACAAAGATGAGCCCGAGGGCGAATACTCCAATCCATTCATCCTCTCTAGCCAGACGGATTCAGTTGAAAAGAACCCCCTTCAGGCCATCCTTCTTATATGGGCATCGATCCCAGCTTTTTTCAACCCGAACACATCCACGTCATGGCGAACCATTTCCCCGTGACCCTCATCCTCCTCATTCCCCCGGTTCTTCTTGCCGGGCTCTTCTTCGGGAAAAAATCCATTCTCGCCGTCGGCTTCTCCTTTTGCATTTTGGCAGACCTGATTACCCCAGTGGTAATGCAAACTGGAGAGTCGGCTCACACCCGCTTTGAAATGGGCCAGATCAAACCCCCGCTGGACGAAGAAGGGGACATCGCGGCCGAAATGCATGAGGATATGGCGGAAAAAGCCGCCCCTCTTCTCTACTTCGTCGGTTTTGGAGGTATAGCTGGACTCTTGATTCTCCGTTTTCGCCCCGCCTGGAAAAATCATATTACGGTCATCGTGATTCTGACCGCCCTAGGAGCCACTTTTTTCACCCTGCAAGCCGCACTCTTGGGGGGTCGGATTCGCCATCAGGAGTTTCGCATTCAGAAGAACCCCACCCCAAACCACATCCGCAACGATTGATTCCAGCTATTCGCTGCATAGCGGGTAGTGATCCACTCCCCATCGAAGCCATAAAAAGCTCAGCCCCAACAAGCATCGGGGCTGAGGTATCTCACTTAATGCTTAATCCAAAAACTCAACTCTTCCACTTCCCGCATTCCACCTTAAACCCTCCAAAGCTAAGCGAGCCTGGCTAGATTTACCGAGGGCGCCAAAAAAGCAAAAACCCCTCACCTTGCGGCGAGGGGTTAAAGCTTAAAGTCGTAAACCGTTAACTGTTTTTCTTGCGAAGCGAGCGGATTGCCACTAGCGACACACCGCCCAAAACAAGAAGTGCACCAGAGGAGGGCTCGGGAACGGCAACAGCATTTAGCTGAATGTTGTCTAAACGATTGTTACCAGTGGCATTGGAGCCCCCTGTGAATGTCACCCTTAACCTTGCATCAGAAACTCCATTAAGGGCTGAAAAAGCTGCAAAGGATAAGACCCCAGTATTAACAAAGCTGGATTGGATTGTTCCAGCAGTAGTGCCAGAGATAAAAGACCCAACGTTACCCCAAGTACTTCCACCATCTGCGCTATACTCCCAAAGTTGGGTGGTAAAACCAGTACCTGTTCGCTGTGCGCTTAGGGATATGGAAAGATCAGATTTCCCTGCCATCGAAAAAGCAAAAACTGCGCTTTTTCCGTTAGCAGCTGTCCCCCCCGAACCACCAAGAACAGCCAAAGCTCCGATTCCTGTTGTTACGCTCGAAAGAAGCGTACCATCCGAGGCCAAAGTATTTACACTAGAACCACCAAAGGCATTCAATTCCGAGTTCGTTGTACCACTTGCTGGAACAAACCAGTTTGAAGATCCATTACTTCCATCAAAATATAATCTCCCAGCCCCGAAGTTGGCCGTAAAAATTTTCGGAGTGGCTGGAGCAGCAGCAACAGGGGTACCCCCTGTTGTAGTTGTCTGAAAATCCCAACCTGCAACCAGAACCTGCGCATAGCTTGCGGATACAGTCATGACTACTGAGGCAATTGCAATTAAGGTTTTTTTCATATTGTTTTTTCTCCGATCTGTTTGCCTACACTTTTTCTGTTTTTGGTTCCTTGTTTAGATTTTTACTGAACATCAACAATAAACACCACATACCCCAAATTTGCCAGTGACAATTGTGTGACAATTTACAAAAATCAGGCCTTCAATATCAGCGATTTATGCAGATTACCCCCTTCCTGTCACATGAAGGGCGTTGTTCCCTCCTCCCCAACCTTAAATCAGATTCTTCCCTTCGTGCTCGGCACGCCTTTCACACGCGGATCTCGGGAGACCGCCTCGTGCAATGCCTTTGCCAAGGCCTTGAAAATTGCCTCAATCTGGTGATGTACATCCCGCCCGTACAGCACCTCGGCGTGCAGGTTCATCCCTCCCTGCACAGACAACGCCCGCAAAAACTCTTCCACCAACTGCGCCGGAAAATTTCCCACTTTTCCGCGCTGGCTTAACCCCCGCAGTTCGAGATACGGCCTCCCACTCAGATCAATCGCCACCCGGGCCAGGGTCTCATCCATCGGCACGTGAGCCGTCCCGTACCTACGGATTCCCCCCTTTTTTCCAAGGGCTGCGGTCAGTGCCTGCCCTAACACAATTCCCACATCCTCCACCGTGTGGTGAAGATCCACATCCAGATCCCCCTTCGCCTTTACCTCCAGATCAAAAAGACCGTGCCTCGCAAAAAGATTCAGCATGTGATCAAAAAAGGGAATTCCTGTTTTAACCTTCGCACTGCCCTTGCCGTCCAGACCCAGCGTGATCGCAATCTGCGTCTCACTGGTCTTACGGAACTTCTTCCCCTGCCGTTTACCTTTGCTCATGAAATCCGAGTCTCGACCGAATCGGCGTGCGCGTCGAGCCGTTCAAGTCGCGCCAAAATCCCCGTAGCGGTGGCCGATCGCTTCACAGCCCTCCTCCCGTACTCCACCACGCTTACCCTTTTGACAAAATCCTCCACCCGCAACCCCGCAAAAGCCCTCCCTGCCCCACCCGTCGGTAGGGTGTGGCTAGGCCCCGCCACATAATCTCCCAGCGCCACAGCTGAAAAATTGCCAATAAACACTCCGCCTGCGCAGCGGATCTTTTCCGAAATCTTTTTGGCCCCACGACACTGCAACGAAAGATGTTCGGGAGCGATTGCCTCCGCCAACTCCACCGCCTGTGCCAAATCCTTGGTCCAAACAAGTGAAGCCCCCCGCTTTAATACGTCCCTCAAATATCCAGCCCGGGGTTGCCTCGCGCTTTGGCTCAGCACTTCCGCCAAAACCCGCCCCAAAATCTTCATCGATGGCGTGAGGAAAAATATTTGGCTGCCTGGCCCGTGTTCCGCCTGTGCCACCAGATCTGCCGCCACCCAATCGGGCCGCGCGGTCTCGTCCGCAATGACCGCGATCTCGCTGGGCCCTGGCAACAGATCGATGCCCACCATTCCAAACACCTGCCGTTTTGCCTCCACCACCCAAGCACTCCCAGGCCCACAAATCTTTTCTACAGGTCGGACCGTTTCGCTCCCAAAAGCCATCGCGGCCACAGCCTGCGCTCCCCCCACTTGATAGATCTCCGTTGCCCCAGCCTTCTGCAACGCCCATCCCAACACAGGATTCACGGGCCCTGGCGTAAAAGCCACAATCTCCTTCACCCCAGCAACTCTTGCCAACACCACCGTCATCAAAGCGGTTGAAACAAGCGGAGCCGTCCCCCCCGGCACATAAACTCCCACTCGACCCAGTGCAGGAAAGTTTTCTCCCGTGATTGCCCCCTGCGCATTCCTCTTTCTCCAAGCCACAGGACGCGTTGCCTTGGCAAAATCCGCAATATTCTTTTCCGCTAAGGCAAGGGCCCGCCTCACCTCTGCCGACGGAGCCCGAAACTTGCCCTTCACCCTCAAATCCCCTTTTCGAATCTTTTTCTTGGCAAACCGATTGTGAATCTTCACCACAGCTGCATCCCCACCTCTGCGCACCTCCCTCAAAATCCGCTCCACCACCGCCCTCACTTTCTGATCCGGCAACGCCCTGCGCGAAAGCTGGCCGAGAGCCCACGCCGAATTCACTTTTCCACGCGCATCTAAAATTTTCATTCCTACTCCCACTCGATCGTCGCAGGCGGCTTGGAACTGACGTCCAAAACCACCCGGTTGACCCCTTTGACCTCATTGCAGATTCGATTAGAAATTCTTCCCAAAAGATCTCCTGGTAACCGCACCCAATCCGCCGTCATCCCATCCCGACTCTCCACAGCACGGATCGCCACCGCATTGTCATAAGTGCGTTCATCTCCCATCACCCCCACACTTCGGCACGGCAACAAAACGGCGAAGCTTTGCCAAATCCGATAGTACCATCCGGAAGCCTTCATCTCTTCCACCACAATCGCATCCGCATCTCGCAGAATCGACAACTTCTTCTCCTCAATCGCTCCCAAGCAACGGACAGCCAAGCCAGGCCCTGGGAAGGGTTGCCTCCACACCATCTCCTTCGGCAAACCCAATACAGTGCCGACTTTTCTCACTTCATCCTTAAAAAGCTGCCGCAACGGCTCAACCAACCCGAGCTTCATCCTCTTGGGCAATCCCCCGACATTATGATGACTCTTGATCAGGGAGGCAGGATTGCCCGCAATCGGCACACTCTCGATCACATCCGGATACAGCGTCCCTTGAGCCAAAAACTGGGCTCCACGCCCCACCTTCTTCGACGCTTCATTAAAAACGTGAATGAATTCCCGTCCGATGATCTTCCTTTTCCTCTCCGGATCAGCCACCCCACGTAATCTGCGCAGAAATCTCTTTCTCGCATCGATCACGGTTAGATTGAAATGCCGGTGCTTTCCAAAGATTCGTTTTACGCTTTCCACCTCTCCCTTTCGCAACAACCCATTATCGACAAAAATACATCGCAGCTTGTTGCCGATCGCACGGTGCAGCAGAGCCGCCGCCACACTCGAATCCACTCCACCGCTTAATCCGAGGATGACCCGCCCATTTCCGACCTGTTGCTGCACATCCGCAACTGCCCGCTTTAGGAACGAGCCCATTGTCCACGTTCCCCGACAACCGCAGATCTTTTTCAAAAAGTTCCCCAGGATCTGCTGTCCTTTGGGGGTGTGAGAAACCTCAGGGTGAAATTGAAGCCCGTAAATCTCCCCCTTTCGCACCACCGCATACGGACTGTTCTCCGTTGTCGCGACCGACTGGAACCCCTTGGGCAGACGCGTCACCCGATCTCCGTGACTGTTCCAAATTTCGAGACGAGAGGGCAGTTTTTCCAGCAAAGGGCATGCCCGTTTTCTATGTAAAGTTCCTCGTCCGTATTCCCGTCTGGCTCCTCTTGCCACCTCGCCCCCAAACTCCTTCACCAAAAGCTGCATTCCGTAGCAGATTCCAAGAAGAGGAATGCCAAGATGAAAAATTGCCCGATCCATCTTCGGAGCCTTCGGGCTGTACACGCTCGCGGGCCCACCACTCAAAATAATTCCCTTAGGCCGAAGAGCGATCACCTCGCGGGCGGAGATCGTGTGAGGAACAATTTCTGAAAAGACCGAAGCCTCCCGAATCCGCCTCGCAATCACCTGAGTATACTGAGACCCGAAATCTAGGATCAGGACCCGCTCAACACGGTTCTGAGGAGAGATGGAACTCGTTGCCTTCAAGAAGACTACTTCACCGATTCGGCTGAAATAATCAAGCGGGACCGACCAATCTGTTCGCAATA
>JBBAWA010000005.1:0-39394 GCA_040397425.1 Methylacidiphilales bacterium
TGACCAAAGCAGAACAGGAATCCCTGCGCCTAGCTCAACAAGCAGGCATGGAAACGGAGAGAAGTCGGGCTGCCCTCGAAGCCGCAAAAGCCGAGGCCCTTGCCCTTCGTCAGGCGGAAGAGAAATTAAAAAAAGAGGGTGAAGCCCTTCGCTCTCAGCTCACCGCCGCACAACTGACAGCCCGATCTACTGAAGAACGCGCTCGCCAAATTGAAACCACTCTTCGCACTGCAGAGGAAGAGAAGAAAAAGCTTCTCGAACAAAACCAATCTCTCTCGCAAGGGGTCACACGCCTAGCCGAAAAGTCGGGCGAAATCACTCAAGAAATGCGTGAATATCGTCCCGTCGCACCCAACTCGCTCTACGCCGATTATTTGGCTCGTCGTGCCACCCTTTCCATCGTTACCGAGCGGACCTCCGCCCAAGGCTCAGGTCCACGGCGTCGCGAAATAAAATCCATTCTTCTGACAGATGGAACCCGTACCGGCGCACTGCTTTCCCTGGATCAAACCCCATTTACCTTGGGCGATGCTGGCGGTTCATGGAAATCCCTGGCTGGATCCCTCACCCCTCCAGCCCCCGCTAACTTTCCTCAACCCATTCCTTCCCTTCACTCCCTTCGAAAAGGTGATCCCCGCTTACTGATCGCGCTTGTCCCGAATTCCGATACGAACTCCCTTGCGACCGCCCCCTATCGCATTGCCACCGACCCGTTTCGGTTTCCAAAAAGCCTCCTCATCTCCCCCCGCGGTAACGGATATGGCGAATGCAGTTTCAGACTCTCCCCAGATCTCCCCGGCTACTTGGAAATGGACTCCCGATTCCTCAACCGACTCCAGGGCGAGTATGCCCCCTCCTCGGGCGATCTAGTCCTCACTCTTGGAGGGGAATTTCTCGGCATGATGATCAATGACCAGTACTGTGCCCTCGTCTCCTCCCTTGAAACAGGCACCACCCTCCCCCTCGACTCCAAAGGCGCCCAGCAAACAACAGGATCTGGCCTCTCCACCCTTCAACGAGCGACCGCCCAGCTCGATTCCCGGCTCCGCTAATACAGAAAATATCTTTCTTCCCCCTTTTCTCCTCCTCCCTACAACTCAACTGAGCCCATGAGCGATCAAACCCTCACGTTCGAAAACGCCCACACCCTCTCAGAACTCTATGCAGCGGATGACTCCCTCCTTCGAGAGGCCGAATCCACCCTAGGGGTCAAAATCACCATACGGGACACCCTTCTCAAAATCGATGGGGTGGAAAAAAATGTTGCCGCAGCCCAAGAACTCTTCCGTCAACTTCACCTCGCCCGACAACACGGACTCAGAGTCCGTCGATATGAATTTCTTCACGCCCTACGGGCCGTGCACCGAGGAGAGGGCAAAAGCCTCGAGGGAATGTGGTCCTGCCGAATCCAAGTCTCAGCAAAAAAACCCGCTATTCTTCCCAAAACCTTTCTTCAAAAAGCCTATGTTGAAACCATCCGCCACCACGATCTCGTATTTGGGATCGGACCAGCGGGTACGGGTAAAACCTACCTCGCTATGGCGATGGCCATCTCCTATCTCAAAGCAGACAAAATCAATCGCATCATTCTTACCCGCCCAGCCGTTGAAGCAGGCGAAGCTCTCGGCTTTCTCCCAGGCGATCTGCAGGAAAAAATATTCCCCTATCTCCGCCCCTTATACGATGCCCTCTACGATATGCTCGACGTGGAAGAGATTCAAAAACTCATGGACAAGGGAATCCTCGAAATCGCTCCCCTCGCCTATATGCGCGGCCGCACCTTGAATGGAGCCTTCGTCATCCTCGACGAAGGTCAGAATGCAACCACAGAACAGATGTTTATGTTTCTCACTCGGCTTGGGGCCGAATCCAAATGCATCGTCACGGGAGATCCAACCCAAGTCGATCTTCCCCACAGCCGTAAATCTGGGCTAGTCGAAGCCGTTCAAGCCCTCGCCCCCGTGGAAGGGATCGGGTTTGTTCGATTTGAGGATACCGACGTCATCCGCCATGAACTGGTAGGAAAAATTGTCCGTGCCTACAAAGAGCACCGTGGACTCAGACAGACCAGCCTCACCCTGTGAGCTCACCTGTCACCCGCATTCGCCGTACTACCTCGGAAAACAGCTTAGAAAACAACCGGACAGTTCGTTTTTTCCTCTTTTTTCTAACCGCCGCCGCCTCATACGGACTCTCCCTCTGGACTCCCGCTGGAACTGGGCCCTCGGCTTGGATCGCGGCTGTCTTTGTTGCCGTGGTTCTTCCCCTAATTCTGTCTGTCGTTCTTCCAGAAACTCTTCAGAGAAATCGCCTACTCGCTCTCTTTCTTCTCACTCTGATTGGAAATTTCGCCTTTATTCTGATTCTTTTGGCAGCAGCACCTCGCTTCTCTTTCGGAGCCTGCTCCTACCTGATCCCCCCAGCCCTCGCGGCTCTTGTCCTTACCACCTTGGTAGGCCCCCGGGCAGGCCTTCTCCTGATTGTTCTTCTGGGAATAGGTGAATTTTTTCTCCTTCGTCCGGATGGCCGCTACTTGGTCTCCTCCCTTCTGACAGGTCTGGCCGCTATTTTTCTTTCCCGAAGAATCGCCCGTCGTTCCGATCTACTTCGCGCAGGTGCGGGTCTAGGGCTTGTCGCATTACTCGCCACCGTCATTGCCTCGGGTCACAACATAAACCTCGCGCGAGACCTGCTCGTCACAGAGGCTTTATCCTCTGCCGCTCTTGGTCTTCTCGGCGCGATTCTAGTTGGCGCCCTCCTCCCTGTCCTCGAGTCTGTGTTTGACCGCACGACCGATCTATCCTGGCTCGAACTCACCAGTCTCGATCATCCCCTTCTCCGTCAGCTCTCCATCGAAGCTCCCGGAACCTACCTCCACAGCATCCTGGTCGGACACCTTGCCGAAGCCGCCGCTGCCGCCACCCACTCCGCAAACCCCCGCGCTTGCCGTGCCATGGCTCTGTACCACGACATTGGAAAAGTTGAGAAAGCCGAATACTTCACCGAAAACTTCAATCCCAGCGATCCCGACCCTCATGCCAACCTCACACCCTCCATGAGTGTTCTCATTATTCTGGCCCACGTGAAAGAGGGGCTAGCCTTGGCCCGACTCCATAGCCTTCCCCGAAGAATTCGAGATGCGATCCGCGAACACCACGGGACCTCTCTTGTATGGTTCTTTTATCAGCGTGCCCTCCAACATGAAAAAGATGCTCGCACTGGGGGAAAAATCCTCCGCCTTCGGGATGAAGACATACCCCCCGTTGCCGAATCCTCCTTTCGCTATGCAGGCCCCATACCTCAATCCCCTGAAACGGCACTGCTCTCCCTCGCCGATATGGTTGAATCAGCCTCCCGTTCAATGGAAAAACCTGCCCCTGGGGACGCAGCAAAACTTGTGGAAAAACTTTTTGCCGCTCGCCTTGAGGAAGGCCATTGGGAAAAGTCTCAGCTGACACAAACCGAATGGCAGTC
The DNA here is from genome assembly GCA_040397425.1 of Methylacidiphilales bacterium. Taxonomy (GTDB): domain Bacteria; phylum Verrucomicrobiota; class Verrucomicrobiia; order Methylacidiphilales; family Verrucolacustridaceae; genus Verrucolacustris. The sequence goes on from JBBAWA010000005.1 coordinate 3,475, forward strand.
GGCACGACGTGCCCTCGCCCATGCTTTGCAGAGTATCCTCCGCCCCCGAATTCGCTATCCTAAGGATCGTCGTGGCAACAAAACCCATCCACATTCATTGGAACAACCGGCAGCGCCGGCACCGACTGAACCTCGCATACTTTCGTCGTAAGGTCACCTCGGCCCTGCAGCACCTTCCGGAGAGTCGCCGCACGCGACTCCCACTCGAGCTTGGCATTGTTTTTGTATCCCCCCAAGAGAGCGGCCGACTACACCAAACCCACTTGCAGGATCCCTCACCTGCCGATGTCCTGGCATTCCCCCACGGCGAAGTTGTCGTTTGCCCAGCTGTCGCCGCCTCACTCTGCCGAGGACACGGCCTGACGCTGCGAGAAGAGCTTCTCACATATATTCTTCACGGAATCCTCCACCTTACAGGCTTTCGAGACTCCACGCCTGCGAGTGCAGCCACGATGCGAAGGATGCAAAATCGTCTGCGTAAAATCACGAACTCCCCAAGTGGCTAGCGCGATCCGTAAACTTTAGTACAGACAGCTTTTCCCCCTACTGCCTGTTTCTTAACCAAAGGTTTGCCGAATCCACTTCCCGCGGATTCACAGCCCGCACCATCCTCATAATTTCAAAAGTCCTCTCCACCCTTGCAAAGATTTCTGAGACTGGATCTCCATCCTCATCGATCAACTCAATCACCACCCGATGCCTCCCCTCCGCCAAGCCACCCCATGGATGCGGATCCCGCGTGCTCACAATCGTCTCAACCCCATTCATCACCGCCTTCACCCGGTACTTTCCCTTACCCATCGGGGCTTGGTGCGTCATGAAATCCAACCAAACCTTCCCCTCTGCATCAGGAATGGCAACCCCATCCATCGGCAGGTTGACCGTCAAATAAGGTCTATCCATAGGTTGAAAATTAGAAAAATCCTGTCTCCGGACATAAAAATCTACCCTCATCAAAGCCTCTGGGTTCGGCAACATCTTGCCATCGGGTTTTACCGCAAAGATCCGTAGGGTATGTGCTCCTGGAGCTAATCCGCGCAAGATAACAGGTCGTAAAACATTCGTGTGCTCGATGGGAGAGCCGTTGTCCACAATCACATGCAAACGATGCTCATCCTCACTTATGGTTAGGTTTTCAACTTGTACGAAAACATCCACCGTCTCCCATGGCATAACCTGCCCATCCTGCGGAGATTGGATTGTTACCTTAGGAGTCGTGGACAAAATTTGATCTAGAGCGGAACCCTTTTTCGTATCCACAGAGTCTGCCTTCCGCACCTCTTCCACAACAGGCTCCGCAGTTCGAACCTGCTCCCCCACAAGCTCTGCTTTGCGCACAGGTTCCTCACCGATTTGCGACTGCACAGTGCTGCCAAGCGCCCAAACGAACCAAAAAACGATTAATCTTTTTTGCACAACCCAGATCATCCCACTTCTCCTCCATTCCGAAACCTTTAATCTTTTGAACCGATGCCCTCCCTCAAACTTTCTCACCCTTTAGATCTATCCTCGACCCTCCTTGGCGGGCAAAGCTTCTCTTGGAATCCTCTTGATGACTCTACCTTCACGGGCTGGATCGAATCCCAACCCGTCCAACTCCACATCAGAGGTCAATCCCTCCACTGGGATAACCCATCCCTCTCCCCTGCCCAGATCCAAAACTACTTCACCCTAGATCTTGATCTGCCCTCCCTGCTTCAGCCTCAAATCTCGTCCGACGCTCACCTCCTCTCCGCTATGCAGAAATATCCAGGCCTGCGTCCCCTTCGCGAAGATCCTTGGGAGTGCCTTGCCAACTTTATCTGCTCCTCTCTCAAACAGATCGTCCAGATTCGCCAGATTCATGCCCGCATGCGCCAGACCTTCGGAGGCCCCAAGCACTCATTTCCGTCCGCAAAAACACTCGCTCAAGCGGGCGAATCAGCCCTTCGTTCCTGTGCTCTTGGCTATCGTGCTCGCCACCTCCTAGCCACGGCCAAACGGGTTGCCGCTCAACCCTTCCTGCTTGAGATCCCCCCTTCACTTACAACCGCCCAAGCCGCAGCTCATCTCGAAACCTTGCCCGGAGTCGGACCGAAAATCTCACGTTGTGTCCTTTTATACGCGTATGGGCGCTGGGACTCCTTCCCCGTCGATGTTTGGGTCGATCGCCTTCTTCGCCAACTATACTTCCCAAAAAAAAGAAAGGCCCTTCGCCATGGCGACCTGGAAACTTGGTCGCACCAGAAGTTCGGCCCCAACCGCGGCATCGCTCAACTCCTCCTCTTTCACTGGTTTCGTCACCAGCCCAAAACACCCCCTCTAGGCCGTTCCACTAGACCTCGACAACGCCGCAGTTCATAAAAAATTCACTCGCCAATTCCAACTGCCCCTTCTCGCCAAAAACAAATAGTTCATCCCCTTCGAATAACCTCTCGTCAGGACCAGGCGAGACCGTGCTTCCCCCCGCCCTCTCAATCGCCACCACCACCACCCCGCTCACCTTTCGAAGACCGGTCTCTTTTAAAGACTGCCCAATCAAGCCTGAACCTCGCCCCACCCGAAACGATCGTACCTGCGAATCACCTGGCAAACGCACCTCTCCCGGATCCGGCAAGGCGGCAAAGGTATCCCGAATCGCGCTCTGCCCCTTCGCATAGAGTTCCACGAGTTTTTTTCTACTCAACAATCCCACAACTAGAACCAACGCCATTAAAATAGGAAACATTTTCCCCGACGGCAGTAGCGGAGAACTGATCACCACCAAATACACCCCACCCAAAACTGCCCCCATTCCGCAAAACAGAAATGTGGCCCACTTTCGTGCTGATCCTACCTCCTCGCGACTTCCCCGAGGAAAAATCAGCTCTGAAACCAGCATCGCCAACGCATGATACTTTCGCAAAAAAGCCCAACCCACAGGCAAAGCCAAAAGAGCGCCACCCAGCCAAAAAAGCCCTCCCCCCCACCAAGCCAGTCGCACGGTTTCAGGCAACCTTTCTCGATAGCTATCCCAAAACGCTGCAGCTGCCAGAATGGGAGCCGTCAACAAGGCAAGCTGAAGCCCTAACTGCCCTAATAGTTTTCGGATGAATTGCCGCGCTACATGATGCCGATCTCCGGGTTCCGAACGCATACTCCGTAACCAACTCGGGTAGAACCTCCAAAAATCAACCCACCATCGAGGCCCTTTTTGCTCCATCCACTCTGCTGCCCCTTCCGATACCCGAATCAGATAGGGCGTCGTTAAAGTCGTCACGGCCGAAACCATGACCGCTAAGGAGTACAACCTTTGGCCCGTAACCCCTAAGCTCATTCCCAACCCAGCCAGAATAAAGGAAAACTCCCCAATCTGTGCCAAACTCATTCCCGCTCGAACCGCCGTGCGCAAATCCGCACCCCCCAACAACGCTCCTAACGTGCTGAAAATAATTTTCCCGATCACCACCACAAGCGCAATCAAACCCACCTCCGCCACCCCCCGGGAGGTCATAGCAAAGGTGATCAACATTCCAGATGAGGTAAAAAAGATCGCACTAAAAAGGTCCCGCACGGGTGCCACCAGCTTTTCGATTCGATTCACCTCTTTCACCTCAGCTAAAACCGCCCCAATCAGAAAGGCCCCCAACGCGACGCTGAATCCTAACCGCTCTGCAAGAATGGCTCCTGCAAAGATCAATCCCAAAACCGTAATGAGAAGAACCTCTTCCATCCGCGTCCGACTTGCCAACCGGACCAACCCTGGTACCAGCAAAAACCCCCCCACCGCAACCGCCACAAAGAATGCGACCAACTTCAGCAGATTCTGCCCCGCGCCGACCCAACTTATTTCCCCCGTGGTGCCGAAACTTGTAAGCATCCCCATCATCGCGATAGCTAAAATGTCCTCCACGATTAAAACTCCGAACACAAGTCGTGCGAATCCGGGTCGCAAGAGGCCCATGCTTTCCAATACCTTGGCAATAATCGTCGTGGACGAAATCGACAGAATCGCTCCAAGAAATATTGCATCCATTGGGCTCCATCCCAAAAGCCTTCCCATCCTCTCTCCTAAAAAGAACATTCCCGCGATCTCCACTACGGCTGCGACAACAGCCACACCTCCCACCTCTTTTAATTTTCGAAAACTAAAATGGAGTCCGACGGAAAACATGAGAAGAATCACCCCCAACTCTGCCAAAGTCCGAATCTCCTCCTCGTTCACAACCAAACGAATCCATGGGTTGTTTGGCCCAATCACTATTCCAGCCAAAATATATCCCAAAACCACAGGCTGCTTGAACCGCTGACAAATGACCGTTGCCACCGCAGCGGCAGCCATGATGAGGGCTAGGTCTTGAACCAGTTGCATTCCGTGCATCGCTCGACTCTACCTCCCTGATTGAAAACTCAACCACTCAGTAGGGATAGGAAGCCTGCATTTTGACACCCGCCCCCTCGCGTCATACTCTATCTCAATGATCCAGTTAACCGATCGTGCGGCTTCCCAGATTCGGAATCTAACCTCTGAAGGTGATCCCAATCGTGGCCTTCGGCTTTTCGTTGAAAAAGGGGGATGCGCAGGCTCCTCTTATGGGATGGCTGTCACTCTTCCTGAGCCAACCGACGAAAAAGTAATCCAAAACGGCGCTCGTCTCTTTATTGCCGCAGAAAGTGCCCCCCTCCTTGAGGCATGTACTCTCGATTACGAAGACGAACTCACCCATACAGGCTTTAAAATCGTGAACCCCAAAGCGAAACAAACCTGCGGGTGCGGAACCTCCTTCGAGGCCTGATTTTTGTCATCCCCTTGGACTCTGCGTGACGCACTTCGTCCCGGCCTACTAGCCGTCCGTCGATTTTATCGCGTTTTTCTTTTTTTTCAGGCCATCGCGATCGGTCTCTACTTTTCCTACTACCATATCCCTTCAGTCCAAGCATCGGTTGATATCTTCGCAACCTGGAAAGCCTCAGGTGGCATTTTTCTCTCTGCCCTGTTGACCGCTCTCGCAGGCACACTCTTGCCTGAATCTGTTCGAACCGTAGTTGGGCCAGACCGAACCTGGTCTCCCGATCGGTTACGAAAGCTCGGTTGGAACTTTCTCTTTTTCGGGTTCAATGGACTCCTCGTAGATCTTTTTTACCTTTTCCAAGCTTTTATGTTTGGTGTCGGCGCAAAGTGGCAGGTCGTCCTTCCGAAAATCGCTTTCGATTTTTTCTGCTTTATCCCCCTCGTTGCTCTACCCATGAGCGTAAGTTACTTTCTCTGGCTCGAACTTGGGTGGGGCCCCCTCCGCATCCTACGGTCTTGGAACTGGCCCCTCTATCGGGACCGCGTACTTCCGCTCCTTTTTCCAGACTACATGTACTGGGGACCCATCCTTCTCTTTCTTTACGGCCTACCCATGAACCTACAGATTCCCTACTTTCTTTTGGCTTTTTCAGGCTGGAGCCTGGCATTCGTGTTTATCGGATCTCACGGGTTGCCCGCGAAAGAATAACACATCACTTCCACTTCCATTCATTTTCTGAACCTATAAGATTACAATCTATGCTTCGGCTCTGTTTTCTCCTGCCCTTACTGGCCACCGCTTTGTCCTCCTGCACCCCAAAATCCAAAGTAGCTAGAGAAAACCATCCCCTGCCCGCTGGAGTAGACACCTCCAAGCAGGAAATCGGTCGCCAAGGCGGTGTTTTTATCGACTCGACCCCTGGCGAACCTTCCACCTTCAATCCACTCGTCTCAGAAGATGCAACCTCCAGCGGATTCATCGGACTCTTTCTCGACTCCCTCGTTCACAATAACCCCGTGACCCAAGAGGTTGAACCGGGCCTAGCCACACACTGGGAAATTGCCGCGGACAACAAAACCTTCACCTTTCACCTCCGCAGAGGCGTTTGCTGGTCCGATGGTCACCCTTTTACCGCTGATGATGTCGTCTTCACCTTTCAAGCGATCTATGACCCACGCTTCCCAAATCGTGCGGCCTTTGATCTCTCCGTCGATGGAAAGAAATTTACGATCGAGAAAATCGACGATCTCACCGTCCGCCTGACCACTCCCGAAATCTACGCACCCTTTTTGGAGACTGTCGGCGGCGTCGGGCTCCTGCCAAAGCATGAACTCGAATCAGCATTTCGGGACGGCTCACTCCTCAAAGCATGGAATGTAAGTATCGCCCAAAAGGAGCCGCGTCGTCTTCTTGCCACAGGCCCCTTTCGACTTCGTTCCTACCAACCCGCCGAACGGATAGTTTTTGAAGCTAATCCGCACTACTGGCGAGCCGACACGCAAGGGGTTCGGCTCCCCTACGTGGACTATCTCGTTACAAAACTCGTTAAAGATGCAAATGCCAGCACTTTGGCTTTTGCCACTGGGCAAACGGACGCCGAAGGCCTCTCACCCGACAACGTTGCTTGGATCGATCGATACGCAACTCGATACGGATTTTCTGTTTTTAACCGCGGCCCCTCCCCAAATACGGGATTCATCTGGTTTAACCAAAACCCAGGAAAAGACGCCGCAGGCAAACCCTTCGTCCCCCCCCACAAACTGGCTTGGTTCACCGACAGGCGCTTTCGCCAAGCCGTATCCCATGGCATTGATCGGGAGGGACTCGTCCGCGGGGTTCTTTTTGGACGCGGCCAACCTCTTTGGGGCCCAGAAACTCCTGCAAACAAAAAGTGGTACAACCCAAATGTAACCCAGTACCCATTTAATCCAGCCCGCTCCATGGAGCTTCTGACTCAATCTGGGTTCTCACTCGGCCCAGATCAGAAGCTGCGCGACCGCTTGGGAAATATTGTCGAATTCACCCTCAATACGAATCAGGAAAACCAACTTCGCGCAAATATGGCGACCGCATTTAAGGAAAATATGCGTGACCTAGGCATCACAGTAAATCTCTCCTTCCTTGATTTTGGAACCTTAGTTGGAAAAATCCAAGACTCGTATGACTACGAGGCGGGAATGCTAGGACTGACAGGAGGCGGTGATCCAGCAGGCGGAATCTCGGTCTTCTCGTCCAAGGGTCGCCTCCATCAATGGCATCCAAACCAAAAAAGCCCGGCCACCCCTTGGGAAGCTCGTATCGATCAACTGATGTCCGACCAGCTTCACACTCTCGATTATCCCACTCGGAAAAAATATTTTGATGAAGTCCAAAAAATTATGAGCGACGAAACCCCCTATATCTACCTTGTCACCGCGAACGCCTACGTCGGCTTAAAAGATCGCTGGAAAAACATCCGGATTCCCCCTCTCGGCTCTTTAGTCTGGAATCTAGACGAACTTTGGACACCACTCCTTACCCCATGACGCTCTTCATTCTCCGCCGCTTGCTCGCCCTCCTGCCCATGCTTTTTGCAGTGACTCTGTTGGTCTTTGCGCTCATGAGTCTTGCTCCAGGCGATTTCCTGACACCTGTAAAAGCCCAACGCGATATTAACCCAGCCCTAATCGCGGAGTTGCAAAAATCCTTTGGCTTGGATCGTCCGTGGTATGAGCAGTACGCACTTTGGCTGGGGAATGTCCTGCATCTCGATTTTGGTTACTCATGGACTTACAAGGTTCCCGTCGCCCAACTCATCGCCCAACGTGCTCCAGCCACCATTCTGCTCAGTCTTACCTCCCTCCTTCTCGCGTGGACCCTAGCCATTCCTTTGGCTGTCCTCGCCGCCGCACGCCCAGGTGGATGGATCGATCGCATCACCTCTGCCGCTGCCTACTTTGCCTTGGCCATTCCCGAGTTCTTTCTTGCCCTGCTTGCCGTTTGGATGGCCGCCCGAACAGGTTGGTTTCCTATCGGTGGTCTGACCTCTCTCGATCACGACTTCCTCTCTGCCTCCTCACAGCTTCTCGACATCGCTTACCATCTGATTCTTCCCACACTCGTTCTTGGGCTCGGAGGAGTAGCCGGCACTCTCCGAGTTCTTCGTGCGAATGTACTCGATGTCCTTCAAGCTGAATATGTCACCGCTGCCCGAGCCAAAGGTCTTCCTGAAAAAATCGTTCTTTTTCGCCATGTCCTCCGCAACGCCCTCAATCCCCTTCTGAGCACGGTTGGCTACGCCTTCGCGGGCCTTCTCAGTGGATCACTACTCGTTGAAAACGTCATGAACTACCCCGGCCTAGGCCGTCTGGTGTACGAAGCCTTTATCCGGGAAGATCAATTTGTCGTTCTCGGATCTGTTGTCGTGGGTTGCTCTCTTCTGATCATCGGAAATCTTTTGTCCGATCTTGCTCTCGCTTGGTCCGACCCAAGGGTTCGTTATGGCCGCTGACATTGTACGGGCTCTTCTTCGTCGCCCTGCGGGCCTAATCTCTGCCTGTCTCCTTATCCTTTTATATGGGGCTGCACTTTTCGCTCCGTTCCTCTCTCCATCAATTCCCTCTGCACAGAATCTTCAGCGCACATATCATCCACCCACTGCACTCATCTGGCAGAACGGGCGCCTTTGTGTCCAGCGCTACAAGCTGGTGGATCCCTCTACCGCCTCGTATCAACCTCTACCCGACCAAGCCATTCCGTTACAATGGTTCTCAAAAGGAGTTTCGTATAAATTTTTAGGCCTGATCCCCGCCGATCGTCATCTTTTTACCATCCCAACCTCCGATCCCGTCTATTTGCTAGGTAGTGATGCCACAGGCCGCGATGTGTTCACCCGACTCCTCTATGGAGCGGGGATCTCCTTAAGCATCGGCCTGATTGGAGTCGCCTTGACCAGTTTCCTGGGGCTCACCATCGGGGGTCTTGCGGGTTATCTGGGGGGCTGGCCCGATACTCTTGCAATGCGCCTGACCGAATTCCTCATGGCTGTTCCTGGTCTCTATCTCCTTCTTGCCCTGCGTGCCGCTCTCTCTTCTCGATTCCCGTCCGATGCCACCTTCCTGCTCATCGTGGTAATTCTTTCTGCTCTGGGTTGGGCAGGCACTGCCCGAGTCGTCCGAGGCCTTGTCCTCTCACTCCGTGAGCGCCCCTTCATCTTAGCCGCAAATATTTTGGGTCAACGCCCTTGGACAATTCTCTTTCGACATCTTCTTCCGAATACTTTCAGCTACCTCATCGTCGCCGCAACCCTCAGTGTCCCAGGCTACATCCTAGGCGAAGCCGCATTGAGTTTTCTAGGTTTAGGAATCCAAGAGCCCGCATCCTCATGGGGTCTGATGCTCGGCCAAGCCCAAGACATTAAGATTTTTATGCTCAACTTCTGGTGGCTGCTTACCCCAGGACTTGCCATCATCCTGACTGTGATCGCTTTCAACCTTCTCGGCGACGCCCTGCGCGATGCCGTAGATCCAAAATTTAGGCTCCCTGGACGATGAATCTTCTCGAGGTCAAAAATCTAACTGTCTCCTTTCACTCAGGCCCAAAGCCTGTCGTAGCAGTCGACAATCTCTCCTTCTCGATTCAACCCGGAGAGACCGTCGCCGTAGTGGGAGAAAGCGGATCAGGCAAAACCACCGCCGCCCTTGCCTTAACCCGCCTAACTCCGCCTCCCCCCACCTGCACTCTTCAGGGGAAAGTTCTCTGGCAGGATGGGACTGATCTGCTCACCTGCTCCAACTCCCTCTTACGCCAAGCTCGGGGAGGCAAAGTTGCCTACATCTTTCAAGAGCCCTCCACTTCTCTCAACCCCGTATTCTCTGTGGGTTTTCAGATTGCCGAGGCTTTGCGACTCCACCAACCCAACCTGCCCAACACGTCAGACGAGGTAATTCGCTTGCTTGGCCTCGTGGGGATTCGCCAACCCGAACTTCGTGCTCGAGATTACCCCCACCAACTCTCAGGCGGAATGCAGCAACGCGCGATGATAGCCATGGCCCTGGCCTGCCAACCAAAGCTACTCGTTGCCGATGAACCCACCACGGCTCTCGACGTCACCATTCAAGCCCAGATCCTCGATCTTCTTAGGGAACTGCGTCAAAAACTCGGAATGTCCGTACTCCTAATCACCCATAACTTCGGAATCGTGGCAAACTTTGCCGATCGTGTTCTGGTGATGCTCGAGGGAAAACTCGTTGAGGAAGGCCCCGTAAAACAGATTCTTCGCTCCCCCCAACACCCCTACACCAAGGCCCTTCTCGACTGCATTCCCAGGCTGGGTCAAAAAACTAAACGTCTCGCCTCCATTGATCGCACCACCCTCGTTACAAAATGAATACTCCACTTCTGGAAGTCAAAAATCTCTCCGTTCATTTTCCTGTCCGATCAGGACTTCTCCAACGCCCCACAGGGGTAGTCAAAGCTCTGGACGATGTTTCCCTAAAAATCGAACAGGGCACCACCCTGGGCCTAGTCGGCGAAAGCGGATCAGGCAAAACCACACTCGGACGAGTGATCGTTCGCCTGGTTGATCCCACGTCTGGCTCGGTTTCCTATCAGGGCAAACCGATCACTTCCCTCTCTGGGGCTGAACTTCGCCCCTACCGCAAAAAGATTCAGATGGTTTTCCAGGATCCTTACAACTCTCTCAATCCACGCCTTCGGATCGGAACTATCCTAGCTGAACCCCTTGAAATTCACTTTCCACAAATGAGTACCTCGGATCGCATGGATCGCGTGGCCGAACTTCTTCGCCTCGTGGGACTTGATCCTAGCTTTGCGCGCCGATTTCCACATGAGTTCAGCGGAGGTCAGCGCCAACGAATCGGGATTGCTCGCGCTCTCGCTGTCGAACCTGAGTTCATCATCTGCGACGAACCCGTCAGCGCCTTGGACGTCTCCGTCCAAGCTCAGATCGTGAATCTTCTGATGGATCTTCAGGAAAAACTTGGCCTGACCTATCTTTTTATCGCCCACGATCTCGCCGTCGTGGAACACGTCAGCGACCAGATCGCCGTCCTGGAACATGGCAAACTTGTTGAGGAGGGCCCCTCGGAAACCATCACGACCCACCCCACCCACCCGTACACCAAGCGCCTTCTCGCCTCAATTCCCTCCCTCGATTAACCCACCGGTGTCACTGGGGTCAGAGGTCCTTGTATTGGCTCGAGAGGATTTCGCCCCCGTCTGCTTAAACTCTCTTGCTTGCTTCGCTGCGTTTACCCCGCACTCCTGTCGGGGCTCGAGAGGATTTGGCTCCCGCACACCCGCCCCTGGCCCAATCTATTTTCGCCTCCGGCTGTTTAAACTCTCTCGCTTGCTTCGCTGCGCTCGAGAGGATTTGAACCTCCAAGGGTTGCCCCACTAGAACCTGAATCTAGCGCGTCTGCCAGTTTCGCCACGAGCGCGGACATTCAAAGAATGCACCATTTCCATACCCATTCCAACTTTTCTCACCCACCCCTACTCAGCCCTATTTCCCACCGCCAGCAAAGTCTGAAACCCCGGGCCCTCCTTCTCTTTTGCCACAACCTCGACAGACACTCCTTCAAATTTTGCTTCTCGCATCAACCGCGCCAACTCCGCAGGAGAAAACCCTAGCCATACATCCGCATACATTTCACGAGCCGCCTCAAATGTATGCTCCACAAGATCTAAAATCAGAAGCGTTCCCCCAGGCCGAAGAATTTTCCACGCAGCCTCCAGCACTCGAGGAGGATGCACCGCGTGATGTAATGCCTGACTCAAAATGGCCACATCCACCGACCCAGGCCGAATCGGTGGGTTCTCCATGTCACCCAACCGATACTCCAAATTTTTCAACCCGCTTCGCTTGGCCAAATCTCGTCCCACCTCCACCATTCGAGGCGAGTGATCGACCGCAATCACCTTCTTAGCACGTGCTGCGAGAAGTTGAGAAATCAATCCCTCCCCTGCACCTAAGTCCGCGTATACTTGTCGTGGCGCCAAGGCCAAAAGCAACCGCCCCACCGCCTCCCAAGATCGACCCGGACAATACTTCTTACCCAACCGACCCGCGACTGCGTCAAAGTATCTTTTCGACTTCTCCTGCCGCTGCCCCAAGACGCGCCGCAATGCCTCCCCATCCCGCGCCTGTGTTCCCAACTCCCCCGCCGCACCTTCAGCCAAAGACCATATCTCTCTCCCCATCTCCGCTCGCCGATAGTAAGCCTTTTGCCCTTCCCTTCGGTCGCGTAATAGACCCACCGACTTGAGTTGTGCAAGGTGATTGGAAATCCTCGACTGCCCAATCCCTAAAACCTCCTGCAACTCCGCAACCGAAAGCTCATTTTCACGCAACGCGGCTAAAATCCGTAGACGAGTTGGATCCGCCAACGCACTCAAAAGCTTAACTCGATGACTCATGCTTCATATAGATTCATCATCTTATCATGATATATCAATATTTATTCTTGCCTGCTTCCACTTTTGCGATACGATATTTGTATGCACGGTAACTTCATCTTTTCCTCCGAGTCGGTTGGCGAAGGCCATCCAGACAAGGTATGCGACACCATTTCAGATGCTGTTCTCGACGCCTGTCTAAGCCAAGACCCCGCGAGTCGGGTTGCATGTGAAACCCTCGTTAAATCCAATCTCGTTGTCGTGGCGGGCGAAATCACGACCCGAGCCAAGTTTGACTACGACAAACTCATTCGCTCTGCCATTCGAGAAATTGGGTACACCAACGACGATGACGTCTTTCATGCCGATCGTGTCCACATTATGAATGCCCTCACCGGCCAAAGCCCCGATATCGCCCAAGGGGTCGATGCCCGCCGTGTCTCGGGAAAAAAAACTGCTGAGCAGGGTGCCGGTGATCAAGGTCTTATGTTTGGGTACGCCTGTCGGGAAACCCCAGAACTCATGCCCGCCCCCATCATGTTCTCCCATCGCCTCGGGCGAGAACTTAGCCGAATTCGCAAATCCGGCAAAGCCCCCTGGCTCCGGCCCGATGCCAAAACCCAAGTTTCCGTCGAATACCGCCACTCAAAACCCGTCCGAATCACTGCAGTCGTTGTCTCTACCCAGCACGTCGCAAATGTATCTCACCGACAAATTGAAAAGTTCATTACAGAAAAACTTATTCGTCGAGTCCTTCCTTCCTCAATGCTCGATCGAAAAACCGAATTTCTCGTTAACCCAACAGGACGTTTTGTTGTAGGCGGTCCCGAGGGAGATAGCGGGTTAACAGGCCGTAAAATTATCGTGGATACCTATGGCGGTGCGGGGCGACACGGAGGCGGGGCTTTCAGCGGTAAAGATCCCACCAAGGTAGATCGCAGTGCCGCGTATATGGGCCGCTACGTCGCCAAAAATATCGTCGCGGCGGGCCTAGCCGACAGGGTCGAGATCCAATTCGCCTACGCCATCGGACATCCCCACCCTGTCTCCGTCTGCCTCGACACATTTGGGACCGAAAAAGTCCCTTTCCGAAAAATCGAAAAAGCAGTCCACGAAACTTTCGACTTCCGCCCTGCCGAAATCATTCGCCAACTCCGTCTCCGTCGCCCCATTTACTCGAAAACAACCAACTACGGCCACTTCGGCCATCGGGGAAAACTAGCTTACGCCCCGTGGGAGCATACGGACCGTGTCCGTGAACTCCGTCGTCACGCCGGCTTAAATTAACCCCAATAGGAGAAACCCAACCATGACTACCTCAACGCTTGAACCAAAAACGAAACACCACAAAACACAAAAATCTTCGCCTGAGTACAAAGTGAAAGACATCTCCCTTGCCGAGTTCGGGCGCAAGGAGATTCAGATTGCAGAGAAGGAAATGCCAGGGTTGATGGCAATCCGCGAAAAGCACGCCAAAGACAAGCCACTCGCTGGCGTTCGCGTCACCGGCTCCCTTCACATGACGATCCAGACCGCCGTTTTAATCGAAACCTTTGTCGCTCTGGGTGCCGATGTCCGCTGGGCCAGTTGCAACATTTTCTCAACCCAAGACCAGGCCGCCGCCGCCATTGCAGCTACGGGTGTCCCCGTCTTTGCTTGGAAAGGGGAAACTCTCGAGGAGTACTGGGACTGCACGTGGAAAGCCATCATCAACCCCCAAGGCCTTGGACCCCAACTCGTCATCGATGACGGGGGCGACGTCACCCTCTTCCTTCACAAAGGATATGAACTCGAAAACGGCGATGGTTGGGTCAATACCCCCAGCTCCAGCGAAGAGGAAAAGGTCATTAAAAACCTTCTCAAAAAGGTTCATGCTGAACATCCCAATATTTTCCATGCCCTAGTCAAGGAGTGGAAAGGCGTAGCCGAAGAAACCACAACCGGAGTCCACCGTCTCTACAAACTCCAAGAGCTTGGAAAGCTTCTCGTCCCCGCCTTTAACGTGAACGATTCAGTCACCAAGTCGAAATTCGATAATCTTTACGGTTGTCGTCACTCCCTTGTCGACGGCTTGAACCGCGCTCTGGATGTAATGATCTCTGGCAAAGTGGCCGTGGTGTGCGGATATGGCGATGTCGGAAAAGGCTCCGCCCAATCCCTGCGAGGCCAAGGAGCCCGCGTGATCGTGACCGAAATCGATCCGATCAATGCTCTCCAAGCCGCTATGGAGGGATTTGAGGTCACAACCATTGAGGACACTCTTGGACGAGCGGATATTTACATCACCACCACGGGAAATCTGGATGTCATCACAATCGAGCATATGACCAAGATGAAAGATCAAGCCGTGGTCGCAAACATCGGTCACTTCGACAACGAAATCCAAGTCGATAAACTCAACACTCACACAGGAGTTCGCCGAGTGAACATCAAGCCTCAGCTCGACAAGTACATCTTCCCGAATGGCCGGGAGCTCTTTCTGCTGGCAGAAGGTCGCCTCGTGAACCTAGGGTGCGCCACAGGGCACCCCAGCTTCGTCATGAGCGCAAGCTTCTCCAATCAAACCCTAGCCGCCCTCGACCTCTGGAAGAATCGCACTCTGTACAAGCCAGCGGTTTATGTCCTGCCAAAAAACTTGGACGAGGAAGTAGCTCGCCTTCACTTGGAAAAGATCGGCGTCAAACTGACCAAGTTGAGCAAAGCTCAATCCGAGTATCTCGGTATTCCTGTTGGCGGACCCTACAAACCCTCCCACTACCGGTACTAAAACCGGGGCGGGGTTCGTGGATTAGGCACGTTCCAAAGATTGTCGTAAGGGGAGTAACCTGCAGGGGGTGTGGCTCCCACCGTCTTCTTCGGCTCAGGCTGATTGACGAGCGGGCTTGGCTTCACTTGAGCCGTTACCTTCTTTTCACTACCCGGAGGCACCGAGTAGGGATCTTGGGAAATCCTCTGATACGAACCTGAGGGAACTTGGGGTGCCTGCCCAGCTGCGTTTAAACGCGAATCATAAGATCCACTTGGCGGCATAATGGGGCGTGCACCTGACTGATAATCTTTCCCTAAAGGACTATTCCCCTGCGGACCAGTAAAAGAATCAAAACTTGGACTAACTCGCCCATCCCCAGAACTCATCGCCCTAGGTTGGACCCCGTCCAAACCCGTTACAGGAGTAAGCTTGTTCGCACTCTCACTCTTAACCCCAGGCAAGCTGTTCTGAGATACCGCAGGCGCCGCTCTTCCATCATTCTCTTTCTTTAAGTCTGCCTTCTCCTTCTTTTCTATCGCCTGCTTTTCTTGAGCTTCTTTGGCATCTTTTGCCTTTTTCTCCTCAAGCCCAGCCATTTCCTCCTGCTTCTTTTTAGTAGCATCCTGCAAAGCTTTCATATCCTGCCCCCAATCTTTGGTGTCCGCCTTACTTGGATCGGCTGCAGGAGGACGCGGTTGAGGGATCGAACTAGTGGAATTTGGATCGATCGCGGGAAGTTTTGCCTCAGGCACCGCACTATCTATATCGGTCAAAGAAAGCGCGGCCTTGGTGCTCGGCAAATCTTTCGTGGATTCAGCCGTCGATCCCTCATACTGCGCCCAACAGATTCCACTCAACGCAAAACCCAGCACAATGCTCAAGGTCTTTCTCATAGGGTTAAAGTAATTCTCATCTCCCCCTCGTCAATCTCGCTCCTAGCTTCCTCATTCCTTAAGCTAATCCCGTGACACACTCAATTTCCTCCATTCTTAAAGAAGAGAATCTACGGAACGGCCCAATTCGATTTGATAGATTCATGGAAATATGTCTCTATCAACAGGATATAGGCTTCTACTCCTCGGGAAAAACCCGTACCGGAACCCAAGGAGATTTTCTAACCCCAGTTTCTACAGGCCCTGTCTTAGGCCAACTCCTCGCCTTTCAAATTACCGAACTTGTTCAATCTTCCAAAAATCCAACCTCCTTGCACCTTGTAGAACAAGGAGCCGATCAAGGGCATCTCGCGTTCGATATTCTCTCCTCACTAGCTCAGAGAGCACCCCACCTCCTCTCCTCTATCCATTTCCACCTCATCGAACCCTCTCCCGTACTTGCACAGCAACAAAAACATTCTCTCCAGCCTTTCCTGTCTAAAATTACCATTCACTGGCACCCCGATCTCGCCTCACTTCCAACTCTATCCCATCTCACCTACTTTTACACCTGCGAACTTCTCGACAGCTTTCCAGTTCGCATGATCCGCTTTTTTAATGGTCAATGGCACGAACGTTTCGTCACTCAAATCTCAGACCGATGGGTGTGGATCGATCAACCCGCCTCACCCGAACTACTCACAGAAATCCAACGCTGGTCGATTCCTCCAATCGAAGGATTTACTGCAGAAATTCGTCTGCCCATCTCTCCTTGGCTTACCCTTCTATCCGAAAAGATCGAACAAGGAGCCGTTCTCACCCTCGATTACGGACTTCCGGCAGCCGACCTCTATCACCCATCCCGATCTGCAGGAACTCTTGTCGCGCTGCGAAAACATACATCCGCTTCCGATCCCCTCTCATGCCCGGGAGAGCAAGACCTCACTGCTCACCTCAACTTCTCCCAACTGCTCGAAGACGGATTAAAATTAGGTTTTCAATCCTATGGTCCACACCCTTTTATGACTGCTCTTACCCGCCAAGCTGCCCCCCTCCTTCACGACTCACAACCTCTCCCCGAAAAGTGGACCCGCAATTTTCAGCATCTCGTCCACCCAAACTTTTTTGGTCAAACCCACCTCGCCCTTCTTCAAACCAAAAACCTCCCCGCCTCCTTTCGTCCAAGCATGTTTTTAAACTAAACTTTTTCCACCCGCCCCCGCTCCATCAACTCTCGGGCCATCGCACGCGCCGCTTTCCCCTCCCCTCCCAACATTCGGCTCAACTCCTTTTCCCGACTCTCCCCCTCTACCCGTTCCAACCTTGCAAAAGTCCTCCCCTTTTCTACCGTCTTGGTCACACAAAAGTGTGCATCCGCCACTCCTGCCACCGCAGGTAAATGAGTCAGACATAGCACCTGGTGAGTCCTCCCCAATCCAGCTAAACGCATCGCGACCGCTTTTGCCGTTTCTCCACCCACATTCGCATCCACCTCATCAAAAATTAAAATAGGCACCTCATCTCTCTCCGCCAAAACCGTTTTGATTCCTAACATCACCCGTGCCAACTCCCCGCTCGACGCAATCGCGCGTAAAGGTCTCGGAGGCTCCCCAGGGTTGGGTGCAAACATCATCTCGATCGTCTCCCCTCCCTCCGCTCCTAAACTCTCCAACTTTTGCACCTGCACCTCGAGTCGACTCTGCTGAAAACCCAAGCCCCTCAACTGACTCGTCACTTCTCGGGCAAATACAGGTGCGGCCTTGGACCTCTCCTTACTCAATTTTCCCGCCAAAAGCCGATGAGCCTCGATCGCCTTCTTTGTGGCCGCCGCCAACTCCTTCTCCGTTCCCCCGGCATTTGCCAACTCCCACTGCCTTTTCTTTAATTCAGAAAGCTTGGCTAAAGCCGCCTCAACACTGCCCCCATGCTTTTTTCTTAAACTCAATACACAGTTCAAGCGCGCCTCCAAAGCGGCCAACCTCTCTCCATCCAACCCCACCTCTTCCGCTCTTCGCTCCCCTTCTCGAACCAACTCACGCAACGCCAAAACCACCATCTCATTCTTTTCCCGCAGCTCTCCCGCCGCTCCATCCAATCGCTCCCACTCCACCAACCCCTTCTGTACTTTTCCCAACTTCTCCAACACATTTCCATCCTCCCCCTCAAGCAACCGACTCACTTCACCCGCCAATTCTAAAATTCTCCTTCCATGCCCTGCAGCCGCGTGATCCCTCTCCAACTGCTCATCCTCCCCCACCACAAGTTTTGCGTCCTCCAACTCCTGCACCTGATGGTCAATATATTCCCGCGTTGCCCCATCCGCCCCAGCCAGATTTTTGCGAAACAACTCCTCGGCCTCCTCCGCATCCCGTTTCGAATGCCAAGCCTGCCTCACTTCACCCACCAACTTCTCCAACCCCGCAAAACCATCCAGCGCCCCCCTCTGCGCAGCAGGAGAAAGCAGGGTCTGATGATCATGCGGCCCATGCAGATCCACCAACCGATCCCCCAACTCCTTCAGCACCGCCAAAGTCACGGCCGAACCATTCAGAAATTGTCGCCCCGCCCCGGTAGTTCCCACCTGCCTCTTAATAATCAACGCTCCATCCCCATCCGCCTCAATTCCCTTCTCCTCCAGCCAATCCCGAAATCTTTCCGCCCCACCCAGCTCCCCCTCCACCACACATCCCTCCGCCCCCGTCCTGACCAAACCCCGATCCGCCCGTTCCCCCAACAAAAGCAAAAAAGCATCCACTAAAATCGATTTCCCTGCCCCTGTCTCCCCCGTCAACGCGTTAAATCCTTTTCCCAATTCCCATGTTAACTCCTCAACCACAGCTAGGTTTCGTATCCGTAATCGCCTTAACATGACTTCAGAACCATAGCAGAAGACGCAGGGAAGGTAGGCAAAATCTTGTCCTTTTTCCCCTCCTAAAACCAGTAAAGGAGGTTCGCCACCTGCCTCTCCCACAGCTATCAAAACGTATGGATTTAACCTTTTTAGGCACGGGTACGTCCCAAGGCGTCCCCTTGCTCACCTGCACCTGTCGCGTCTGCACCTCGCCCGACGTGCGCGACCGCCGCTTTCGCTCCTCCGTCTGGCTCCACGACAAAGATCTGAGCATCGTCATCGATACCTCACCGGATTTTCGTTCCCAAGCCCTTCGCGCCTCCATCCCCAAACTCGACGCTGTCCTCTACACCCATAGCCATGCCGACCATATCGCAGGCTTCGACGATCTGCGCACCTACTCCGTTAAAAATGGAAACTGTATCCCCATCTATGCAGATCCCTTTACCCTTTCTCGCCTCGAGAAAGCATTCGACTACGCCTTCGACCTCAAAGTCCGTAGTCCTGCCTACGTCTGCCCCGAACCTCACCCCATCACAGGCCCATTCTCGATCGGTTCCGCCACTTTCACCCCCCTCCCCGTCCCACACGGAAGCATATCGACCACCGGATTCCGTATCGACATCGCTGGCCAACCACGCGCCGCATATCTACCCGATTGCGCCGCAGTCCCAACCCCGATCCGAGATCAGATCCGCCACATTCCCATCCTGATCATTGACGGACTCCGCGAAGAACCCCACCCCACCCACCTCACCATCGCTCAGGCGATCGAAATCTCCCAAGATATCCGCGCAGAACAAACTTGGCTTACCCATCTCACCCACCAAACTCTTCACGCCGAACGGGACGCCTCCCTTCCTACCCCTGTCCACCTCGCCTACGATACCCTTCGCCTCACTCTGTAATCTTCCTCTCCCTACGGCTCTTGCCCTAACCTCGAAATATGTTTCAGCTTCTTTTTTTCTGTACACTTCTTGCTCTATCCCAAGTGGGAATGGCTGAAACTCCCCCGCCTGCCAATTCCCAAGGGCCTGATCTCGCCGCTCATACCGTTGTCGTTTACAACAAGGCCGATCCAGATTCCCAATCCCTGGCCGAAACCTACGCAAAAGCCCGATCAATTCCCCCTGACCGCCTCTTGGGAATCGAATGCCCGATCACGGAAGAAATCACCCGAGTTGAATTCGAAACTAAAATTCGCCAGCCCCTCGATGAAATCTTCGTCTCCCGCGGTTGGCTAAAACGCAGCGAGACGATTCTTCCAAATCCCATCCTCGGTCTTGCCGAAAATCTCCCCGTTCAACAATCCCAAGAAAACCCGATCTGGATCATGGTACTCATGAGGGGCGTGCCTCTCAAAATCGCAGAAGACCCCACCGTTCTGGCTCCTGAATCCCTGATGGCCCAACTTCGTGCCAATGCCGCTGCCGTCGATTCCGAACTCGCCCTCCTCCCTCTCCGCGGACTCCCCACCTACGGCCTCGTCTCCAACCCCTACTTTGCCGATAAACGCATCCGTCCATTCGGACAGTTCTTCGCAAACTACCTGATCCTTGTCTGCCGACTGGACGGTCCTACTCCCAACATCGTTCGTAGAATGATCCAAGATGCCGTGGATACGGAAAAAACAGAGCTCACGGGGCGCGCCTTTTTCGATATTCGTACGATTGAGAAAAAAGACGATCCCTACCGGATGGGGGATGACTGGATCGAACAAGCCGCCCTTCTATTTCAAGCCCGAGGATTCGATATCGAGATCGATCGCAAACCCGAAGTCGCCTCAAAATGGACCCCTTGGGATCAGGTCGCATTCTACGCAGGTTGGTACACGTGGAATTTCGAAGGTCCTTTCGAACTCCCCACCACCCGATTCCGCAAGGGAGCCATTGCCTACCATATCCACTCCTTCAGCGCCGATACCGTCCGCTCCGAAACTAAAAACTGGGTCGGCCCGCTTCTCTCCCACGGCGTGACCGCCACCATGGGTGCCGTGTACGAACCCTACTTGCGCTTTACTCCTGATATCAGCCTTTTTGTCAGTGGCCTCCTCTCAGGTCTCACCTTTGCCGAATCCGCCTACCAATCCCAAATTGCACTCTCTTGGATGGTTACCTTCGTGGGAGATCCCCTGTATCGCCCTTTTCCTCGAAACTTCTACGAAAATCTCGATGCCGCTCAAACCTCGAAGTCTTCCAACCTGCCTTGGCTCCGACTTCGAAAAGCTCGCCTTCTGGCGAATGCCGGCTCGATCTCCGAAACCCGTGCCGCGGTGAATCAACTTCTTGAGGAATTTCCAAAAAACAAAATTATTTTAGAAGGAAGTGCTGACATCTATCGCGATCTTAATGAGAAAAAAGATGCAACCCAGCTGTACGAGGAAGACCTAGATCTTTTGGACGAAAAGGATTCCAAAGATCGCTTTCGAATTCTCATGAAGCTTGCTGAGATCTTTCGCAGGGACGACAAAACCAAGTCTGCACTCGATACATACGAAAAAATCGCCCAAGAATTCCCTGAAGCCACAAAGGGAACCGGGTTAGGCGATCGTGCACTATCCTTTGCTTCAGGAGAGGGAATCTCCGAACTTCCTCCTGCTCTGCTCGCCTACAAAAATGCCGTCGAAGCCGAACAACTCGCCGCTGCCGTGGCCAAAGCAGCCGCCCAACCTCCCGCCAATCTTAAGCCAGAAGCCACAGCCGCCGATCAAGCCGCGGTCCTCAAAGCCGCAGGCCCACGCCCAAGCCTAAAAGACTCTTCGGCTCCACCCCTTCCTCCCCAGCCAGCCGGAACCAAAACAAACTCTACCTCCGCTCCCTAAACACTACCTCCACTCATGCTTGGGATACTTTCTCGCTAACTCCCCTTTTAACTTCGGATACGTCTCTTTCCAAAACGATCCCAAATCCCTCGTCACTTGCAACGGCCGCCGGTTCGGCCCCAGAATTTCCACCGTCACCTCCACCTTCCCATCCCCAATCCGCGGCGTCTTCTCCAACCCGTACAACTCCTGAATCCTGCCGGACACCACCGGCTCTCTCCCTTTTCCATACTGAACTTTCAAAAACTTCCCGCCGGGCATTCCGATTCTGTCCGGCGCCAACTTCTCCAACCTCTTCATTCTCTCCTTGCCCAACCAAGCTTGGATCGACTCCAGCGCGCTTCGCTCATTCGCCTGACGCCAAGTCAGGCAGCCCTCACACTGCATCTCTAAAACGAGCCTCTTCGACTCCTGGTCCCACTCCGGCCACTCCTCCTGCTCTGCCCAACCCCTCACGACTTCCAAACGCTCCAACAATCCCTCCGCTTCCGCACTCCACCCGGGCCAAGCACACTTCTTCTCCAACACTGCCTGCGCCAAAATCGCCGCTGTCTCCGACCCCGCCTCCACATCCCGCTTTTTTTCCTCTAGGACCAGATCCCGAAAACGTTTCTGCTCCACCTGGTAAACCTTTCTGCCGTTCTCCTCAAAAACCAGACCGCTTCTCTCCGAGAAATCCTCCGGAAACATCTCCCGTAACCAACTCTCCTCCACCGCCGTAACCAACCCCAGAATCACCTCCACTTCTCCATCCGTTCTCCCGATCTCCTTCATCTCCGCAGCCAGAATCAAGGGCCGATCCCGCACCACACTCTCCCGTGCAATCGTACCCCCCCGCCCTCCCGACAAACGACACCGCAATGTCCCCCCGTCCAATCGCCTTCCCAGATGATCAGAAAATCCCGCCAAGACACACTTCCTCAACTTTTCCCCTGTCGCCGGGGTCTCCTCCACCCTCAGCCCCATCCCCACAGAAACGCTTAACAACCGATCCCGCACCGCCGCCGCTTCCCTCGCCGCTCCCCCATGAATCCCCATCCTTCCGCACGCCCCAGGATGAAACTTCTCCCTCTCCGCAAACCGTAGTGCCCTCAGCCACACAAACAGATCACTCTCCTCCTCCCCCTCCCATAGAATTTCTGCCCCCTCCCCCTTTCGTCCCGCCATTCTCTGCAACAGCGGCCGTCCCGATAGAAGGGCGGCAATCCCCGTTGCCCCTCGCAAACACCCCAACGATCCAGCTTCCATCAACATCCGTGCCAATCGCGGATGAACAGGCCAACCCGCCATTTTTTTCCCCGTCTCCGTCAACTCTCCCCCCACCCCTTTTGTCGCACCCAAATCGGCCAGCAACTTCTCCGCCCTTACCACGGAACTCTCCTCTGGTGCATCCACCCAACGAAAATCCCGTAACCTCCCCGCCCCCGCCGCTGCCAAAACCAAGGCCACCTCCGCCAAATCTAACTTTCGAATCTCCGGTTCCTCTACCTTCGCCCGCTTTGACCAATCCATCTCCGTTTCCAATCTCACGCAAATCCCAGGCGCCGTCCGACCCGCTCTGCCCGCCCGCTGAGCCGCCGAGGCATGACTGATCCTCTCCACCAGCAACGTTTCCAAACCGCGCCTCGGATCGTACTTCGCCATCCGAGCCAACCCGCAATCCACCACCGCCTTGACCCCATCCAAAGTCAACGAGGTCTCTGCCACATTCGTAGCCACCACCACTTTCGGCCGATCATACTTCTGCAAAGCCGCATCCTGATCCTTCGGCGACATCTCTCCATGCAACGGCAAAACCACCGCCTCGGATCGACCCAACCTCGCCTCCAAATCCCTTCTCGCCCGGCTGATTTCGTATCCGCCTGGCAGAAAAACCAGCACGTCCCCCTTCCCCGCTCGAATCAAACGCTCCGCCTCTCTCGCCGCCACCTCCGCCGCCCCTGATCCGCTCAGATCCTCCCGATGTTTCAAATATTCGATCTCCACAGGAAATGTTCTTCCTTCCGAACGCAACACCTCTGCTCCAATTCGTTTCGCCAACTTCTCAGTCTCCAGAGTTGCCGACATCACGATCAGAATCAGATCCGGCCTCCCGGCTTCTTGCAGATTCAAAATCCTCCCCAACGTTAAATCTCCGTACAAATGCCTCTCGTGAAACTCATCACAAATCACTGCCTGCACCCCATCCAACCGGGGCCTCGAAATCATCTGCCTAACCAACACCCCTTCGGTGACAAAACGGATTCGCGTCTCCCTCGAGGTTTGATCGTCCAACCGAATCGTATAACCCACCTCTTTTCCCAACTCGCCCCCCCTCTCCTCCGCCACCCGTTTCGCCAACATCCGTGCCGCGATCCGTCTGGGTTGCAGTATAACCACCTGACCCCGATCCCCTAAAAATCCTCCCTCCAGCAACATTTGCGGAATCTGAGTCGATTTTCCAGAACCCGTCGGTGCTTCGATCACAATCCGCTTTGTCCCTGTACGCAACGCCTTTCCCAACTTCTCCCGGATCTCCTCGATGGGTAAATTCGATGCCATCCCCAAACCCTAGCGGAAAATCAAAATCAAAGGGAGGACAGAGCCTTCCCAAAAACGGAAAGGATTACTTTTTCTTTTTCTTCGCAACCCGCCCACGTGTCAGCCATCCCGACTCAAAGTAATCCTTCAGTCCCTGCTCTAAGCTATACTTGGGTTGAATCCCCAAATCCCTCTTCGTTGCTGACATATCCGCCTCGGTGTGGGGTTGGTAAAAAGGATACGGACATTCGAAATACTGGGGCTTCAACTTTGTCCCCAACACCTCGTTTAATCCCTCCACCATCTCATTAAAACTTCTGGGCTGTCCCGACCCCGCGTTCCACACCCCAGATTTCCCCGATTTCATCGCCGCAATCGTGAACGCCACAATGTCCTTCACATAGACGAAATCCCGCTTCTGCTCCCCGCTCTTGAAAATTCTTGGGCGTTTGCCCAACAGCATCTGCCCCGCCAAGTGCCAGGCCATGCTCGCCGGCACCCCTTTGTGCCCTTCGCGTGGTCCGTACACATTAAAGTAACGCAACCCGCCGATTTTCCACGAAGGTTCCTCCTCCAAAACTTTTCGCGCCAGATTTTCCAACTGCACTTTGGAGAACGCATACGAATTGGCGGGAGCCAGCGGATCCCCCACCCGATTCACCCCCGCGCGAATCCCATACGTCGCCGCACTCGTCGCGTACACAATCGGAGTTTTTTCAGGACGTAGATAATCAAGAAGCCGTCGGAACCCTTCCACGTTGTCATGCGTCTGGATCTTCTGATCCTGAAGCGTTGTGTCCGTGATCGAGGCCAAGTGAAACATTGCATCAGGCCTTTTCCCGCGGAACTCAGCCTCCCAATCCAATCGGGAGATGTCCGCCGCCACAAAATCCCCCCGATATCCCTCCAAATTCAAAAACGACCCACTCCGAAAATCATCCAAAACCGTTAAGGAAGCCCCTGGAAACTCCTCCTGTAACCGTAGGACAAGATTCGACCCGATAAACCCTCCCCCTCCTGTAACCCAGATATGCTTCATAGTTTTTATACTTATATAGATAGAAAGTTATTCCCAAACAGAAAAATCGTGTCTAAAAAGAAAATAGATCGAACGACGTATTACACCTATGCCACTACCCATGATCGCTTTAAGACGTAAACCTGGAAGCAAAACTTCCTTGATTTTAAGCTTTTTTCTAGTGACTTCTTGGTCATTAATAACAAGTTGTTGGTCTGGTGTGGCTCTGCAGGAGTCAGCCGCCACCTCCTCCTCACAAATCTCCGACACCGATTCGATGCAAAACTCTCTTTTCGGAGAAGATGTCGTCAGCCTATCGGTAGAAACAGCCGGTCTCTTCTCCATTAATAACTCCAATAATTACCGCTATCTCCCCCAACTCATCACGGTGGGATGGCAGTTGGATGAAATCGGGAATGAGGGATGGAACCGCGGGAACACCGAATTCCTCTTCAGCGGAATGTACGCCCCCGTAATCCACGGTCCCAATCCCTGGTTCACTGGTGGACTCTTTGGCCCGCGATATAACTTTATCCAAGAAGGATGGCCCGTTGTCCCTTATCTCGAATCCAGAGTCGGCTTCATCTTTACCGATGCCACGGGCGCACCTAACTCCCAAGGACAGGACTTCTGCTTCAGCTTCACCATTGGAACAGGCGTTCGGATTCCCGTCATGCAACAGCTCTCGGTAAACCTCGGCATCCTTTACCAACACATCTCCAATGGTGGTCTCTCCGAGCCGGATCATGATAATGTCGGTCTCGACTCCATCGGACCCACCCTTTCGGTCACTTGGGCGTTTTAACTACGCCCCGCCCCCCAATCCTGAATCCCAATGCCAGGCCGTCACCACGGTCCGCCCCCTCACCCCCACCTCCACCCCCTAAAGCAGTATAACTCCCAACTTATTAACATATCACATGCTTTTTTTGAACTGACTGATAGTCAGCGATATAAAATCTGTTTATTGTCTCACTTTATGGATTTCTTCAAAACTTATTCACTTATCACGTAGAGCTCTCTTTTTATGCTCGAAACACGCGATCTTCATAAAGCATACGAATCAGGCGAGGCGCGCGTGGATGCCTTGCGTGGCATCACTCTGAAAATCCTCCCAGGCGAAATCGTTGCTATCACCGGGCCCAGCGGCTGCGGAAAAAGCACTCTATTGCATATCCTTGGAGCACTTGACACCCCCACCTCGGGCCAAGCTTACCTTGAAGGACATCCCCTCCACTCACTCGACGACGACAAACTAACCGCACTACGACGCCTTAAAATCGGCTTCGTTTTTCAATTCTTTCACCTTCTCCCCACTCTTACGGTCGAAGAAAACGTTCTTCTCCCCCTCCTCCTCTCCGGACGTGTCAACGCCTCGGCTCGTGACCGTGCCAACGATCTCCTTAAATCCGTCCAACTCGCCGACCGCTCCCACCATCGCCCCCACCAGCTTTCCGGTGGACAACTCCAGCGAGCCGCCCTCGCCCGTGCCCTCATCCACCAACCCTCGATCCTTCTCGCCGACGAACCCACCGGCAATCTCGACTCCGCCTCCAGCACCATGGTCATCGATCTCATCACCCAACTTGCCCGAAAAGAAAAAACCACCGTTGTTCTCGTCACCCACAGCGAAGAAATTGCCCGAACCGCCGATCGCCGAGTCGCCCTCGTCGACGGTCGCATCCACTCCTGATCTTGAACTGGTTGACCACCCTCCGCGTCTTCCTTTCCCACGGGACCCGCGATTTTTTCCGACACAAAACTCTATCCCTACTCAACCTCCTTGCCCTCGCCGTCGGTGTCGCCGCCATCGTCGCAATTCAAACCGTAAACGAAACTGCCCTCCGCTCATTCCGCGCCTCCCTAGACCTCGTTGCCGGCCGGCCCGACTTCACAATCGAAGGGCAAGGCTTCCGCCTCCCTGAAAAACTCATCCCTCTACTCAGGAACGATCCCGCAGTCCGCGAGGTCACTCCCACACTCTCTCTTGTCACTTCCCTCCCCAATCACCCAGGAGAATTTCTTCATCTCATCGGCGTTGATCCCTTCTCGAATAGCGAACTCGTGACCTACCGCCTCGAAGACGCCCTCCGCTCCCCCACCGACGCCATCGCCTTCGTTTCCGAACCCAACACTATCGCCCTCACCCGCTCTCTCGCCAACCGTCTTCACCTTCAACCCGGCGACTCCATCCGCGCTGTCTCTGCCGGTCACCAAGCCCGGCTTCGTGTCCGTTTTCTTCTCGAACCTTCCCCCGACCTACTTGGGGCGGATGACCACCTAGCCATCGCCGATATTGCAACACTTCAATCCTCCTTCGGGCTGGGTGGCCAGATCGACCGCATCGAAGCCCTTCTTCAACCTGATGCCTCAGGAAAAATCACCGCCCCCCGCACTGCCCTTCTAGAGCGCATCACTCCCCAACTTCCCGCTCACGCCCGTGCAGGTTCCCCTGAGCGGCGCGGACAGGAGATCGAAAAAATGCTCGGCGCATTTCAACTCAACCTGACCGCCCTCTCTCTCATCGCTCTCGTTGTTGGAATGTTTCTCGTCACCAATACCGTCGCCGCCAACGTGGTTCGCCGTCGCTCCGAAATCGGTCTTCTGCGCGCCCTCGGTCTCTCTCGCCAATCCGTTGTCGCCCTGATCGTGGCCGAATCCCTCCTGCTTGGCTTGGTTGGATCCGCCCTAGGCATAACTTTTGGTCTTCAAGTCGCTCGAACTCTCCTTCAATCGGTAGCCTCAACGGTCACCTCCCACTACGTTCTTCTCTCCATGCAGGATATTATGGTGAACCCATGGAGTCTTCTCGCTGCGGCCCTCGCGGGACTCCTCGCCGCGGGATTCGCCGCATGGTGGCCCGCCCGCCAAGCCTCCCTCGTTGCTCCCGTGGACGCTCTTCAACCCGGAAATTCAGCCGACCGCGCCTCCCAAACCCAATACCCGTTTCTTCGTGCCGCCCTTGTTTGTCTCCTCCTGGCTTTTGTCTTCTCCGCTACCGCTCTGTATGGACGGATTCCCCGTACAGGCTTTCTAGCCGCTCTCAGCATCCTTCTCGCCTCCGCTTTTCTGGCTCCTCTGCTTGGACGTCTTCTCTCCCATCTGCCTACTTTGCCACTCTCCACCACTATTCTCGCACGCTCTGCTTTCACTCGAGGACTTCATCGCCACGGCCTCGCAGCCGCCGCACTCTCCGTCGCTGTCGCCATGGCTATTGGCGTCACCATCATGGTCCACAGTTTTCGTGCCACCGTCGATCAGTGGATCGGAGAAAGCATCAAAGCCGACCTCTTTATCGCTCCCTCCACGAATCTCATCGCGGGAGCCCTTGAACCCCTCGACCCCGAGGCCGAAACCCTCGCCCTAGCCACACCTGGAGTTCAAGCCGTCGGAACCTACCGCGAGATACGTCTCTTTCTCAACGGACTTCCAACCAAACTCGCCGCCTGCAAACTGGAAGTTCTCCGCGTCTACAATCCTCTCACTTTTCTCTCTTCACTACCCGAGGATCCATACGAACTTTGCCAAAAAAAGGACTACGCCATCATTTCTGAAAACTTTGCTCGCCGCCGCCGTCTCAAAGTCAACGATACCCTCTCCCTACCCACACCCACTGGAACTCACCCCCTGAAAGTGGCCGCAATTTTCCGCGATTACACTTCTGAATCTGGAATTATCCTTTTGGACCGCGCCACTTACCGTCGACTCACCCAAGACCAAGGCCTAACCAGTCTCGCCCTTCATCTTCAACCTGGGATCTCTCCCAACGAGGTCGGCAACTCCCTACGCGAACAACTTCGTCCACGAGGCGAATTTCTAATCTACTCCCAAGCTGGACTTCGGGACGAAGCCCTCCGGATATTCGACCGGTCCTTTGCCGTCACCGCTCTTCTGCGGACCCTTGCCATTGCCGTCGCTGCCCTCGGCGTCACCCTCTCCCTCACCGCCCTCGGAATCGAGCGCACTCGCGAAATCGGAATCCTCCGCGCGACGGGTGCAACACGTGGCCAAATTCTTGGGACGATCATGACCGAGTCCGCCTATCTCGGCACCACCGGGATTCTCCTCGGCCTCGTCACCGGCTTTGCCGTTGCCCTCATCTTGATGCAGGTCATCAACCGCGCTTTCTTCGGATGGACCATCGACTGGCACACCCCTTACCCCTCCCTCGTGGGAATTGTCATCGGAATGATGGTTGCCTGCCTGTTGGCCTCTCTTCCCCCAGCCTGGCGCGCATCCCGTCTATCCCCCGCCGAAGCCCTCCGCTCCGAATGAAAAAACTAATCCCCATTCTCCTCTTTTGCCTCGCATCCTCTGGACTCCATGCGACCGATCCTTGGGCTCGTGCAATCAAGCCATGGTCCTGGTCTTTTCCACGCGATCACGGCTCTCACCCCGAATTCAAAACCGAATGGTGGTATCTGACGGGAAACCTCGACGACGAAAGCGGAAACCCCTACGGCTACGAACTCACCTTCTTCCGTCACGGACTCCAACCCGTCGCCACCCAACCTGGCTCTGCTTGGTCAATTCGTGACATCTACTTTGCGCATCTCGCCATCACGGATGTCCGTTCCCGTCGCTTTCTTTTTTCCGAAAAACTAAGCCGAGGCGCCCTCGGAGAGGTGGAAATTTTCCAGAAAGATATGCAGGTCCGAATCGCCGACTGGAATCTACAACGACGTTCCGATGCCACTCTCACGATGAGTGCCTCCGATCCCACCACAGGCATCGGACTCGATCTTTCCGCCACCCCCCTGAAACCTCTCACATTCCAAGGCGAAAAAGGCCTAAGCCAAAAATCCGCCACTCCCGGCAATGCCAGCTACTACTACTCCTTCACCCGCCTCCAAACCACGGGACATCTCCAGCTCCCCGGCAAAAGAATCCCAGTCAAAGGCCTCTCCTGGTTCGATCACGAATTTTCCACTTCTGCCCTTGCCGAAGACCAGGAAGGTTGGGACTGGTTTTGCCTTCAGTTCGATTCTGGTGACGAACTGATGCTCTATCGGATGCGTAACCCAGGCAATCGAACAGATTCCGCCTCCTCCGGAACCTGGATTCCTGCCCGTGGCACTTCCCTCCCCCTCAAGTCATCCGACTTTACCATCACACCCGTCGACGAGTGGAAAACTGCCAGCGGAGCCACTTATCCTTCCGGCTGGAAAATCTCCGTTCCATCCCTCCAACTTTCGGGAGAAGTTCAGCCTCTGCTTCTCGATCAGGAACTCCAACTCAAACGCACGGCAAAGATCCGCTACTGGGAGGGTGCATGCCGCTTTCAAGGAACTCGAAATGGAAAAGTTCTTTCCGGTCGCGGCTATACCGAACTCACCGGCTACGCGGCACCTATCGGCCAAGGAATGAAAGAATAGGACTATTTTACTAAGGCCAACCAAATCAGCCCCAGACCAATCCGATACCACCCAAACGGATTGAATGTTTTCGTTCGCACATATCCCAGCAACCACCGCACCACGAAATAGGCCGTGACCGCAGAGACTGCAAAACCTAACCCCAGATGCATCCACTCTTCTTGAGGAGGAACCCCATCCGCCTTCAGTTGACGAAAAAAACTCAGCCCGCACGCCGCGAGCAAAGTTGGAACACCCAGTAAAAAAGAAAAATCCGCCGCCGCCGACCTGGATAAACCCCCAAACATCCCCGCCAAAATCGTCACTCCCGAACGGGAAGTCCCAGGAAACACCGCCGCCAGCATCTGAGAAGCTCCGATGACCAAGGATGTTCCCCACCCGGGATTTTCATGGCCTTGATGACGCTTCAGCCAGGCCTCCGCCCCAAGGATCACTCCTCCCCCCACTATCAAGGTCCAAGCAATCACTCTCGGATCCTCGGGAAGCTGCAGCCCCATCTTGGCCGCCATCAGTCCCAACCCCGCCGTCAAAAAAAAGGCCGCTCCCAATTTCATCAGATAACTTTTCCCCACTGCCCCCATCTCTCCCATGACCATCGCCCTCAACCTTGGCGCGTAAATCAAAAGAACTGCCAACAACGCCCCCGATTGAATCCCCACATTAAAAAGTTCCGTCCGTTTCGCCTCAAACCAGTGCTCTACCAGAAGTAAATGCCCTGTGGAGGAAATAGGCAGAAATTCGGTCACTCCCTCGACCACTCCCAACAAAATCGTCATCAGCCATTCGTTCATTTCCCCTTTGTATCAGCTATTTCCATAAGAAAAAGGGATGAAAATAAGAAGTTGGCATCCCTCTCAGGAGGGAGTACCATTATCTCTTGGTCAAGGTTAGATGATACGAGTTCAGGCGAGGAAACAGATACAGTCCGGTAGGTTCCAACCCACCTTGTGGCCCGTTGTTCGGGCTCACGCCTAGCAACGCCGTCAGCCAGTAGCCAGCAAGGAAACATAAATACAATGGAAACCAGACTCTATGTGGGGAACCTTCCGTTCTCCGCCACTGATGATGAACTCAAACAGGCCTTTTCAGGCCACGGCACCGTCACCGACGTCGCCTTGATCTCTGATCGCGTCACAGGCCGCTCACGCGGCTTCGCGTTCGTGACCATGTCGACCCCAGATGAAGCCAATGCGGCTGTCGCAGGCATGCACGGCAAGGACTTTGCCGGACGTAGCCTCACCGTGAATATCGCGCGCCCGCGTGAAGAACGTCCCGCCCGTGGTGGCGGAGGCGGATACGGCGGTGGTGGCGGCGGCGGTGGATACGGTGGTGGTGGTGGTGGATACGGCGGTGGTGGTGGCGGCGGATATGGTGGTGGCGGAGGCCGTGGTGGCTCCCGTGGCCCTCGTCGCGACAGCGGCGGATATCGCTAAAACCTTACCTACGGTTTTGAGGATGGGGGTGGAGAGCAATCTCCACCCCCATTTTCTTTTTACAAATCTCACCCTTTTGTATCCTCAATCCTGACCGACTTCCTAATCTGCCATCAAATTATCACTTTTGCGCCCCGCCCAATTGCCCAGAATAAGTGGCGTGATCTCCACCCTGACCTACTCAGGTGACTCGGATTCTTCCTGCCCATTCCGTTTTCTCACACCCCCCCCAAAAAAAAGTCCGAACGTTCTTTTTCGCCACCGGTCAAACCTAGTATGAAGACCATAACTAAAGAAACTGAGGGAGCTGAATCCTCCCTTCGCTCCTCTGAACTGCCCGCTACCCTTCAGGCCTACCTCAAGGGAATTGGAGAGACTCCCCTCCTGACTCAGGAGGACGAAAAAAAGGTCTCCCGCCGGGTTCGTCGCGGCGAAACTCAGGCCCGCGAGCTCATGATCAAATCGAATCTCCGCCTCGTCGTAAAGATTGCCACCGCCTACAACCATTGCGGTTTACCCATCCTTGACCTCATTTCCGAAGGAAACCTCGGCCTTATGAAAGCGGTCGACCGCTTCAAACCCAGTCGTGGCGTGAAATTTAGCACCTACGCCTGCTGGTGGATTAAACAAGCCATCCGTCGTGCCCTTGCAAACCAAGGCAAAACCGTTCGGCTTCCTGTTCACCTTGTTGACAAGATCCAACGTCTACGCCGGGTCAGTGCCGCATTGGGTGCCGAACTAGGGCGCGAACCCACCGACACAGAGTTAGCGGATGAGTTGCAGACGGATACCCGGCGAGTCACCAAACTCAGAGAAGTATCCTTAGGCACCGTCTCCCTGGACGTTGCGCTAGGCTCTGAAGGGGATGAGGGAAGCCTTGTGGATCTTTTGGCCGATCCCCGTGCCATCGACCCCATGGAGGAACACTCCCAAGTCGATTTCCGTGATGCAGTTTCCCGCTGCCTTCAAGTCCTGTCGGAACGTGAACTTGAAATCCTTCGCTTGCGCTTCGGCCTCGATAATGAATCCAAGGAAAAAACTCTCGAAGAGGTGGGCGAGAAACTTAACGTCACCCGCGAGAGAATTCGGCAAATCCAAAACTCAGCTCTCGCAAAATTACGTCGTCGCATGCTCAAGGAGGAAAACTTCCCTGAATACTTCCGCAAACTTGTTGGAACTGGGGGTCTCATTCAAGCAGTCTGACGAACGTAGCTTCAAAAAAATTCCCTAGCCCACTCCGTGCATGCCCAGCTTGGGCGATGGCTTTATATACTCTATTATTAGGCATCCACGATGTGGGATCATTTGATCTGCCCCACCCCACTCTTCAAACCTTTCGAAACAGGGTAACCACGGGTTATCCTTCACCCAGTGCCAACCGAATTACCCGCCTCTGCCCTCTACTCTAACCCCTCCCTAGGTCGTCTCTGGAAAAAGGTACACCTCTCCTGCTCCCCCTTTCTCCACCGTGCCGAACTTCAACGACTCTATCGTCTCCCCTCTGCGAGGATTCGAAAGCATTTCGGTCGCCGATCCTACTCCCTCCTCGCTCTCGGATGCGCGGACGGAACCAAAGAATCGCTCCTTCTCAAAAATCTTCCAAAACCCACCTCTTTATTAGCCTTAGATACCAACCTCTCCCTTGCCCGCCGCGCAGCACGTCGACTACCCGCTTTTCATAAGTCTGCTCGCCGAGGTGACTTAACTTCCAGCCTCTCTTTGCAATTTCTCTTCTCTCAATTGAGACCCCATCCAACCCTGATCACTCTTTTTGGTGTTTTACCCAACCTGAATCCTCTGCCCCTCCTTCGATTCATTCGCCGCTTGATGAAGAAAGATGACCTTCTCCTTTTCAGCGCAAACCTTGCACCGGGACAATCATCTCACACCGGAGCCCTCCGTATCCTCCCGCAATACGACAACCGACCTACCCGAAATTGGCTTGAAGCCGCGATCCTCCGATACCGCCCCAAACTACCTAAAGGTCATCTCGAATTTGGCGTTTTTCCTGATCCAAAACAAAAAACTCTCGCCCGAATCGAAGCCCGCTGGATATCCCCGCGCAAAATTCACACTGTTTTTTCATCTCGCCGACCCACCTCTTCTCAGGTCGAAGCCTGGATCCGATCCGCTCATATGCGAAAACTAGAACGCTATCTCGATTCCCTCGGCGAAGAGGGCCTCTGGCTTGTGCAGCCCTCGTCGCATCCCGCTTCATTCTCTCGTGACCCCAACAGTCCGAAACGCTAAATTCACGCTATGGGACGCTCTCTTCGCACCAAAATTATGTCAGGAGTGATAGCACTCCTTATTCTTTTTGCAGCCGCTTTGGCAGTCACCCTTTACATGGTCTACGACTCAGACAATGAAGTGGCAGGAATTAATGAATATCACTTACCCATCCTTACCCGACTTAACTCCCTAGATGTCATCACGTATGAAATTGAGCTCCTGGCCCACCGCTCGATCGGGGACTCCGCCCCCTCCCAGGAGCGTATCGAGGAAATTTCAACGCGCTCCAAAAAGTGTAACGCCCAAATTAATTCCATTTTTTCTGAGACCAAGATCCTCTGCGAAAAAGGCAGTCAGGATGATCGGAACGATTTGGCCGATCGATTGCAAATGGCACGACTCGTGGGCGAGGTCACCTCCCTTGAGGCGGAGGTTCATCGGTTCGCTGTTGCCGCAACCCTGCCGATCGAGCTGATCGCTCAGTCCAAAATGCGGGAGGCTCAAACCGCAATCTTGCAGCTCCGAAATTATGAATACCTCGACCCCATACTTTCAGGTATACGCGAAAAGGCTAACTGCCTGGCCCTCGCTTCCATTGCCGAGACAAGGGGAAACATCCAAAATATCATATGGACTAATGTCGCCATCTTTATCGCTGCCTCGATTCTTGGCTTTTTTGTTTTCCTTCTTATCACAGGTCGACTCCAAAAAGCATTCCGTCGCCTTACCTCCGCGTTTCATGAAACCGCCGATGGCAAGTTTTCTGATCCCCTGCCTGTCACTTCTTCCGATGAAATCGGTGACCTCACCACCTCCTTCAACGTCATGGTGGATCAACTCAAATCGAAGGAAAAACTCCGCGAGGCTTTCGGCCAGTTCCTGGACCCCAGAATCGTCGCCAATGTAGTCAACCCTGCGACAGGAGAACTCCGCCACTCTGCCGACCGCCGAAAAGCCACCATCTTCTTCTCCGACATCGCAGGCTTCAGCGGAATCGGAGAACAACTCACAGCCGACAATGTTGTAGGCCTCCTCAACCACTACTTTACAGCCGCTACCTCTGGCATTCGCAAACACCATGGAATCGTCGATAAGTTCATTGGAGACGCCGTCATGGCCTTTTGGACCACCCCTTTTTCCGAAGGAGAAGATCACGCGCGCGATGCCTGCCTCGCCTGCCTCGAAATGCGCCCCGCATTTGCTCAGATCGAAAAGAATATTTCTCAAATCACGGGACTACGGAGAAATATTCCTAAGTTTCATGTCCGGATGGCGCTTGCCACAGGCGATACCCTGATTGGCACCATCGGTTCCGCCACTACAAAATCCTTCACCGTCATCGGAGACACCGTAAATATTGCGTCTCGCCTAGAAGGCGTAAACAAAGTCTACGGTACCGATCTCATCATCAACGAAGACTGCTACCGATTGGCCGAAGTTGAAATCGAAGCCAGAGAAATCGATTTTGTAACCGTGTACGGGAAAACGGAGCCGGTTCGTATCTATGAACTCCTGAGCAAAATGGGTCAGCTCGACCCAAAAACAGCCGAACTACGGGACGCCTTTGCCCTCGCCCTTCAACACTATCGCGAACAGAATTGGCGTGAGGCTGAAAAAGGATTTCAGAATTGCCTGAAGATCAAAGCCCACGACGGCCCCTCCCTTGAATTCCTATCCCGAATTGCGGCTTTTGCCCAAACTCCACCTCCCAAGGATTGGAACGGGGTCTGGCAAACCGCCTCAAAATAATTCTATCGCACCAAAAGTCACTAATTTTACTTTAAATAAAGTAAGATATGCCTTTTTAGATGAATCTGCGTATTTCCAATAAATCCGGTAAGCCATTCTTGACGCTACTTCCTAGGACCGCTATTCAAGTTATTCAGCGTATTTGCTGAGC
>JBBAWA010000005.1:39494-44093 GCA_040397425.1 Methylacidiphilales bacterium
AACTCACCGTAATCTGCGTGATCCGATAACGCAAACGCCTCATCGCATCCGTACCGGTAGATCACCCCGCGATCCAAAGCCCATCCCGTAACGACTGCCACTTTTCGATTCTCCAAAGCCTTCACTTCTCTACCCCTTGCTACCGAAGGCGGCACGATCAAAACATGACCACGCACCTTCTCCTCAGTAATCTTTCCTAGCTTTCCTGCAGGAGGTAAGGACTGCCCAAGCTCCCGATACACCTCGCACATTCGATGCCCCGCCGTATGAATCAAAAT
The DNA here is from genome assembly GCA_040397425.1 of Methylacidiphilales bacterium. Taxonomy (GTDB): domain Bacteria; phylum Verrucomicrobiota; class Verrucomicrobiia; order Methylacidiphilales; family Verrucolacustridaceae; genus Verrucolacustris. Next base: position 39,773 of record JBBAWA010000005.1, read on the forward strand.
AGGGAATCCTGCCGCGCCGATTCGATGGAGAATCTCCTGACTTTTGCCAAGCGAGTATCCCAGAAGAATCGGCACTTTGCCCTCCTTCAGTGCGTTTCGACAAAAGGAGACAATTTCACCCACCACCTTATCCTCCGAAGGAAAAAGATACTCGGGCCGCCCAAAGGTTGTCTCCATCACCAGCACATCCGCTTGCTTCGGCTGACACATTTCTGCCGTCGTACCCCCCCGCAATTTGAAATCTCCTGTGTAAAGAAGCCGCGTCTCTCGGGTACCCACTTTTCTTTTCACCCAAACCATGGCCGATCCCAAGATATGTCCTGCGGGAAAAAGCGTCAGACTTGCGCCCTTACCCAACGCAATCGCTTTCCCAAATGGAATCTCCCGAATCTTAGTTCTCTTCGGAACTCTCACCCTTAACAGTCGCGCCGTGGCAGGACTCGCTAGAATCTCATCATGACCCGCCAAATGATCATAATGCGCATGCGTCACCACAGCCCGCTTCTGTGGTCTTTGCGGATCCATCCACAGATCTACTTGAGGCAAATAAATTCCCTGCTCCCGAGCCTCTACCTCCCAACCAACCTCAACCCCTCCTCTGCTGTTCATTCCTCTTTCAGGCTTTCGTAAAATAAGTAGCGATCGCATTCGCGACTTTCAGACCTACCCCCTCCACCTCAGCCAACTCCTCCACCGTCGCCTTCGCTACTCGGGACACGGTACCAAACTTTTTTAACAGAGCCCTCTTACGAACCCCGCTGATCCCAGGAATTGAATCCAGTTCACTCATCTGCATCCTTTTTTTCATGAGCAGTTGGTGATACCCATTTGCCACCCGATGCGCCTCATCTCGTACTCTCTGCAGCAGACGAATTGCCCCATTCTCCTTGGGTAAAAGGATCGGATCAGGCCGACCTGGCCGAAAGATCTCCTCATTCTGTTTTGCCAAACCAATCACAGGCACCTCCGTCCAGCCCGCTCCATGCAACTCCCGCACTGCAGCACCTAATTGTCCCTTCCCTCCGTCCACAACAATCAGATCGGGTGGTTCACTTCCCTCCGCACTCCAACGCACACACCGCCGCCGAATCACCTCGGCCATACATCCCACATCATCCTGTCCCGCCACACCTTGAATCCGATATCGCCGATACGCAGGCTTGGACGGCCTCCCATCCCGAAATACAGCCATCGAAGCCACACTGTGAGTGTCTGAGATATTCGAAATATCAAAACACTCAATCCGGGCAGGGACCGTTCCCAACCCCAAAACATCCCGCAACGTTTCCAAATCTTTCTCAGGCACCACCGTCGTTGGGAGATCCCGAAAGAACTTACGGGAAGGTCGGGTCGTTTTCTTTAAGTCTTCCACAAGGTTACGCAAAGAGGCCGCCTTTTCAAAATCCCGCCTCTCTGCCGCCCTCTTCATCGCAGCCTTCAGCTCTTCACGCATTTCCATGCTCTTTCCCTCCAGAAAAGAACACGCCTGCATGACTCTCTCCTGATACTCCGCCCGGCTGATCTTGCCAACACAAGGAGCACTGCAGTTCTTGATCACATGATCCAAACAGTGCCTGTATTCCCTCTCTCCGGGAATCTCAGGTCGACAGGAACGTAACCCAAACTTCTTCCTCATCAGGGATAACGTCTGACGCAAAGCTCCCGAGTGTGCAAAAGGCCCGAAATACCGCGCCTTATCCTCCCTTTTCATCCTTGTGGTTTGAAACTTAGGGAATGGCTCATCCACATCCACGCGAACCAACAGAAATCTTTTATCATCCCGAAAGCTCACATTGTAACGTGGCCGATACTCTTTGATGAGCCTTCCCTCCAGCAAGATTGCCTCCGGCTCACTTTTCACTACGTGCGTCTCCAACTCCGCAATGCTTTGCAGCAAAGCCCTCGTTTTTAAATCAGCCCCCATCTTTCGCGACGGATGAAAATATTGACTCACCCTGCGATGCAAATCCTTCGCTTTTCCCACATAAATCACACGATGAAACCGATCTCGAAAAAGATATACCCCTGGACGATGCGGAAGATCCCGCAACTGCTTCACAAATTCAGGAGAAACCGTTTCCATTCGATGAATTTAGCATACCCTATTCCTATGCCCCTCCCAATCCCTCCCTTCGTAAGATACCTCCCCTTTCTTCTCATATTTGCCTGTCCACTTTGGGCAGGTTCTATCGCAAAAACCCCCCAACTTACCGTCGAACTTGTCGCAGAACCTACCCCCATCGTATCCGGAAAAACGGTCATTCTCGCACTTCGGTTGATTCCTGTATCGGGTTGGCACATCTACTGGAAAAACCCGGGGGACTCCGGTCTCCCCCCTTCTGTCACATGGAAACTCCCAGCAGGATGGACGGTTGGCCCTCTCCAATTTCCCTTTCCAGAGAAAATCCTTCTCCCTCCTCTCGTCAGTTACGGATACGAACAGGAAACACTCCTCCTTACAACTTTCACGATTCCTGATTACGAAAAAATTCCATCAACCTTTCCTATCGAAGCAGATATCGAGTGGCTCGTTTGCAAGGAAACCTGTCTGCCCGGTAAGGCCCACCTCAATCTCACTCTTTCCACTCAGCCCAAACCGAACATCGATCTTCAAGGTCTTTTTGATGACGTCCGCAAAGATCTTCCTATTTCTCTTCCTCACATCTCCATTACTGCCGAGACAGAGGGCTCTACCCTACAACTTATCGTCGAACCCAAAACTCAAGTGGGTTCTCTCAACTTTTTTCCCGAGGGCGACTTTCTGGATGAATTCAAACTTTCAAAAACAGAAATCCTTAGCTCAGGAAATGTTCAACTCACCCTCCACCTCAAAGAAAAAGCCAAACTTCCTCCCTCTCTACAAGGAGTCCTCGTCGCAGAAAATCCTTGGGACACCTCCGGCCACCGCGCCCTCGCAATCTCCGTCGCTTTACAATCTCCTTCCACCTCGACCTCCCGCCTCCCGCTAACCCTACTCTTCGCCTTTCTTGGCGGATTAATTCTGAACGTGATGCCATGCGTCTTTCCGATTCTCTCCCTCAAAGCCTTACACCTCGTGCAAATTTCATCAGAAAGCCGGTCCGCTGCTCGACGCGAGGGCATCGCTTTCAGCTTCGGCGTCCTTCTCTCTCTTCTGGCCCTCGCTGGACTTCTCATCATCCTCCGCGCCTCAGGCCAATCTCTCGGTTGGGGTTTTCAACTGCAATCCCCTCCAGTCGTCTGGCTTCTCTTAGCTCTACTCCTCGCTCTCTCTCTCAACCTTCTGGGTGTCTTTGAATTTCAATCGCTCTTAGGTGGTCTAGCCGCAAAAAAGAAAAGCCAAGGCTGGGCAGGGGCCTTTGCCTCAGGCCTTCTGGCTGTTGCCGTCGCCTCCCCCTGTACCGCCCCCTTTATGGGCGTCGCCCTCGCTGCAGCCTTTGCTCTCCCTCCTCATACCACTCTTCTGATTTTCTCATCTCTAGCCTTTGGCTTTGCTCTTCCCGTACTTCTTTTCTCCTTTTTTCCAGCTCTTCTTTCCTTCCTTCCAAAGCCAGGCGCATGGATGAATACATTCAAAAAGATCCTCTCCATCCCCATGTTCGCCGCCGTTCTCTGGCTGGCTTGGGTTGCCTACCGCCTCTCAGGATCTTCCGCCATCTGGATTCTATTTGTCGGAGGTGTGAATCTGGCAGCCGGTCTTTTCATCTACGGTCGAAGCCAAAGGATCTTTCCACCACCCGCCGGTCTCCGCTGGGGTGGGCTCGCCCTAGTTCTTCTTGCGTCCGTGATCCCCGCAACCGCTTTAAAGACCTCCTTGAGCGAACTGGTTTCGCATCATCCGGACCGCCTGCCTTGGTCGCAAGAGGAAGTGGCCCGCCAACTCTCCCAAGGCCGAACCGTTTTCATCGATTTCACCGCCGCCTGGTGTTTGACCTGCCAGGTCAACGAGCGCGTCACCCTCTCCCACCCCGATGTCCAAGCCGCTTTCCGCGGTAACAACATTGCTTTTCTTGTCGCCGATTGGACTCGCCGTGATCCTGCGATCACCTCCGCTTTACATAAATATGGACGCGAAGGAGTCCCGACCTACGTCATTCTGCGCCCCTCTCCAAACTCCACTCCCCAACTTCTCCCCGAAATCATCACCCCTTCAATAGTTCTTAAATCTCTTTCCCCTTAGCCCTTTACATAATTCTTCAAAATCATCTCACCCCTCACTACCATCGGGTTCTTGAAAGATTCTCGCCCTCTTGTCGGAATTATTATGGGTAGCCGCTCCGACTGGCCCACCCTCCAACCCGCCCACTCCCTTCTTCGCAAGGCGGGGATTCCAACAGAAGTT
>JBBAWA010000006.1:0-14370 GCA_040397425.1 Methylacidiphilales bacterium
CTTAACCCCGGCCTTAGCTACCTCTTTACCGGAACTACTTCTTCATCCACTCAACCCAGACGAAGCACCACCCATCCAAGAATTCTTGCAAGGGGCATCCACGGTTGTCGTGGGTCCCGGACTTCCCCCCTCAGCAGCTTTGCATGCGTTTCTGACCCAACTCATTCCTCAATCCAAAGTGCCTGTCGTCCTAGACGCAGGTGCATTGGAAATTCTTGCCCAAGATCCCAAAATGATCTCCTCCGCCACAGCCCCACTTCTTTTGACCCCTCACGCTGGCGAACTAGCGCGTCTTCTTGGTAATCCCATACAGGATCGGGCCGAAGCAGCCCAACTCTGGCTAAAAAGTTTTCCCAATACCCTCCTCGTCGCAAAGGGCTCCCACTCTCTTGTCGCGACCAAGGACCACCCTTTCAGCTTTAACTCCACAGGCGGACCTGCCCAGTCCACGGCAGGGATGGGAGATCTCCTCGCTGGTCTTCTTGGTGGCTTGCTTGCACTAGGATACCCACCCTTCGACGCAGCCCGCATCGCAGTTTGTTGGCATGGACTTGCATCCGATCAAGCTCTTGAAGCCGGTGGGCCCTCCACCTTGGCGACGGATCTCGTTCGCACTCTCCCTAGCTCTTGGCGATTCCTTAAGGGTTGTGCAGTATGAGGTAAATCATGCTCTTGGGTCACCATCGCCACTCCCGAGTCGCACTCCAAATTATGGACGGTGTTTTAGCTTTTTTTGCCATGTTTCTTGCCTACTGGATCCGAATCGAAATCCTGCCTACTGCCATCCCGTTGGAGTCTCGTGAGATTGGTCAGATTTTGGTCTATCTCCCCTACGCCATACTGATGGGCATTGCCACCCCGATTGTTCTCGAAAGACGCGGCTTCTATCGCCACCTCGCCATTAACCCCGCCAACCGACTCAGCTCACTTCTGGAGGTCGCTCTCATACTTTTCCTATTAGCTGTTTCTCTGATCTTTTTCTTCAAAGAGAGTCCCAGTCGCTTGGTCTTTCTCTTTTTCGTACCCATCTTGACTGGACTGCTCAATCTGAGGCAGGTCCTTGTTCATAAACTCCGACAAGTTCGTAAAACAAAATCCGAATCGTTCACGAATCTCATTTTGGTTTCTGATACCGAATTCTCAACCCGCCGCTGGCCCGATCTTTTCACTGAGTCTGGATCGGGAATCCGAATCACGAGTCACCTAAATCCTGCCAAAACCTCTTTACCAGATTTTATCCAAACCCTTCACGATGAATCGGCAGGGATCGTTCTATTTGAAGTTGAATCCCATAATCTTGCGTGGTCTAGCCAAGCCATCCAAGCCTGTGAGGAGGAGGGCGTCGAGGCCTGGCTCAGTACCCACTTTGTTGGAACCAAGATCGCGCAAGCCCACTTCGAGGAAATTCTGGATCAGAACCTCCTCGTCTTCCGAAACACTCAAGCGGGCCCTTGGCAATCCATCCTAAAAATGATCTTCGACCGTCTTGCAAGTGGACTCATGATCACCCTTCTTTCACCAGTTTTTCTTTTGATTTGGGCGGCCATTCGCCGGGAGTCTTCTGGCCCCGCCATTTTCAAGCAGAAACGGAGCGGGCGTCATGGTGCGCCTTTCACGATGTACAAGTTTCGCACCATGGTCAGCGATGCGGAGATGCGCCAAGCTGAACTCAAAGCCCTCAACGAGATGAGCGGCCCTGTTTTTAAAATTAAAAATGATCCCCGTGTCACTCGGGTGGGTGCTTTTCTACGATTCACCTCGCTGGATGAACTACCTCAGCTTTTTAATGTCTTCCTTGGCCAGATGAGTCTCGTTGGGCCACGTCCCTTACCCACTTATGAAACCATCGCAATGACTGCCAATGCACAACGCCGCCGCCTGAGCGTGCTACCGGGCATGACATGCCTATGGCAAATCTCAGGTCGCAACGACGTGAACGATTTTTCAGACTGGGTCCAGCTTGACCTTGAATACATAGACCAGTGGTCCCTTCTCCTAGATTTCCAGATTCTCCTTCGCACCATTCCTGCGGTTCTCTTTGGCCGTGGAGCCCGTTAAGCCCTCGCGGTTGTAAGTCGATCTCTTGATTAGACGAGTTTTATGAATGCGCTTCCCCTTCTTCTCGATCAGCCTGTTTCAGCCTGGGGTCTTCCCCCCGACCAACCCTATCGCGAAAAACAGATTCGCACCTGGGTTCTCCAACGTTTCGTCTCTTCATACGACGAAATGACCGACCTCTCTCTTCCTCTACGAACCTCTCTTGCCTCCCGCTTTCGACTTCGAGCCGCAGAGCCCGTTACCATCCAAGGATCAGAAGACACCACGCGAAAGTTTCTCTGGAAGTTGGGCGACGGCTCCTACGTTGAATCTGTGCTTATTCCCGCCACACAAGGTCTAGAAGGCAACCGAAGCTCTCGTCTTACCCTCTGTGTCTCGAGCCAAGTCGGTTGCGCATACGGATGCAGGTTTTGCGCAAGTGGAATTGATGGATGGCGCCGAAATCTCACGACTGCTGAAATCATCGGTCAAGTTCTCGAAGCCTCACGTATCGCAGGTCGTCGACCTGATAATCTTGTTTTTATGGGGATGGGCGAACCTCTCGCGAATCTTCCAAATCTTCTTCCCGCCCTCGATCTTCTCATCTCTCCATCTAACTTGGGCATGGGAGCTCGACACGTAACAATCTCAACGAGCGGACTTGCACCTCAAATCGAGGAGCTCGCCTACCACCCGCTCCAGTTTCGTCTCGCCCTCTCCCTTCATGCGGCCAGCGACGCTATCCGCGACAAAATCATGCCGGTTAACAAACGGTACCCCCTCGACCGACTCCTCGAAGCCTGCGACGTTTTTGTCCGTGCCAAAAAGAAACAGATCTTCTTCGAATATATTCTCCTGGCAGGAATCAACGATTCTCCGGAACAAGCTACTCTCCTCGCCCAACATGCCCGCCGTCTTTTCGCAAAGGTGAACCTAATCCCCTACAACAAAGTCGAAGGCCTCCCCTACGAACGTCCCTCCGAAGAAGCGATTCACCTTTTCTGTCGCACCCTTCTTAAAGCCGGTGTCCGTGCCACGATCCGCCGCGAAAAGGGACACGACATCGATGCCGCCTGTGGCCAGTTAAGACTCCGCCAGGAAATGAAACAGCCAGAACCGACCTAACCCCACGATGTATGTTCTAGAAAGCCGCCGCCTCCTAACAATTCCCACCCACCTTCCCCACGCTCTCATCGAGCGACTCGGCCATCCCCCAGTTCTTCAAATTTACTCCCCAAAAGTCCTTCCCCTTCGGCAGCTCCAAAAGACCTACCCAGGAAGAATTCGGAAGATCACCCTCCGCTCATCCTCGCCTTTTCAACTCCGCATCGGTCAACGACTCCTTATCACTAGTGATCACCGGATCGTATCTTTAAGGGATCGATCAATTCCCCGACTCAAAATTCGTGCAGGCCCCGCCTTTGGCTCCGGCGAACACGCCACAACTCATCTCTGCTTGCGCTATCTCACCCAATTCCTGTTGCAATATAGGAAATCCAGCCCAACGGTACTCGATCTAGGTTGTGGGTCGGGAATTCTTGCTCTCGCCTGTGCAAAGCTTGGCGTGCAAGCATTCGGCTGGGATCTTGATCCCACCGCCATTCAAGAAGCCCAACGTAACGCAAAAGTGAATCGCCTCACTTCTCGGCTCCTATTTCAGATCAAGGACGCTCTTCGTGCTCCTCTCCCAAAGGCAGATCTGATTGTCGCCAATCTCTACGATTCCCTTCTTCTTCATCTCTTGCCTCGCCTGGAAAAACACCGGAAAACCGGAACCACCATCATTCTTTCAGGAATTCTCCAGGGCCAAGAAATTGCTGTCATCCGGACAGCCCGAAAACTGGGCTGGAAACTTCAGCGCCGGGGCCGCCTCGGTCGCTGGCACTGCTTACAGTTCCAACCGTAAAATCAATATCTCAGCACTTCCCTTAATCCTGCCGCAATCCGCACTGCCGTTGGCCGATGCGCCGCCCAAAGATTCGGATGATACGGAATCGGCGTGTCCTTCGCATTCAGTCGCTTGGGAGGGGCATCCAACAACTCAAAACCCTCCGAAGCGACCCGCGCTACCACCTCCGCCGAGGCCCCGCCCCACGGCCACGACTCGCCCACAGCCAACAACCTACCCGTCCGTGCGACGCTGGCTAAAATAGTGTCCGTATCCAACGGTTTGACCGTTCTTAAATCTACCACCTCCACCTCATACCCCTCCTCAGCTAACTCCTCTGCTGCCGCTACCGCCTCATGCACCATCGCACTATACGTCACGCACGTGATGTCACGCCCCGTACGGACCACTCGAGCGCAAAACGCGGGAACTGCACTTTCCGGCAAAGCTTCTGATTTTAAATGGTAGTACAGAAGTTTGTGCTCACAAAAAACAACGGGATCAGGCAACTCAATCGCCTCTAATAGCATTGTGTAAGCATCTTCAACTGTCGCAGGCGTCATCACTACAATTCCTGGATAGTGGGAGTAGATCGCCTCCATCGATTGACTATGAAAAGGCCCGCTTCCCGGCGTTCCCCCCGATGGCAACCGCAACACCATCGGACACGGCTTGCCTGTCCGCCAAAAGGTCGTCGCCGCGTGATTGAGCATCTGATTCAGCCCGACCGTCGAAAAATCCGCGAACTGCATCTCCACAATCGGCCTCATTCCTTCCATCGCCGCCCCCACCGCCATTCCTACCATCGCATCTTCCGAAATTGGGGAATCCATCACCCTCCCAGGAAACTTTTCGGCCAGATTCTTGGTGGCCTTAAAAGCTCCCCCAAATCTTCCAACATCCTGTCCGTAAATAAAAACTCTTGGGTCATCCCTCAATGCCTTTTCTTGAGCAGAACGGATCGCATCCAAATAAGTCACGCTCACGATGCCACCATGACTTCCGCCATCCCAGCCGATTGGGTCGCGCGCCAATCTTCCTCAAACGGATCTGGGACCGGCTCCGACGAAACCTTCGTCACCGCTTCCTCCACCTCTCGTTGCGCCTCTTCCCGCCAACCTTGCCACTCCTTCTCCTTCCCTCTCTTTTTCATCCCCTCTTCCATCACCTTTAAGCAATCTCGACCCCTCTCCGAACTCTTCATCTTTTTCTCTACATACGAACCATCGTCATGCTCTCCATGCCCACACAACCTCAGCAACTTGCCCACCACCAGTTGCGGCCCGGCTCCATCACGAGCTCGCCCCACCGCATGATGCAAAACTTTCCAGCAAGCCATCGGATCTGTTCCATCCACTCCGTGCCCCTCGACCCCGTACCCCTTGGCACGATCCACGAGATCTTCGCACGCAAACTGTCTCTCGTTGGGTGTTGAGTAAGCGTATCCATTATCCGCAACTACCACGACCAAAGGAAGTTTCTCCACAGCCGCCAGATTCAACCCCTCATGAAAAGAACCTGTCGAGGTGGCTCCGTCTCCCGCACAGGTCAACCCCACTCTTCCTTTTTCCCCGTTCATTCGCTTTGCCACTAACACTCCCGCTACTGTCGAAAGCATCGCACCCAGATGGCTAATCATCGGTAAAATTCCTCTCGTGAGATCTCCACGATGAATATTCCCATCTCTCCCCTTCATCGGACCTAGCCTCGAACCCAAATACGCCCGAACTGCATCGACCATAGGCTCTCCAAATCCCAACCTTCCCGCCATGTCGCGAATCAAAGGAGCAAAAATATCCCCCTTCCGCAACGCCAAGCCCCCAGCACCACTCAACGCCTCCTGCCCCCTACCAAGATAAACTCCTCCAACGATTCGCCCCGCCCGATACAAGTTGCCCAATTTATCCTCTAATACTCGCGCCCGCAAAATAGTCCGACCTAGCTTCTCCACATCATCCAGATTCTGGCTGGAGGGAACAACTGGGTGAGATCTCTTTTCCGTGCGTATCGCCATAACTTAAATTACACCCCTAAGACGTACCGCCAAGATCCGCGATGCAAAAAGTTCTACTGGAGCCAGTTAATTTTATTTTTTGGGACAAGATCTTTATTGAAACTTGTGTTTGCTTTAAGTTTTTTAAAGGCATCCACCTGATTCTCGAATTCTTTCTGACTGGATTTAACTATAACAATACTACCATCTGAAGATTGTAAGGTAAACAAGTAACCGTAATATTCATAACCATATTTTCCTGAGCCTGTTTTATCATAGCAGGTTTGGATAGAACCAATATTGATATTAACATTACCTTGAATAGGGATTTCACAATCCCATCCCGACTCCTGAAAAACAACAAACTCCCCAGAACCAGACGTAGTCGACCCACCACAAGATTTCCCGATAATCCAATAGTTCCCCGCTAGTTTTCCAATGGGCTCCTCATAAATTGAAGCCGTGTCTCGCAATAAGAAGTACCCAGAAATAGTTTGCCGGATATCATTAATTGATATTTTTGCATCTACTTTTTTAACAGCTATTTTTGATTCGATACTGATTCGCTTTTTGAGATCAGCGGCAAAGGTCTTTGAGGCGAATGAGAGAAATATCAGCAGAAGGCAGGACTGGAACAACCGATCCATAGGCTTAAATTAAGTAAGATTTAATTTATTAGCAATTAGTTATTATTGATCAACAGGCCAGAGGTCCTCCTATACCGCCCAGCCTGCATACATCTTCTCCAATGCCGATCGAACCCCCGCCGCTGTCCTTGGCTCCCTCCATACCCCCTGATACATCGGCAACTGCTCCAATAATCGCACCAATCTTCGTGCTAACGACTCCATCAGTTGACGCTGAAACTTCCCCCTCAACCCACCTGCCGAACCCAGTAGGCTCTTCACTTTCCCCACTGGAACAATTAAAGCCGTCACCAGTCCCTCTGCCACCACCGAGGCCGACCTTCGTCTGCCCGTCAAAATCGAAAGTTCCCCCAAAATCTCACCGGTTCCCAATCGGGCCAACACCAGAGGATCTCGCCCCCGAATCCGCTTCTCCACCCTCGCCTTTCCAGATAAAATGACCAATAATTCTCGAGCCAAACCCCCTTCGACCACCATGATATCTCCCTTTTGAAAAATCCTTTTTTTCTCTTTCGGAAAAATCCGCTTCCACTCTGATACTCCTAATTTCACCCCTCTTTTCTAACCGACTTTCTTCCATCCCGCCAGCCCCGCCAATGACCTCCGCCTCATCCCCAGGCACACGCGAACGCAGCCTCCAGATCGCGCTCTCCTTCTGCCTCCTCGATGTCGTTCTTATGGGCACGGCCGCTTACCTCTCCAACTCTCTCACCATCCTCACCGATCTTCTGAAGGAATCCACCGACCTCCTCTCCATCCTTGCCGCTTTTCTCACCATCCGCGCCGTTCGACGATCCCCCGATCACCATTTCACGTACGGTATCGGAAAACTAGAAAATCTCGTCAGCCTCAGCATCGGCCTAGTCATGCTTGGCTCGGCTCTTTGGATTACTTGGCACTCCGCCCATCACCTCGCTTCTCCCCAAATGGCCGAGGGAACAATTCCCGGAATTTGCATCTTCGCCCTCTACACTTTCATCGGTTACCGGATCTATTTTCGTACCCGTCGCGTCTCCCAACAGCAACCCTCGGCCATTATGGAATCCCAAGCCCGCCTCTGGTTCTCAAAAGCCAGCTTCGATGCGGCAATGTGTACGGCTCTCCTCCTCGCGTATCTCTTTCGAAATCAAATATGGAGCTGGTACCTAGATCCCCTCGCCTCTCTCGTCGGGGTCCTTTTCATGCTCCACGCCGCCTGGGCCATGACCTCCTCCTCCGTGAACGATCTTCTCGACGCTACGATCGAAGAGACCACCCAACTCCGCATCCTTCGCCAACTTGTCCAACACTTAGACGACTACGATCGACTGCATAAAATCCGTACCCGCCGCTCGGGCCCACGCATCTATGTCGAAATCTTCCTTGAGTTCGACCCCTTCCTTCTCATGGGTGAAGTCCAAAAGCGAATTCATAAACTCCAACAATCGATCGGGGAAATTATCCCCGGCGCCGATGTCTCGATCCGCCCCTGTACCAAAGAACCCAAATAACCAGTCCACTATCCCGCACATTATCTACACCCATTTTCCTGAACGATTGCCATCCCTTCCGATCCAATTCTAAGCTCTTCAATCTCCATGTCCCTTTTTCAAACCCTCTTTCGAACGAAACAGATCGACCACCTCCAACACGAAGCCAAACACGAAACCGGCTTTGTCAAAGCCCTCGGCCCATGGCAACTCACCTTCCTAGGCATTGGCGCCATCATCGGCACTGGAATCTTTGTGCTCACTGGCACCACCGCCGCAAACCACACTGGACCCGCCCTCGTTCTCTCCTTCACTATCTCGGGCATTGGCTGTCTCTTTGCCGGCCTCTGTTACGCCGAATACGCCGCCATGATTCCCACCGCCGGCAGCGCCTATACCTATGCCTATGCTAGTCTCGGTGAATTCCTGGCCTGGATCATCGGTTGGGACCTTATCTTGGAATACCTCTTCGCCTCCGCCACCGTCGCCGTCGGATGGTCTGGCTACGCTGTCAAATTCCTCCACAACTTCGGCGTCGATATCCCCCCTGCCCTCTGCTCTTCCCCTCTGGTCTTTAACCACGGGGTCTGGACCCAAAGCGGAGCCCTGTTCAACCTCCCTGCTGTCCTCGTCTGCCTGGCCGCCACCGTTCTTCTCGTGATCGGGATCAGTGAATCCGCCCGCTTCAATAACGTCATCGTCATCATCAAGCTCGCCGTCATCGTCCTCTTCATCCTCTGCGGCTCTTCCTATATTGATACCCACAACTGGGTCCCCTTTATTCCGGAAAACACCGGACGTTTCGGCGAGTACGGTTGGAGTGGTATCCTCACCGGTGCCGGAGTCATCTTCTTCGCCTACATCGGCTTTGATGCCGTCTCCACTGCCGCCCAAGAATCCAAAAATCCACAACGAGACATGCCCTTCGGAATTCTTGGCTCCCTTCTTCTCTGCACCATCCTCTACATCCTCGTCTCCCTCGTCCTCACCGGCATCGTCCCCTTCAAAGAGCTGGCTGTGCCCGCCCCCGTTGCCTTGGCCATCGATCGTGCAGGAGAAGGTCTACGCTGGCTCGGACCACTCGTCCAATTGGGTGCCATCGCCGGCCTTAGCTCCGTAGTCCTCGTTATGATGATGGGCCAGCCGCGCATCTTCTTCTCCATGGCCAAGGACGGACTTCTCCCAAAAAGATTTGCTCAACTTCACCCCAAATTCGGAACCCCGCACGTCACCACAATTATCACCGGCCTATTCGCCGCATTGATGGCGGGAGTCCTCCCCATCGGTGTTCTCGGCGAACTCGTCTCCATCGGCACCCTTCTTGCCTTCACCATCGTTTGCCTCAGCATCCTCGTTCTTCGGAAAACCCGCCCCAACGTGGAGCGCCCCTTCCGCTGCCCTTTTCTACCGTGGATTCCAATTGCCGGCGCCTTGGTGTGCCTCGCCCAAATGATCGCCCTGCCCTTCGACACATGGATCCGCCTCATCGTCTGGCTGGCCATCGGATTGGCCATCTATTTCTTCTACGGCATCCGCCACAGCCGCCTGAACTCACCCGCCAAAAACTAAATCAACTCACCGGCCAGAAAAGTAGACGCCCACAATTTTCACACGTTGCCCCCGCTTTCCCGGATTTGGCCGCGATGGTCGAACCTTGCGTCAGCTTCATGTGACACCCCCCGCAATTGGTTCCATGTTCTACGGGTACGACTGCCACATCCTTCTTGTTGGCCATAATCCGACGATATTTGTTCAGCAATCCCTCCTCCACCCCCGAAGCCAAGGTCTCAATCTCTTTCATCAAGTCCGCTAACCGCGTCTCCAACTCGGTTTTCTTTTTCTTCAAATCCTCCTCTTTCACAGCCAGTTCCCCCTCTTTCACCTTCGCCCCCTCCGCCTCCACTGCCGCTTCCTTCTTGGCCTTCTCCCCCAAAGCCATCAAATCCAGTTCCCGATCCTCGATTTCCTGAACCTCTTTCTCTTCCCGCTGAATCTCTGTTCCCAAGGCCGTAAACTCCTCATTCTTGCGAGTCTCAAACTGCTGCACCTTGTACCGTGCCGCCTTCGCCCGGTGCGCCTCCGCCTCCAGCTCCAGCTTCTTTCGCTCCACCTCAGCGTTCTGAGCCTCCAACCTCTTTTTCTCCGCCCCAGCGCGCACCTCCACCCGCCTCTGCTCCAAAGCCTTCATCTCATTCGGCCATGCCGCCAGCTCCTTATTCAACCTCATCTGCCTCTGCTCTCTCTCCTGCAAAACCAGAAGCTTCTCGAGTTCGGGTGCCAATCCGCTCATTTTTTTACTCCGCTCATCTTTTCAACATACTTGGCCAACAGGTCGCACTCCAGATTGACTTTATCCCCCTCTTTCCTGTCCCGCAGGGTCGTCACCTCGTAAGTGTGCGGAATGATCCAGACATTGAACTTACGCCCCTGGACCCTTCCAATCGTCAAACTGATCCCGTCGATCGCAACGCATCCCTTCGGCACCACATACCTCTCCAAACCCTCGGGCACCTCCGCCTCCAACTCCCAATCCTCTCCCGACCTCCCCCACTTGCTGACCCGAGCCGTCCCGTCGATATGGCCCGTCACAAAATGCCCTCCCACCTTCCCGTCTGCCTTAAGCGAACTCTCCAAATTCACCCGCGCCCCCACTTGAGCCGACTGCAGGTTTGTCTTCTCTTTCGTTTCATCCAACAGATCAAAAATCAGCCTCTTCCCCTTCAATTCGGTCACCGTCAAACAACATCCATTCACCGCCACGCTATCCCCGATCTTGACCCCCTCCACAATTAACCCCGCCTCGACCTCCAGACTCCACCCCTTACCCCGACGGGTCACCGCCTGAACAACTCCAGCCTCTTCTACAATGCCCGTGAACATACTCTTACTTCGCCCCTCCGAGCTTTCCACGCAAGCACAGGTCTTTCCCCGCGCTGGAGGCAACCGTCTCCCTCCATTCCCAATCCGCCCATCCTTCGATTTTGGGCAAGCCCTTCCCCCGGTCCCCCACAAGAATCGGAGCCAGATAAATCACTACCTCATTCACTTTTCCGGCTTTCACCAAACCCTCCGCCACCTCCGCCCCACCCTCAACCAACAGTCGCGACACTCCTCTCCGATGCAAATCCTTCAAAACATCCGACCACTTCTTTTTCGTATACACCAGCGTCCGTTCTTTCTGCCGATCCTGGAAAAGATGCGCTCCCTTGGGTAATTTGCCCGACCTTGTCACCACCACTCGCCATGGTTGTTCCCCCACCCGCCCCGTCCGCACGGTCAGCTTCGGGTTGTCTTTCCTTAAAGTCTCTGCCCCCACCAGTATCGCATCACACTCAGACCTCAGCTTCTGAACCTCCGCCCGCGCAACCTCTCCCGTCACCCACCTCCCTCCTGGAACGACCAGATATCCATCCAACGTCATCGCTAGCTTAAGAATTACCCACGGCTCCTTTTTTGTCGTCCAGTGCCGGTAATCCTCGTTCAACTTCTCACACTCCTCCCGCAATATCCCTTTCACGACTCGGATCTTTTTTCGGGAAAGAATTCGCTCCGCACCTCCCGCATTACTACGATCCACATCTCCTGCGCCGTAAATCAACTCACGAATCTCGGAAGCCACGATCCGATCGGTACATGGTGGCGTCCTTCCATAGGTCGAACACGGCTCCAACGTCACAAACAACTTTGCTCCCTTTGCCTTCACCCCCGCTTGCTGAATGGCCTCAATTTCCGCATGCGGAAAACCCGCCCTCCTATGATATCCCGCCCCTACGATCCTCCCACCTTTCACCAAGATCGCACCTACCCGTGGATTTGGCCTCGTTGAATTCCCTGCCCGTTTTGCCAACTCTACCGCAATCCCCATCCACTTTTCATCCAACCCAATCCTCATTCTTATCGAATCCTATGTTCCAGAAGGAGTAATCGAACGTTCAGGTCTGCTCAACCCCTGCCTTGCCTTGTCCAGTACTCCGTTCACAAATTTTCCTGATTCCTCAGTACTCAACGCCTTTGCCACCTCGATCGCCTCATTCAATGCCGAAATCGGTGCCACGTCTTCCGCAAATTTCATCTCCCATAATGCCAACCGCAGAATCGCCCGATCCACAGGAGCCATACGCCCCGGCTCCCAATTCGTAACGAGTTTCTTTAACTCCATATCCACCTCCGCCTGCTTCTCAATCACCGCACGAATTCGCCCTTCGGCAAAAGCACACGCCTCAGGCTTTGCCTCTGTCTGTTCCCAAAGATTTTTCAGCGCTTCATCCAGCGGAATGCTCGAAGTCCCCACCTCCCGCTGATAAAGGAACTGGGCCGCCAGAATCCTACCCTCTCTGCGCTTACCGGCCACGACCCACCCCCTTCAGTTTCCACATCCGCAACGCCGCCGCCGCTGCCTCTTTCCCACGGTTCAATTTCCCTAAACAACGCTCCCTCGCCTGCCTCTCTGTCTTCACTCCCACCAGATGATGCAAAATAGGAATATCCGTATCGATCATCATCCGCATCAGTGCCTCGGTGGCCGATTTCAAAATCAGATCCGCATGAGCCGTCTCTCCTTGCCACACCAAACCTAAAGCCAATACCGCATCCGGCTTTTTCCTCAAAGCCCTCTTCACCATAAGCGGCACTTCAAATGTTCCTGGCACCCGAACCTCCTCAACCTTGTGCCCGTGAAAAACCTTTCGCGCCGCCTTCACCATTCCATCGGTATACTTTTTGTGATAATCGGCCACCACGATGATAAATTTTCCCTTTTTCACAACCGATGCCCCATTCTCTTTTTCTTCGTCGCCAGATACTTTCGATTGTGGGCATTCGGCTTCGTCCTAATCGGCACCTGATCCACTAACTCCAATCCGTACCCCGCCAACCCCACCACCTTCTTCGGATTGTTCGTCAGTAAACGCATCCTTCTCACGCCTAGATCAGTCAGAATCTGCGCCCCGATTCCGTACTCTCTCAAATCGGCCGAGAAACCTAGCTTCCGGTTTGCATCTACCGTATCCAAGCCCCTCTCCTGTAAGCGATACGCCTGAATCTTTGCTGGCAACCCGATCCCACGACCCTCCTGCCGCATGTAGACCAGAACTCCCTTTCCTTCCTGAGCAATCCTTCTTAAGGCATCGTGTAACTGGTTCCCGCAATCACACCTCCTCGAGGCAAACACATCCCCCGTCAGACATTCGCTGTGTACCCGCACCAACACCGCATCCTTAGCTTTCGGTTTTCCCTTCACCAAGGCCAGGTGGTGACTCCCATCCGTCACCGTTCGGTATAGATACAGATCAAACATCCCGTAATCGGTCGGCAGCTTCACCACCTGCTCACGCACCACCAACCGCTCCTTCCTTCTTCGGTACTCGATCAGATCCTGAATCGTACCCAACTTCAATCCGTGCTTCTTTTTGAACTCGATTAGATCCGCCCACCTCGCCATCGATCCGTTCGGATTCAGAATTTCGCAGATCACCGCCGCATCTCCTAATCCAGCCAGCTTGGCCAGATCCACCGCCGCTTCTGTATGGCCCGCCCGCACCAGCACTCCGCCCTCCTTAGCACGCACTGGAAAAATATGGCCTGGTTGAACTAAATCCTCTGCTTTCGGACTCGCCTTCCCCAGAACCCGAAGCGTGGCCGCTCGGTCATGAGCACTTATCCCAGTTGTGATTCCCTTTGCCGCATCGACCGAAACGGTGAAATCGGTCCCAAACCTCTCCTCGTTCCTCGGCACCATCCGACTCAGCCCCAGCTTCTCTGCCCGGGCTTGTGAAACCGGAGCACAGATCAAACCCCGCCCCTCTCCGGCCATGAAGTTGATTAGCGCTGGAGTCACACTCCTCGCCGCCAACACCAGATCTCCCTCGTTTTCCCGTTGGGCATCATCCGTCATGATCACCATCCGTCCCTTCCGCATGGCGGCAATCACCTCTTCGATCCGATCCGCCCCCTGTGGTTTTTTCATGCCCCGCCCCCCAGAGCCGCCTTCACCATCTTCTCAACAGCCGCCAACGCTTTGTCGATTCCCGAGGCATCCGCTCCCGAACCCTGCGCCATATCAGGTCTTCCCCCACCCTTCCCCCCCACTTCCGGCGCCGCAGTCTGGATGATCTTTCCCGCCTGAACCTTCTTAGCTGCCTCGGCCGTGCAAAGTGCAACCAAAGGTACTTTTCCACCCTCTTTCCCAATCAAAAACAGAACCGCCTCCCCCTCCCTCTTTATTCGATCTGCCAACACGGGCAAATACCCGTTCGGAACTTCCCCCAGATCCACCCCCAACCACTTGATCCCGTTCAAAACTGTTCCTTTGGCCCACAACTCCTTCGCATCCTGCTC
>JBBAWA010000006.1:14470-25639 GCA_040397425.1 Methylacidiphilales bacterium
GCATAAGGCCTCTCCCCCCACTTAACCGCCACATCCGCCTTCACCTTCTCGTTCACCTGAGACTCCACCTTCGCCAACTCCTCCGCACTCATCGCTTTCAGATGCGAAAAATCAAACCTCAACCGATCCGGACCCACGTACGACCCCTTCTGTCTGACTCCCTCTCCCAACACGCTCCTCAATGCCCAGTGCAAAAGATGGGTCGCACTGTGATGACCCTCGATTCTTCCCCGTCTCTCCGTATCCAAACTCACCTTCACCGGACCTTTTGCATCGACGATCGAATCGGTTAGATGGACGGGAACTCCACCCGCTCCACGGATCGTCGCCACCACCTTCACCTTCTTGCCATCCCACTCAATCCAACCCGTATCCCCCACCTGTCCTCCCATCTCGCCGTAAAACGGTGTCTGCCCCAAGAATACCCGACCCTTCGCACCAGCCGGCCCCACCTCTTTCAACGCCTCGGCCGCCAACCTCTCCACCTTCGGCTCCTCCATCTTCTCATAGCCAGTGAAGACAGTCGGAAAATCTGCTCCAGTCTCATCCTCCACTTTGATCGTTGTCTTGTTCTGCGACTGTCGGGCACGCGAACGCTGTGCCTCCATCGCTTTTTCAAATCCTACCCCATCCACCTCCATCCCCCGTTCCCTCGCGAGCAGCTGGGTTAGATCCAGCGGGAATCCATACGTGTCGTACAGCGTGAAAGCATCCTCTCCCTGAATCCCCTTGTTCGATCCCGCCACCAGTTTTTCAAACATCGACAGACCCCTCTCCAACGTTCTAGAGAACGAAGCCTCCTCCGCCAAAAGAACAGACCGAATATCCTTCTCCCTCGCCTTCAGTTCTGGGAATGCCTCCCCCATCGTTCGGATCAAGGGCGTCGCCAGTTCCGAAAGGAACCCGTCCGGCAACTTGAATCTGCGCCCAAACATTACAGCCCGGCGCAGGATTCTCCTTAACACATAGTTCCGACCCTCGTTCCCGGGCACAATCCCGTCAGCGATCGAAAACGAGAGCGTTCGCACATGATCCGCCAATACCCGGAAGATACAGTCGTTCATTTCTTCCTCGCTCACCTCCTCCCGGCTCTTGGGCACTCGTGCTCCATACTTCTTGCCCGACATCTTCTCAATTTCCGCAAAGATCGGGGCAAACAGATCACTCGCATAGTTGGATGGGTCTTTTTTGAAATCCTTGAACCCGTCCGATACGGCAAGTATCCCAGCTACCCGCTCCAATCCCATGCCCGTGTCCACATGACGCTCAGGTAACGGCTTAAACTTCCCCCCCGGCTCGGCGTTGAACTGAATGAAGACCAGATTCCAGATTTCCAGACAGCGCGGATCCCCCTGATTCACCAGCTTCCCCTGCGTCTTTCCCTCCGGCGTCAGATCCACATGCACCTCGGAGCACGGTCCGCACGGACCCGTCTCTCCCATCATCCAAAAATTGTCCTTTGCATTCCCCATCACCACGTGAACGGCCGGATCCAACCCCGCTCTCTTAAACTTCTCCACCCAGTATCCGTGTGCCTCAGAATCAAACTCAGCCGGATCCCCAGGCCCGGGCTTGTAGACCGTCGCATAGAGGCGGGAGGGAGGAAATTTCCAGATATCGACCAAAAGCTCCCAAGCCCAGTCAATCGACTCCTTTTTGAAGTAATCCCCGAATGACCAGTTCCCCAACATCTCAAAAAAGGTGTGGTGGTAGGTGTCGAAACCGACGTCCTCCAGATCGTTGTGTTTCCCACCCGCCCGAATGCACTTCTGAGTGTCAGCAGCCCGAGCCGGTGAGTTTGGAAATTTGGCCTGCCCCAGAAAAATTGGAACGAACTGATTCATCCCAGCGTTGGTGAACAGGAGATTCGGTGAAGTCGGCATCAAACTGGCCGAGGGCACGATCGTGTGGCTCTTCCCACGGAAGAACTCCAAGTACCCTTTTCTGACTTCAGCCGATTTCATAGAACTAGTTGATAATCATATCTTAACCCCCCTTCCTCCTCAAGTCCGTTAACCGACAGGGACGATTACCCTAATCGTCCGATCGGTAAGCCCGTTCATGAAAAGCTTTCGCTTCAATCGGCAAGCGGGATAATAAGCCCATGAAAAGACGTTCCTTCTTACAAATCCTTCTTGGCTCCTCCATCGCCTCCCGCATCCTGCCCTTCTCTGTCGTTGCGGCGGAACCCTCCGTAGGTCAGCAAGGCTTGCCGAGACTGAGCGAAGGAGGGCCCTTCTCCCTGCCGCCTCTCCCCTACGCCCCCAACGCCCTTGAACCTTATATCGATGCCGAGACGATGACCCTACATCACGACAAACACCACGCCGCCTACGTCAACAATCTCAACAAAGCCATCGCCCCTTACCCCGACCTCCAAAAAAAATCCCTCGAGGAACTTTTAGGAAACCTAGATGCTGTTCCCGCTGATGTCCGTACTACCGTCCGCAATAATGCCGGCGGCCACTCCAACCACTCCATCCTTTGGAAAACCCTCTCCAACCCCGGCAAAAGACCTGAGGGCAAACTGGCTAAGGAGATCGATGATACATTTGGCAGTTATGAAAAGTGGAAGGAAGAAATGTCCAAATGCGCGATGGGCATCTTCGGAAGCGGATGGGCTTGGTTCGGTCGCGGCAAAGACGGAAAACTTTTTATCGAACCCTTCCCCAACCAAGACTCCCCCCTGATGACCGGCCGCACCCCCATCTATGGGATCGACGTCTGGGAACACGCCTATTACCTGAAACACCAGAATCGCCGTGCGGACTATGTCAAAACGTGTATTGAATTAGCTTTACTGCCAAAGTAATTATTTTTTTGGTGGCGCAGGATCAACCGTTAGAATCTGCTTAGCAGTTGCCCTTGACCAGATTTCATCCCCTTTCTGCTCAGCAGTAATCGTTGTGGTTCCGGGTGCAAGCAATGTGACTCGATTTCGTTTTATAGATGCGACCGATGGATTACTGCTTATAAAAACTATTGGCAAACCCGAGGAGGCGTCGGCTTTTAATTCGAAATCAGGATCTCCGACAGCTTTGATATCCAACTTAGCAAACAGTATAGATTGGTTAGGATCGTAACACTTAACATCTTCTGGCTTATCGAGCCTAATTCCGTAAACCTCAATTTCACCAAATTTATTAACCCCTTGCACACGTCCCTCAGTTTGAAATTTTACTCTTAGCCCACTTTTAATAAGCGGTTCAGCTTGGACAATGTTTGCCGCGGGGCCCAAATATATGTCCCCATTACTATCTTTCGTAAAGACCTCTTTTGACTTAATATAACACTTTATTTTAACTCCGCCCTTTAGATAGAAGATATCAAAGTCATCCTGTTTGATTCTAGCCAAAGGACTGCCCGACATCAATCCAGTGGCAGCTTCAATATTTCCACTATTAATATTGCCTGAATATTCAGTTCCACTTGAGATTTCAGAAACTATTCCGTCGAGCAAAACAAATTTTCCCATATATGCATCTATCTTTCCCTCTTTATAGATTCTTCCTAAACTTTCGGCTGAAATATCTTTTTGGTAAACTTCTCCAGCTACCTCGATTACCTCCTTCACTTCCTCTTTAACTTCCTCTTTGATCTCAACTTTCGGCTTTGTGCCAGAAGCCTCTGTTGAAATGATTAACTGACCGCTTTCTTCTTGGGTCATCTTAATTAAATCAAAACCACCACTACTTAATCCGTTTTGTAATGTCGCTTTCATTCCTTCACAGAAAATAGATCCAAGAAATTCTGGAAGAGTGATCCGACCCAATGATACTTTATCTATCGCAATATCTTTCCACGCTGATGCTTTAGGTGATTTTCCTTCAAATATAAAGTTTACAGGGATGGGTATTCCGAGAGCCGTCACGGGTTGCTTCCATGTCCATTTGTCAGCATTCACCCAAAGAGCTCCATTTTTAAGCCTCCCTTTCAACATTCCGAAGGACTCATCCGAAGCAGGAAGTGATGCTAATATGGTAGAAACAAATTGTATTCCCGTTGCCTTGGTTGCACTTTTTGGAAGGTAATAAGCTGGCTTAATTCCGTTTTTTGCAAATAAAATCGTTCTTTCGAGCGTCGGGGATATATCAAATGAAATACTTTCTCCATCCCTGCTGACTGGCCACCAAATTCCACCAAGACCAGCTAGGATTGCTAAGCCCAGCCCCCCAAAAACGAGCCCACCCAAGAAAGCTCCCTCACGCAAACGAGTCACTCCTGAAGAGGTAAAACTAAATCCGATGAGCAATCCAAAGAAAGATGCGATCAATATGCCCGCAGTCGCCCATACGAGAATATCATCAGGAACCAACTTAGGCTGCACTTCACCTAGTTTTGCTAGCTCGGGTAGTGGCCCGCCTTTTTCTGCAGGCAAAACCTGAGAAAGAACGGCGAGACAATCATAAACTTTCGCAGAGTCTCCCATTTTCTTTTTCAATAAACTCTGCCCCTCATCTCTTAGCTTCTCCAACTCCTCCTCGGATCTCGGTTTCTGAAAATCTGAGGCCTCGTTCAACCAAATTGCTAATATACCAAGGTCCTTTTTAGCTCTTTCCTCAGCAGCTATTTTCTCCTCGGCCGCTCTTCGGGCCAACACATCCTCCTCTTCTTTCTTCCGCTTAATCTCCACTTCTTCTAACTGTCTTTTCAAATCTCTCCACTTCTGAAGAACCTCGGCCGAAGCTTCTGACCTCTGTTTAAGTTCTGCTGGTAAAGATTCCAGAAACCGAATTGCATTATCTACATCCTTTAGCTGGCAAACAGTTCCAGAGTCAGGAATCTTCGGGAGAAGGGCTAATACCTCTCTCGCCGGTAATATGGCTATTCCATTTTTTACAGCACTAAACTCAATCTTATCTCCGATTATTTTGGCCTTTGTAACTTCCCTTCCTTCTACCAATCCCGTGCTTCCCTTAATCAAGGCTATTTTTATAAACGGAGAATCCAAATCCATCGGAGCCTCTGCCCATAAATTGGATAAAAACAACACCAGACAGAAGCACAACCCCCAATGCATATTCTAGAATTAAGGGATTACTTTCCTTCTGACAATCTAATCCTCATTTCCAAGAATCTCCACCGGACACTCAGGGAGAATCTTTAAAAAGCTCTTCCCATACGTCCTACTCAGGATCCTCCCGTCCAATACCGCAATCTGACCCCGATCCTCCCTGCTCCGAATTAATCTCCCCACCCCCTGTCGAAACTTCAAAATCGCCTCAGGCAACTGCAACTCCCGAAAGGGCTCTCCCCCCTTCTCCTTGATCCTCTCACACCTCGCCTCGAACAGTGGTTCATCCGGAACCGAAAACGGCAACCTAGTCAAAATCACATTCGATAGCGCCTCTCCAGGCACATCTACCCCCTGCCAAAAGCTGTCCGTACCAAATAAGACACTATCCCGATCCTCCTTAAACTCCTTCAAAAGCCGGGTTCTCGAGTTCCCCTTGTCCTGCACCAGCATCCGAATCCCCTGCTCCTCAAACCATCCCGCCATACCCTCCGCCGTCTTTCGCAACATTGCCCGACTCGTAAACAGCACAAACGCCTTCCCCTTGGTCATTCCTACAAACCGCTGAATCCATCCCTCCAACGCCTCTTGAAATCTCTGCCCTTCGAAAGGTTCCGGCATCCCCTTGGGTAGATATACCCGCATCTGACTCTCATAATCAAAAGGCGACTCCACCAAAAGTGTCTCCGCTTCTTGCGCCCCCACTCGTTTTGCAAAAAACTCCAATCCCCTTCCCACATCCAGAGTCGCACTCGTCATAATCGTGGTGCAGTCAGGCCGAAAAACCAGCTCCTCCAATCTTTCCGCTACCTCCACTGGGGAAGCGTGCAGACTCATCTCCCCCCGGTGCGCTCTGCCCTCCTCGGGTAGCCTCCTCTCCACCCAGTACGCATGCCCTTCCCGACTCATTTTCAAAAACTCCCCTAACCCAAAGGCGCTCGCCTCCAACCTTCTTGCATGATCTTTCAACTCGTTTCTTTCCTCCCCATCGCCAGCATCCTCCGCGAGCTTGAGCAACTGAGCCCGCACATCCATTAACCGAGGCCCTAACTCGCTCTTCACTCCCAAGGGTTGCCTGACCCGTTTCTGGCCCGACGCCCCCAGACCCGCACTTTCTAAAATCTCTTCAAACGCCCCCTCCAAAATCCCCAGCACTCCCAACGTGGATTTCACCGCATTTCCATCGCCGACCCTCGTCAAAACCCCTTTCTTGGTCCGGGGATGAACCAACCGCTGTAAAAGAAACCGTAACGAGCCCAGCCTTACCTCCAATCCCAACGCTTTCGCCGCCACGTCCTCCACTTCATGAGCCTCGTCCAACACCAGAAAATCATTCGGGAAAAGATACCCCTCGCTCGGGGACTCCTCATTTTCCTCCGCCCCTGCCAGCAACCCGAAAAGCAGCGCATGATTCAGAATCACGACGTTCGCATCCAGCACCTTCGTCCTCGCCATCTGGTAAAAACATCCTGTTGCCCCCCCACAATGCCTTGGAGTACAGGCAAACGCCTCGCTGCACACCTGCGCCCAGACCGCCGCATCCACCTGAAAATCGATATCTGAAAGGGTTCCATCCTTCGTCCTCCGTGCCCACTCCACCAACCCCTTCAACTGCTCCGCCTGACCTGTCGCAAAAAGATCCCCCTGATGTTGCTGCGCTTTTTTCAACCGATGCGGACAAAGGTAGTTCTGTCTCCCCTTGAGCAAGGCAGCTGTGAATTCAAATGGAACCAAAGATTGAACGATCGGCACATCCTTTCCGAACAGCTGCTCCTGCAGATGAATCGTATAAGTGCTGATGATCGCCTTTTTGCCCAGCTCCTGAGCCGCATAAGCAGCTGGGACCAGATAGGCCAAGCTTTTGCCTGTCCCCGTTCCCGCCTCAACGACCAGGTGCTTTCGATCTTCAATAATCTCTGCCACCCGCTCCGCCATCTTCGCTTGTCCAGGCCTTGACTCGTACCCCTTCGCCTTTCCCAGCTTTCCCCCGTTGGAGAAAAATTCCCCCATACGAAATGCCAGACTCCCCTCAGCCTCCGGACTCATAGGACTCCTCCGCGGAGCTTGGTTTTTAAGGCAAGCAAGAACATCATCTGAAAGGTATGGAAGCTCTTGAGTCACTTTGCGAGTCCTGCCTCCAAGCAGGGGCAAGCGACCTTTTCCTGCGCGAAGGAGTGACCCCCTTTATCCGCTTGGGCGACCAACTTGTTGGAATAGAAACAGAAGCCACCCAGGAGGAACTTTTTAATTATCTCTGGTCCGTCTGTGGAGCCAAGCCTGAGGCATCGGACCACGATGCCAGCTTCGTTACCCGATCGGGACTCCGCTTCCGCGTCAACCTGCATCGCCAACTCGGGGTCCGCGGGGCCGTCCTCCGTAATATCAAAACCCAGATTCCCTCCATGGAAGAGTTGGGTCTTCCCGTTGCTCTTCTTCAAAAATGGTTTTCCCGCCCTTCAGGGCTCGTCCTGGTCACCGGCTCTACGGGAACGGGAAAATCCACCACGATGGCTGCCGGTTTGGAGTGGCTCAACCAAACCTCCACACGCCACATCATCACGATCGAAGATCCGGTTGAATATCTCTTTCAGGAAAATCTCTGCCGATTTACTCAGCGCGAAGTAGGAGCCGATACACCAACCTTCGCCGAAGGCCTCCGCCGCGCTCTACGCCAAAGCCCAGACATTATACTTCTTGGGGAAATTCGGGATGCCGTCTCCGCCAGTACTGCTCTCCAAGCAGCTGAAACCGGCCATCTCGTTCTTGCCTCCCTACACAGCAGCAGTGCTGCCGAAGCCGTGGAACGCCTCCACCGCATCTTCAGTCCAGAAGAGCGCGAGGACGCCTCCGCTCTACTCGCCGCCCAGCTTGTCGGCGTCTTCACCCAACAGCTTGTTCCGGGATTAAATAAAAAACTCTTTCTCGTCGGAGAGCACTTCGAAAATCAAGCCGCCACCCGCCAGTGGATTCGCAAAGGCGGAGGCACCGAACTGGTCGACTTCATGCAAAACTCCCAAGCTCCAGAGAACCGATCCATGACCACTTCCCTCGTCCAAGCCTACCGCGACGGGAACGTCTCTCTGGAGGCCGCTCTTGCGGCCGCCCCCGCGGTTGATGAGTTCAGGAGAGCCTCCATGGGTATTTCCAGCCAAGCTTTTCAGGCAGGACAATCCCAAGTATGAGCGATCTCAATATCCTCCAGCTTCTGACGGAAGCCACACAGCGTGGCGCTTCTGATCTTCATTTTACGGTAGGCCAACCCCCAGCCTGCCGCGTTCAAGGGATCCTACAGTCTCTCCCCTACCCACCCATGTCTTCGAAACTTTGCCGAGAACTCACCTTTAGCGTTCTTACTGAAACCCAACGCGCAAAATTAGAATCAGAGCTGGATCTCGACTTCTCGATGGATGTAGCGGGTATTGGGCGCTTGCGAGGGAACGCTCACTTCGCCCGAGGCACAGTGGAGGCGGCTTTTCGATTCATCAATCGTAGCAACCCATCGTTAGAGCAACTGGGCCTTCCGCCCGTTGTCAAAAAACTGTGTGCTGCCGAGGAGGGCCTGATTCTTATCACTGGAGCCACTGGATCAGGAAAGTCCACCACGATGGCCGCCATGATCGAAGAGATCTCTCGAACCCGTTCTGGTGTCATTGTAGTTCTAGAGGATCCTATCGAATACGTTTTTCCACCTGCTCTTTCGCTGATTAAACAACGGGAAATCGGTCGGGACACCCAATCCTTTCCCGCAGGCCTTCGCCACGCCCTACGCCAAGACCCCGACGTCATTGCCGTCACCGAACTCCGAGATCAAGAATCGGTTCAAGTCGCACTTCAGGCGGCTGAAACAGGGCACCTTGTTCTTGCCACTTTTCACGCATCCGACCCTGTGAAGGCTCTCGACCGGATTCTTGAAATGTTTGGGTCGGAAATGCTTCCCCAGATCCGTGCTCAATTGGGAAATGGCCTTAAAGCAGTAATCTCCCAACGTCTCCTTCCTAGGGCAGATGGTCAAGGTCGTGTTCTTGCCTCTGAAGTTTTGACATCGAGCCCAGCTGTGTCCGCGTGCCTAAGAACAGGACGCATGGAGCAGATTGTCGGTGTAATGGAGATTGGGGGTCGAGACGGCATGCGTACGATCGATTCCAGCCTAGATGAACTAGTCGAAAAAGGTCTGATCACATCTGAGGAAGCGGTACAAAACGCCCGAGACCCTTCCCGCGTTGCCCTCGCGAAAACGAAGAAAAAAGGCCTCTTCGGCTAACTCTCTAGACAACTCCAAAACATCCCGCAGGGGCCCGTGCAAAGCATGGGAATCTTACAGTCTCTATTCTCAGGCTTCTCCCCTGCCCAGAGAACAGTCTTGAGACATCGCTTTTTGCAGTTTTTCTCGATCACTTTTCGAGGCAAATCCCCTGTTTGCGATACCTTGTTCCGAACCCGCTCGGTCTGCTTCGTCAATGCATCATCCCATGTTTGAAATTTCAAATTTCCGTTTTTCCATGCCTCAGCATTCCCCCACATGCCTGGATAAATAACCTCCATAACTTCCCTAAGCTCCCAATCCCTGTTTACAGAATATCGCCAGCCGGCAGCTAGATTGCCCTCCGTCCGAAGAGGGCGGTACTGCCCTTGCCCATCCCAACGCACAACCTCCTCCAACTCGTCCAGAGTCGCTATACCGCGTAACTGTCCAACCGCGTCTTGATCCTGAATATGTCTGACCTCCCAACCCTTCTCTTTCTGAATCCAGCACACTTGCCCCATTTCGCCTGCTTCATACATCGTTTCCATGACTATTTTCTTTCAAGCCTTAGCTACTGCCAATTCGATAACTATTTCTTCCACCTCTTCAGGCCTTCCCAAGGGCTCGCCATAACCCACTTCACCCTTTTCAGATTTATACCAACCTTCCTCCGCCCCCGATATCCCCAAAAGTTCCGGCACATCCTCCGAACCATGTAACCCACCCGCTAAAAAATGGGGCAATACCACCACCGGCCCTTCCTGTACGTGAGTTCTCCAGTCAGAAATTCTTGGCTCCTCCTCAAGAAATACAGCCCGCGCCGTCCGATAACCATCTTTCGCCAGCTGTTCTGCTAAACCAACCGCTGCTCCGCTGGAACCCGCATGCAGTGGGGTTCCATGACTTGCCACCAATAGGCTCACTTGGCTGGGCTTCCAATTCTTCACCGCCAACAAACGCTCCGCCCTCTTTTGAAAATGACCAAGGATCTCAGGCCTCATTCCGATTGGTTCCGTCACCCGACACTCCACTCCCGTTGCCTCCGCAAATTCACGCTTTAGAATTTTCATGGTGAAATAACCGTTCGCCAGAAACCAGGGCACCACCACCACCTTTTTTGTTTTCAACCCGTTGATTGCATCCGCATAGGAGGGTTGCTCCTTCCAAAAAGCCGACCGTACCTCACCAAAAATCCCCCTCTCCCTGATCCGGTGTGCCGTTTCCCTGGTAAAGCGACTGGAATCCGCATTCTTAGTGGAGCCATGTCCTGCCAAGATCAGGGCTGTGTCCTTAAACTGCATGAGGGGAGCTTACTCCAAATCGTCTAAATAAGAACCTACCGCACAACAGGCGGTGAAAGTTAGCGGTTTGCTTTGACCGGCACCCCTTGAGAGGCTGGCCCGCCAGAGGGGTTCGGGAAAAGCGGTGCGGGTTCGACAATCCGCGAACTTTCAGGTCGTGCCGAAACGGTAATCGTAAATACCTGCTCTTTTCCGTCTCGCTTCACGCGAACTGGAACTTTTCCCCCTACCTCCGAAAAAAACGCCGCATCCAAAATATCGGAGGGTTCGTGCACAGGTCGCCCTCCGATCGAAATCACCTCATCCCCCATCTTTAACCCACTCTTCTCAGCAGGAGTACCCTTATAAAGCCGATCTACAAAAACTGGTGCACCACGCTCAGGCCGGCTTCGATCAGGCATCACCCCCACTCCCATCCATCCGTGACGTGGCTCCCCAAACTTCTGAATGTCTGCCGCAACTTTCGAAGCCGCCTCAATCGGAAGAGCATAACACGCCTTACCCTCATCGATTTCCAGCATAAGGACTCCCACCACTTTACCTTGGCTGTCCAAAAGAGGCCCACCAATCTGTCCTGGTTTAATCGGCAGATTCGCACGCAGGTGAGTCGT